>VGTG01000105.1 GCA_016874795.1 Deltaproteobacteria bacterium | reverse complement strand
GCCGGGCTCGCCGAGCCGGCTTCGCACCGAGGCGAGATCCGCCCGCATGCGCGCGGCTCGCTCGGGATCGTCGAGGATCGCGCGCGCTTCCGCGGCGACCCGCTCCGGCGTCGCGTCGCCCTGCAGGAGCTCCGGAACCGCACCCTTCCCGAGGATCAGGTTCGGCATGCCGAAGAACGGTACCCTCACGAGGAGCCGGGCGAGCGCGTACGTCACCGGCGAGACGCGGTAGACGATCACCATCGGCTGCCCGAGGAGCGCCGTCTCGAGCGAAGCGCTCCCGGAGGCCACGAGCACGACGTCCGCGGCCGCGACGAGGTCGTAGGTCTCGCCCGAGATCGCGCGCACGTCCGGAGCGATCGCCGCCACCTCCTCGCGCAAGCTCTCTTCGGCGAGCGCGATCACCGCGTCGACGGGACGGCCGAGCAGCGGCAGTGCGTCGCGGAGCACAGGGAGGAGCAACTCGACCTCCGCCTTCCGGCTCCCGGGCAGAAGCGCGACCACGGGCCGTCCCGACGTCAGGCCAAGATCGCGGCGTACCTGGTCGCGTGAGCGCGTCGCATGCACCGTCTCGAGCGCGGGATGCCCGACGAACGTGACCGCGGCCCGCCCGCGGTAGATCTCCTCTTCGAAGGGGAAGACGACCGCGAGGTGATCGACCCAGCGAGCGAGCGTCTTGATCCGGTAGCGCCGCCACGCCCACACCTGCGGGCTCACGTAGTAGAGGACGGGCACCCCGGCGCGGCGACCCGCGACTGCGAGGCGCAGGTTGAAGTCGGGGAAGTCGATCAGGATCACGAGGTCCGGACGCGGGACGTCCGGCGCCTCACCGCGGATCACGTCGCGCAGCCGGCGGAACGCCTGCAGCACGATCCGAAGCCGTCCGACGACCTCGGTGATGCCCATGATCGAGAGCTCGGACGCCGGGAGGAGAACCTGCATCCCGGCGGCGCGCAGCTTCTCTCCGCCGACGCCGAAGACCTCGACGTCGGGAAGAAGCGCGCGGAGCTCGCGCACCAGCTCGGCGCCGCGGAGGTCGCCCGAAGCCTCGCCGGCGACGAGCAGGATCCGCGGATTGTCCCGCGGGCTCACTCCGACTCCATCACCGAAAGGATTCGCTCGCAGAGCTCGAGCGCGGCGAGACCGTCCTCGCCGGTGACCGCCGGCCGCGAGCGCGTGCGGACCGAGGCGAGGAACGCGCGGATCTCCGCGCCGAGCGCATCCGCCGCTTCGAGATCGATCTGCTCCCACACGACGCCGGCGAGCCCGACCGCTCCGGGCGGACGAAACGCGACACGCACCGACCGCTCGGCGAGGTCGATCGCGAGGTAGGTGTCGAGCTGGAAGAGCCGGAGCTTCCGCTCGCGCTTCAGTGCGACGCGACTCGCGGTGACGTTCGCGATGCCGCCGCCCGCGAAGCGAAGCCGCACGTTCGCGATGTCGATCGCCGAGGTGACCACCGGCACGCCCACCGCCTCGATGCTCGTGATCTCCTGCGGCACGAGAAGCCGGATCAGGTCGAGGTCGTGGATCATCAGGTCGCGGACGACGTCGACGTCCGCGCCACGCTCGGTGAAGGGCGCGAGTCGATGGCACTCGATGAAGCGCGGCGCCGTGATCCGGCGCGCGAGCCGCGTCAGCGCTGGATTGAAGCGCTCGAGGTGCCCGACCTGCAGGATCCGCCCGTGCTCGCGCGCGATCCGCACGATCTCGCGCGCCTGCGCCGCATCGGTCGCGAGCGGCTTCTCGACGAGGCAGTCGACGCCGGCTTCGAGCAGCGTCTCGGCGATCGCGAGATGGTGCGTCGTCGGAACGACGACGCTCGCGCAGTCGATCTCGCCGCACAGCTCGCGGAAGTCGCTGACGGCGCGGCAGCCGAGGCGCTCGGCGAGCGAGCGCGCTCGGCTCTCGTCGACGTCCGCGACGGCGACGAGCGTGCACTCGTCGCCGAGGGCCGCGTACTTCTCGGCGTGGAAGCTCCCGAGGTAGCCGGCGCCGACGACGGCGGCGCGAAGTCGGCTCCCAGTCACGGCTCCTCCGCGGGATCGAAGGCGAGCACGACGATGCCGGCCGCGTCGGCGGCGGCGATCAGCGCCTCGCGCTCGAGAAGGAGCGTTCGTCCCGCTTCGACCGCGAGCACGCGAGCGCCGACGTCCGCCATCAGCCGGATCGTCTCGGGCCCGACCGCGGGCACGTCGAAGCGAAGGTCCTGCCCCGGCTTGCTCGCCTTGACGACGACCGCGCCGCCGCGCCCGAGCTCGCCGCCGCGGCGGATCGCGGCGTCCGTTCCCTCGACCGCCTCGACCGCGAGGACGAGACCGGCGCGCACGACGACAGTCTGTCCGACCTCGAAAGCGCCGACGGCGCGCGCGACGCGCCGCCCGAACGCGACGTCCGTCGAGTCCCGCGCGCGCGGCTTCTTCCTTCCGAGCACGCCGGGCGCCGGAAGGAGCTCCGGCAGATAGGTCGTCGACGGGATCACCTGGATCCCCTCCGACTCGAGCTCCGCGGCGATGCCGCGCAGGATCCGGTCGTCGTGCAAGGTCCGCATGCGGGCGAGGAACGCGGCGCCGCGCAGATCGGGACGGAAGCCCGAGAAGAGACGCGCCTTCTTGATGCCGCCCGCCATCGCCGCCTGGCGGCAGCCCGCCTGGCGGAACACGCGGATGATCTTGCCGAGCTCGCCGACGCGGATCCACGTGCAGGCCGAGACCTCGTCCTCGATCTCGCGCTCCGTCTCGCCGACGTGCGCGACCGCGACGACGGACACGCCCGCCTTGCGCGCGCCGCGCGCGAACAGTCGCGGGAAGATTCCGTTCCCCGCAATCAATCCGACCGGGAGCGGGTCCGACATCGGCTACGGCCGCGTGACGCCGCGCTCGCTCGCGGCGACGAAATCGGCGAGCTGCGCCGCAGGCTTCGAATCAGGGACCTCCGCGCGTACGCGCTCGACCGCCTCGGCGACGCGGAGCTTCGAGCGGAAGAGGAGCTTGTAGGCGTGCTTCAGCGCGCGCAGGTCCTCCGCGGTGAAGCCGCGGCGCTCGAGCCCGACGACGTTCAGCCCCTTCAGCTCGGCGCGGTCGCCGTTCGCCATGCAGAACGGCGGCACGTCCATCACGACCATCGAGCCGCCGCCGACGAACGCCGACTCTCCGACGCGGACGAACTGCGCGACCGCCGCGAGGCCGGCGATGATCGCGAAATCCTCGACGTCGATGTGGCCCGCGAGCGCCGTCGAGTTCGCCATCTGCACGCGATTTCCGATGCGACAATCGTGGCCGACGTGGCTGTAGTTCATGAAGAGGTTGTCGTCGCCGATCCGCGTCTCCATCCCGCCGCCCTCGGTGCCGAGGCTCAGCGAGGCGAACTCGCGGATGCGGTTCCGGTTGCCGATGACGAGACGGCTGTCCTCGCCGCGGTACTTCAGGTCCTGTGGGATCGAGCCGACGCTCGCGAACGGGAAGACCTGGTTGTCCTCGCCGAGCGTCGTGTGCCCGTCGACGTGCGCATGATGCTGGATCCTGGTGCCGCGCCCGATCCGCACGTGCGGTCCGACGAACGCGTGCGGTCCGATCTCCACTCCGGCGTCGATCTCCGCCTCGCGCGCGACGATCGCCGTCGGATGGATCTGTGCGGCCTGCCCGCCGGTCGGGAACCCCTCGGCACGCGCGCGCTCCGCGTCGAGCTCGACCGCCGAGAGGTCCGCCTGGGCCGCGAGCTGCCCGTCCACCGTCGCGACGCCGTGCATCTTCCAGAGCGGCCGATGCCGGCGCGTCAGCGTCACCTCGAGGCGGAGCTGATCGCCCGGCACCACCTGCCGGCGGAACTTCACGTTGTCGAGGCCGGTCAGGACGAGAAAGACGTCTTCGCCGGCCGGCTCCGGGGACAGTCCGCCGTGGAACGATCCCTTGACCAGCAGCCCCCCGGCCTGCGCGAGCGCCTCGCAGAGGAGGACGCCCGGCATGATCGGCCGATCGGGAAAGTGTCCCGTGAAGTGCGGCTCGTTCAGGGTGACGTTCTTGACTGCGACGATGCGGCGGTCCGGCTCGAACTCGATCACCCGATCGACGAGCAGAAAGGGATAGCGGTGCGGGAGGAGCCGGGCGACGTCGCGGCCCGACGGCAGGAATGCCTTCCCTTCGCTCACGACTTGTCGAAACGCTTCAGCACCTCGTCGGTCAAGTCGTCGGCCTTCTCGAAGTAGAGGACCGGCCCTGCGCTCGGATCGAGGATCAGCGTGTATCCCTGCTGCTTCGCGACCTCGAGCACGACCTTGTGCAGGGCTTGCACGAGCTTGCCGACGGACTCCTCGTACTTCGCCTGGAGCTGCGACTCGGATTCCTTGACCTTGAGGCTCAGCTCGAAGCGCTTGCGCTCGAACTCCTCGGCGCCCTTGCGACGCTCTTCCTCGCGCATGACGACCGCGCGGCGCTTCAGGTTCTCCTCGAGCTTGACGACCTCGTCCTTCTTGCCCTCGAGCTCCTTCTGGATCGATTCCTTCCGCGCCTGGAGATCCGCGAGGGCCTTCTTCCCCTGCTTCGACTGCTGCAACGCGCGCTGCATGTCGACGAAGCCGATCTTCTCGTTCTGTCCCAGGGCGGGCACCGCGGAGATCGCCACGCAGATCCCGGCGATCAGTGCCGTCCACCTCGATGTCGTCATCTTCTTGCTGGCCTTTCGTCTCAAGTGGCGCCGGCGCTCAGAGCGGGGCTCCGAACGAGAACTGGATCGGCTCCGTCTCTTCGTCGCCCTCTTCGTTCAGCGGAATGCCGAACTCGATGCGTAGCGGTCCGAACGGCGACAACCAACGAAGTCCGACGCCGGTCGAGTAGCGGAGGTTGCCGAGATCGATGCCGTCCTCCTGGAGGAACGCGTTGCCGAGATCGAAGAAGACGACGCCGCGGAGCCCGACCTCCTGGAAGATCGGGAAGATGAGCTCGGTCTGCACGATCAGCTCGTTGGTGCCGCCGACCGGCTGATTGTTGATGATCGCGCCCTGCGGATTGAACGTGTTCTCACGCGGGCCGAGAGACCGCGTCTCGAAGCCGCGGATCGTGTTGATGCCGCCGGGAAAATAGCGATCGATCAGCGGGAGCTCCTTGCCGGAGAGCCCGTCCTCGCCGAGGCCCCACGCGAGGCGGCCGCCGCTCGAGAAGATCAGCGGCCCGAAGTTCGGAATCTCGTAGACCGGTACGAACCAGCGGCCGCGCGCAGTGAACTTCAGAAAGCGTGTGTTGCCGCCGAGCCCGGCGACCTCGAACGCGACGTCCTGGAAGGACCCGTCCGTCGGGTCGAAGGCGTGATTCAGGGTGTTCCGGAGGATGCCGGGGGCGATCGAGGAGATCGTGCTGTCGCCGGCGGAGTTGAAGATGCTCGGCGGCGCGTCGGGTGCGACGTCGAAGATGTCGGCGAGCTCGAGGCGGTACTCGGCGCCGACTCGCGTGTCCGCGAGGTCGATCGGGCCGAGGCTCTCGATGCCGAGGGCTTCGAAGGGGTAGAGCGTGCGCAGCGAGAGGCCGGTCGCCTCGCGCGTGAAGTCGTCGAACTCGAGCTGCGCGGTGAAGAGCGTCGCCGACAGCATCCAGTTCGTGTCGAGGAAGTACGGGTCGGTCGCCGACAAGAAGATGTTCCGGCGCACCGACCCGAAGTCCGCGTTCGCGACGACGCGCAGACCGCGGCCGAGGAAGTTGTTCTCGGAGACGCGGACGTTGAAGAGGAACTGGTCGCCCGAGCTGAAGCCCGCGCCGGCGCTGAACGCGCCGGTCGAGCCCTCCTTCAGGTCGACGAGGACGTTGATCTGGTCCGGCACGGAGGACTTCCGCGTCGTGACGTTCACCTCGGAGAAAAAGCCGAGGCGCTGCAACGCATCGCGGCTCTTCCGGAGCTTCGTCGCCGAGAAGAGCTCCTGCTCGCTGATCTTGAGCTCGCGCCGGACCACCTTGTCGCGCGTCTTCGTGTTGCCGGTGACCTCGATCTTGCCGATCGTCACCGGAGAGCCCTTGCTCACGCGGAAGGTCACGTCGACCGCCTTCGCCTCGGCGCGGATCACCGTTTCCGGCTCGACGTTCGCGAACGCGTAGCCGCGGTCGCCGTAGAGGTCGGTCAGCTTCTCGACGTCCGACCGCAGCACGCTCGAGCGGAAGACCGTGCCCTGCTCCGCCTGGATCTGCTCCTGCAGGACCTCCTCGTTGACGTCGTGCTCGAGGTGGTCGCCGGCGAACCCGATCGTGCCGAAGTCGAAGCGCTCGCCCTCGTCGATCTTGACCGAGACGATGAGCTCGTCGCCCTCGCGCTGCACCTCCGGCTTGTCGACCTTCACGTTGACGTAGCCGTGGTCGTAGTAGAAGGCCGTGATGCGCTCGACGTCGGTCTTCAGATCCTCGCGGTTGAGCGTGCCGGAGCCGAACAGCCACGAGAGGAACCACGCCTCCTTGGTGGCCATCACGCCCTTCAGCTCGCTATCGGAGAGGTTCTCGTTTCCCTGGAAGCGGATCTCGCCGATGCGGATCTGTCCGCCAGTGTCGATCTTGTAGACGAGGTCGACCTCTCCGGGGACTGCGGACGGGATCACCTCGGGAGTGATGCCGACGTCGAGGTAGCCTTCCTTCTCGTAGAGGCTCCGTGCCCGCTCGATGCCGCGGCGGACCTTCTCGGGATCGTAGATGGTGCGCGCGCGCACCCCGAGCTCCTCGTCGAGGTCCTTCTCTTCGATCTCGATCTCGCCTTCCAGGCGGACGTCATGGATCAGCGGCCGCTCGACGACGCGGAACGTGACGCCGACGGCGCCGCGGCCGTCGGGCTGCTGGTCGACCTCGATGATCACGTCCTCGAAGAAGCCCATCCCGTAGACGGCGCGCAGGTCGGCATCGAGCTGCGCGAGCGTCGCGGGCCGGCCGGGGCGCGACGAGATGTGGACGCGGATCGCGTGCTCGTCGACGCGCGAGTTCCCGACGATGCGGATCTCGGAGACCGTCGGCGTCTGCGCCGACGAGTCCGACGGCCGGGCGAGGCCGCCGGCCGTCACCGCGACGAAGTACAGAAGGGCGAGGACGAGCCGCCGGCTGCGTGCGCTCATGCTCAAGCCGCCTCGAGCCGGCCGTGGGTGAGGCGCAAGCGGCGGTCCATCGCGTGGGCGAGGCGCTCGGAGTGCGTGACGACGACGCAGGTCACGCCGGCCTCGCGGTTCATCTCGACGAGGAGGTGCTCGACCTCCCCGGCAGTGTCGGGGTCGAGGTTCCCGGTCGGCTCGTCGGCGAGCACGACGGCGGGCCGTTGCACGAGAGCGCGCGCGACGGCCACTCGCTGCTGCTCGCCGCCGGAGAGCTCTCCGGGGCGGTGGTCGAGGCGCTCCTTCAGACCCACGCGCTCGAGCAGCTCCGCGGAGCGTTCGCGCGCCGATTCCGGTTTCTCGCCGCCGATCAGCGCGGGCATCATCACGTTCTCCATCGCCGTGAAATCGGGCATGAGATGATGGAACTGGAAGACGAAGCCGACCACCTGGTTGCGGAAGCGAGCCAGGTCACGATCGTTTCTTCCACCGAGGTCGACGTCGCCGATGCGGATCTGTCCCTCCGTCGGGCGCTCGAGGCCGCCGAGGACGTGCAAGAGGGTGCTCTTCCCCACGCCGGACTCACCGACGATCGCGATCGTTTCGCCGCGTGCGACCTCGAGGTCCACCCCCGAGAGCACGCGCACTCGCCGCGGGCCGTCGACGAACTCCTTCACGAGCCCGGTCGCCTCGATGTGCGCTCGTTCCGCCACCCCCCTTCACTGCCTGGTCGGTCACTCGTAGCGGATCACCTCGACGGGCGCGAGACGAGCCGCCTGACGAGCGGGATAGATCGTTGCGAGGATGCAGATCAAGATGGAGGCCCCGGCAACGAGCAGAAAGTTTTCCGGCTCGAGCCGGACGGGCACCGTGTTCACGTAGAACACGTCCTTCGGAAGCTCGATGAACTGGTAGCGCTTCAAGAGCAGCGCGCCGCCGACCCCGCCGAGGATGCCGAGAAGCGTTCCGGTCACGCCGATCAGCGCCCCCTTCAGGATGAAGATCCGGCCGACGGCGGCGCTCGAGGCGCCCATCGACTTCAAGATCGCGATGTCCTTCCGCCGCTCCATCACCACCATGATCAGCGTCGCGGCGATGTTGAACGCGGCGACGAGCACGATCAGCAGCAGCACGATGAACTGGATGAACTTCTCGAGCCGGAACGCCATGAAGAGGTTCCGGTTCACCTCCATCCAGTCGCGCGCGTAGTACGGGTAGCCGATCCGGCCCTCGATGTCGTCGGCGATCTGCCGCGCGGCGTAGAGATCGCTGAGGCGCACCTCGATGCCGGTGACGCCCTCCTCGAGCTGGAAGAAGCGCTGCGCGTCGGCGAGCGACATGTAGAGGATCGTCGAGTCGTAGTCGTACATCCCGGAGTCGAAGAGCCCGCCCACGGCGAAGCGCTTCACGCGCGGCGTGAGGCCGATCGCCGTCGCGGAGCCCATCGGCGACATCACGTTGACCCAGTCGCCGACCTTCACGCCGAGGCTCTTCGCGAGCTCGAAGCCGAGGAGGACCTGGGGCACCTCGACCGTCTCGATGTCGCCGTCGATCATCACCTCGACGGGCATCGGCGAGCCGAGCGTGTCGTGCGAGCCGGGGAGGAGCCGGCGCCGCACCTCGACGACATCGTCGAGACGCTGCGGCTCGACGCCGCGCACGACGGCGCCGCTGACCGCGCCCGTGCTGCTCACCATCGCCTGCCCGTAGATGAAGCGCGCGGCGCGAAGGACGCCGGGCGTGTCCCGCACCGTCTTCTCGACTTCCGCCGCGTCGAGCAGCGCCCCCGTGTGGCTCAGCACGACGATCTGCGGATTGAAGCCGAGGATGCGCTCGCGGAGGTCCTCCTCGAAGCCCGTCATCACCGACATCACGATGCACAGGGTCATCACGCCGATCGCGACGCCGAGGCCGGCGATCAGCGCGATCAGGGAGACGAAGGCTTCACGGCGACGAGCACGGAGATAGCGGAGCCCGACCATGAGCTCCCACGACCCGAGCCAGCCCGTCACGAGCCCCTCGGAGCGCGGAGCAGCGGGAAGAGGAGCGCGTCGCGGATCGAGGGAAGGTCGCAGAGGAGCATGACGAGGCGATCGATGCCGATGCCGCATCCCGCCGCGTGCGGCATCCCGTACTCGAGAGCCGTGACGTAGTCCTCGTCCATCGGATGGCTCTCCTCGTCGCCAGCCGCACCGCGCTGGAGCTGCGCCTGGAAGCGCTCGCGCTGGTCGTCGGGATCGTTCAGCTCGGAGAAGCCGTTCGCCATCTCGCGACCGACCGCGTAGAGCTCGAAGCGGTCGACGAGGAACGGGTCCGCATCGCTCGGCCGCGCGAGCGGCGAGACCTCGCGTGGGAAGCCCGTGACGAACGTGGGCTGCACGAGCTCCGGCTCGACGAAGTGCTCGAAGAGCGCGGTCGCGATGCCGCCGGCGCCCGATCCGGGCGGCGGCGTCACGTGATGGCGGCGCGCGACGTCCTGCGCGGTGCTGTCCGAGCGCAAGTCCGCGGGGCTACAGCCGGCGCGCTCGGCGGTCGCCTCGAGGAGCGAGATCCGCTTCCACGGAGGAGCGAGATCGAGGCGATGCTCGCCGTACGCGATCTCGGTCGTGCCGTGGAGCTCCTGCGCGAGCGCAGCGAAGAGCTCCGCGACGAGCGGCAGCAGGTCCTCGTAGGTCGCGTACGCGAGATAGAACTCGAGCATGGTGAACTCGGGGTTGTGCTGCGTCGACAGCCCCTCGTTCCGGAAGTTCCGACCGATCTCGAAGACGCGCGAGAAGCCGCCGACGAGGAGCCGCTTCAGGAAGAGCTCCGGCGCGATGCGCAGCTGGAGCGTCATGTCGAGCGTGTTGTGGTGCGTGACGAACGGCCGCGCCGCGGCGCCGCCTGCGATCGTCTGCAGGATCGGCGTCTCGACCTCGAGGAAGCCGCGCTCGGAGAGGAACCGCCGGATGCCGGCGAGGATCGTCGCACGACGGCGGAAGGTCTCGCGCACCTCGCCGTTCGCGATCAGGTCGAGGTAGCGCTGCCGATAGCGGATCTCGACGTCCGAGAGCCCGTGCCACTTCTCGGGAAGCGGATGCAGGCACTTCGCGATCAGACGCAGCTCCTCTGCCTGCACGGTGAGCTCGCCCGTGCGCGTCCGGAAGACCGTGCCGCGGACGCCGATCCAATCACCGAGGTCGAGTGTGGTCGTGAGGTCCCAGGTCGCTTCGTCGAGCTGGTCGCGGCGGAGGTACGCCTGGATCCGACCCGAGTCGTCCTCGACGACGACGAACATCGCCTTCCCGAAGCTGCGACGAGCCTGGATCCGGCCCGCGACGACGACCTCGCGCGCACGCGCTTCGAGAGCCGCGACGTCGTCGGATTCGTGGTCGCGCTGCAGGTCTCCCGCCAGGTCCGCCGGACGGAAGTCGTTCGGATAGGCGACGCCCGAAGAGCGCAATCGCTCGAGCTTGGCTCGCCGGGTTGCGCTCAGATCGTCTTCGCTCACGGGGGACTTCGGCTTTCGGGGAGAAGCTCCCGCTCGATCCCGTCCGTCAGCTACCGTCGGACGGACCCGGGTTCAATAGGGCCGCATCGTTTGCAGGGCCCGAGGAATCGGATTAGTTCTCGAAACGGAAGTGATTACGCGGATCGGCCGACCGTACTGGATCGCGGCTCGCCTTCTGCTGCTCGGGCTCGCGGCTCTGTTCGTCGCCACTGCGATCTCCAGCGTCGTGCGCGGGCGTCTCAGCCGAGCCGACTTGCAGCGGGTAGGATCGACGAGCTCCGCGGTGAGCGAGACCTCCATCGACCCGCTCTCCGCCTATCTGCCGATCGCGCGCCGGAACCTCTTCGCGGCGGTCCCCGCCGGAGGCGTCACGGCGACCGGAGTCACGACTGCGGCCGGTCCAGCCGGGGAGCTCCGCCTCCTCGGCACGGGCGGGAGCGCCGATTCCCGCTTCGCGATCGTCGAGTCGACGAAGGACCGGAAGCAGTTCCTCGTCGGGATGGGCGAAGCGCTCGACGGAGCGGAGGTCGCCGACATCGGCTGGCGCCGCATCGTCCTCCGGCGCGGCGCGACCGAGGAGGTGCTGACCGTTCCGGCCGACGTCGGCCTGCGTGGCGGGCAGCCGAGCCCGCGGCCGGGCGCTCCCGTCGCGGCAGCCGCCGCTCCCGCGAACGGGGGCGTCGTCCGGAAGATCGGCGACGACCGCTTCCTGATCGGCCGGGCGGAGGTCGACCACCAGCTCGAGCAGCTCTCCGACCTGTTCACCCAGATGCGGGCGGTCCCGAACATGAAGGACGGCCGGACCGAGGGCTTCCGGATTTTCGCCATCCGGCGCGGAAGTCTGTTCGAGCAGCTCGGCCTTCTGAACAATGATGTGGTACAACGCATCAACGGGGTGGAGCTCACGGACCCGACGCGGGCCATGGGGCTCTTCGAGGAGTTGAAGGGGGAGACGCGCCTGAGCGTCGATGTGCTGCGGGGAGGAGAGCCACGGTCGCTTTCGTACGAGATTCGCTGAGGTCCATCCTACGGACCAAGGCCGCCCTGCTCGCCTTCGTCGCCGCCTCGACGCTGACGTTCGGCTTGCCGGCGCTCGCGCAGGCGCCGCCGGAGCCCTCGCCCACCCCGAACGGCGACGGCAGCCCGCCGGCGCTCGGGCCCGACGACCTCGTCCTGATGGACTTCCAGGACGTCGAGCTGCCGACGCTCGTCAAGTTCATCAGCGAGATCACCGGCAGGAACTTTCTCCTCGACGAGAAGGTCCAGGGTCGCGTCTCCGTCGTCTCGCCGAACAAGATCACCGTGCAGGAGGCCTACCAGGTCTTCCAGTCCGTCCTGCAGGTGAAGGGCTTCACGCTCGTCGACGCCGGCCCGGTGACGAAGATCATCGCGAACAAGGACGCGAAGGAGACGGACCTCCCGCTCGCGAGCGACGGCGCGGGCGACCTCTTCGTCACGCGGATCGTCCCGCTGATGCACCTCGCCGCGGACGCGGCCTCTTCTCTCCTGCAGCCGCTCGTCTCGCGCGACGGCCTGATCAGCGCGTACGCGCCGACGAACTCGCTGATCGTGATCGACACGGGGTCGAACATCTCGCGGCTCCTCCGCATCATCCAGCAGCTCGACGTGCCCGGTCAGGAGCGCACCGTCGAGGTGATCCCGCTGCGCCACGCGTACGCCGGCGAGCTCGCCGAGATCCTCCGCGACGCCGTCGAGGACGAGAACGCGACGGCGCGTCCCGCTCCGGGCCGGCCGGGCACGACGGCCGTCGCCGCGGTCGCCGGAGCCGGCGCACGGCGGACGACCTCGGGCGAGACGGCCGCACTGAAGATCGTTCCCGACGAGCGCTCCAATACGATCGTCGTGATCGGAAGCCCCTTCGAGATCCGCCAGGTCCGGACCCTCGTCGCGAAGCTCGACCAGCCGCTGCCGCGCGGCGCGGGACGCGTGCAGGTCTACACCCTCCGCTACGCCGACGCCGTCGAGCTCGTCCAGGTGCTCGGCGACCTGCTCGGCATCTCCGTGGCGACGCCGATGCGTCAAGCACTTCCCGGACGCTCCGTCACCGAGGGCGGCGGCCGCTTCGGCAGCCGGAGCAATTACGGCACAGGCCCCGGCGGAGAGGCGTTCGGCCAAAGCGTGCTCGGCGGACAGTCCGCCGGCAGCCTCGGCGGCATGTCGGGGAGACGACCGCCCGCCGCGGGCGGGTCGATCGGCGGAGCCGAGGGACCCGCCGGAGCCGGCACGCCGGGGGGCGGCCTGCAGCTCGAAGGCGAAGTGCGGATCACCGCGGATCCGGCGACGAACTCGCTCCTCGTCGCTTCTGCCCCGCAGGATTACGAGACGCTGCGGGACGTGATCGAGCGCCTCGACGTGCCGCGCCGGCAGGTGCTCGTCGAGGCGATCATCTTCGAGATCACGCTGAACCGCGCGCAAGAGCTCGGCATAGAGCTGCAGGGCGGCACGACCGTCGCCGACGGCAAGGGCGTCCTGTTCGGGCGCACGTCCTTCAAGAACCTCGACCCCGTCACGAACGCGATCGCGACCGGGGACACGAGCTCGCTCGCCGGGATCCCCGGGCTTCTTTCGGCGCTCGTCAGCGAGCAGAACATCGTCCTCGCCGACGGCACCGAGATTCCCGCAGGCATCGCGCTCGTCTCCGCGCTCGCGTCGAACTCCGACATCAACGTCCTCTCGGCACCGAACATCCTGACGTCGGACAACGAGGAAGCCGAGATCGTCGTCGGCCAGAACGTGCCGTTCGTCACGAGCCGGTCGACGAACCAGACGAACCTCGAGAACACCTTCAGTCAGATCGATCGTCGCGACGTCGGCATCACGCTGCGCATGACGCCGCAGATCACCGAGGGCGACAGCGTCCGGCTGTTCGTGTTCCAGGAGGTCTCGGCGCTCGTCCCGACCCCCGAGGCGCAGGTGCTGCAGCTCGGCCCGACGACGTCGCTGCGCTCCGCGACGACGACCGTCGTCGTCCAGGACGGCGAGAGCGTCGCGATCGGTGGCCTGATCAACGACCGGATGATCGACACCTCTCAGGGCGTCCCCTACCTGATGGACGTGCCTTTGATCGGCGACCTCTTCCGGTTCGACGACAAGCGGAAGGAGAAGGTCAATCTGATCATCCTTCTCACGCCGCGGATCGTGCAGAACCCGGCCGAGATGCGGATCCTCGCCGACGAGCAGCGCCACCGCTACCGCTCTTCGGTCACGGGCCGCAGCGGGCGCTACGGCGCCACGATCGGTCACGTCGCGCCGACGCGCATCCGCTCCAACCCGGCCGAGAAGCCCGGCGTCCTGCTGCCGGCGGTCGACCTCGCGGAGCCGCCGCACGGAGCTTCCTGATGGCGGCCGAGTCCGCGAACGGCCACGGCACGCTCCCCGACGCGGCCGCGGCTTCCTCGCTCGCGCACCGCTTCGGTCTCGAGTTCCGCGACACGATCGAGCCGAAGGACCTCGACCCGGCGCTCGTCGCGCGCCTGCCGATCCAGTACGCGCGCCGCTGCGCCTGTCTGCCGCTCGCGGAGCGCGCCGACGGCGCGATCGAGGTGGCGCTCGGCGATCCGCGCTCCGCGGAGGTCGTCGACGACCTGCGCGCCCTCTTCCAGCGCCGCGTCGTGCCGATCGTCGTTCCTGCTTCGGCGATCCTCGACAGCATCAACTCCGCGTACGACCGCGCGCAGGGCACCGCGCAGGCCGTGATGGGCGACATCGAGGCGGGCGCGCTCGATCAGGTCGCGCACGAGCTCGAGGAGCCGCGCGATCTCCTCGACGCGGACGACGAGGCGCCGATCATCCGCCTCGTCAACTCGCTGCTCTTCCAGGCCGTCAAGGACCGCGCGTCCGACATCCACGTCGAGCCGTTCGAGCGGGACGTCAGCGTGCGCTTCCGGATCGACGGCCTCCTCTACGACGTCCTGAAGCCGCCGCGGCGCTACCACCCGACGATCATCGCGCGCATCAAGATCATGGCCGGGCTCGACATCGCCGAGAAGCGGCTGCCACAGGATGGACGCCTCCGCTTCCGCGTCGCGGGCCGCGACATCGACGTTCGCGTCTCGATCGTGCCGACGCAGTTCGGCGAGCGCGCCGTGCTCCGGCTCCTCGATCGCACCGGCGCACTGCTGACGCTCGAGGACCTCGGGCTCCTCGGCGAGAACCTCGAGCGGCTCGAGCGCCTGATCGAGCGGAGCCACGGCATCCTCCTCGTCACCGGGCCGACGGGCAGCGGCAAGACGACGACCCTCTACGCGGCGCTCGCGCGCCTCAACTCGACGCTCCGGAACATCATCACGATCGAGGATCCGATCGAGTACCAGCTCCACGGCGTCGGCCAGATCCAGGTGAACCCGAAGATCGAGCTGACGTTCGCGAACGGGCTCCGCTCGATCCTGCGGCAGGACCCAGACGTGATCATGGTCGGTGAGATCCGCGACGGCGAGACGGCGGAGATCGCGATCCAGGCCGCGCTGACCGGTCACCTCGTCTTTTCGACGCTCCACACGAACGACTCCTTCGGAGCGCTCTCGCGGCTCGTCGACATGGGCATCGAGCCGTTCCTCGTCTCCTCCTCGCTGAACGGCGTGATGGCGCAGCGCCTGGTGCGGCGTGTCTGTACCGCGTGCCGCGAGCCGGAGACGTCCGGCGTCTCGACCGAGCGCGAGCTCGGCATCCCGACGGGTTCGCCGATCTACCGCGCGGGCTCCGGCTGCGAAGCGTGCAAGGGAACCGGCTACCGCGGCCGGACCGGCATCCACGAGCTGATGCTCGTCGACGACGACGTGCGAAGCCTCGTCATGCAGCGGAGCGACGCCGCCGCGATCCGTCGCCTCGCGACGGGACGGGGCATGCGCACCCTCCGCGACGACGGGGCACAGAAGGTCGTCGACGGCGCCACGACGGTCGCGGAGATCCTGCGCGTCACCCAGGAGGACGTGGCCTAGCTTCGCCGCATGCCCGTCTACGCGTACAGAGGGCTCAGCGAGGGCGGGCGGCAGGTGCGCGGCGTCGTCGACGCGGAGAGTGCGCGCGGCGCGCGCACCCGGCTCCGTCGCGACGGCATCTATCCGACCGAGGTCGTCGAGGAGTCGGCCCGTCCGAGCGAGGGAGCGAGCCGCCTTTTCCAGCGCGGCACGCGCGTGCGGAACGCAGATCTCGCGACGCTTTCGCGGCAGCTCGCGACGCTGATCGCAGCGGGCGTGCCGGTCGTCGAGGCACTCGGCGCCGTCAGCGAGCAGTCGGAGAGCCCGACCGTCACGCGCGTCCTCTCGCACCTGCGCGACGACGTGAGCCAGGGGACGTCCCTCGCGGACTCGATGAGCGAGCACCCGGGCGTCTTTCCCGAGCTCTACGTCGGCATGGTGCGCGCCGGCGAAGCGGCGGGCGCGCTCGACCTCGTCCTCGAGCGCCTCGCGACGCACACCGAGGCACAGACGCGCCTGCAAGCGCGCGTCCGCACCGCGCTCGCGTATCCGCTCTTCATGTCGCTCTTCTCGGGCGCGATCGTCGTCTTCCTTCTCGCGTTCGTCGTGCCGAAGGTGACGCGCATCTTCTCGGAGCAGAAGCAGGAGCTCCCTCTCCCCACGCGGATCCTTCTCGGGCTCTCGAACGCGATCACCGACAACTTCCTCCTCCTGCTGATCGTCCTCGTGCTCCTCGTCGCGGGAGCGCTCGCGATGCTGCGTCGCCCGGGCGGACGTGCTTGGCTCGACCGGCGCCTCCTCGACGTCCCCTTCGTCGGCCCGATCCTGACGAAGATCGCCGTCGCCCGCTTCGCGCGGACGCTGGCGACGCTTCTCGCGAACGGCATTCCTCTTCTCACGGCGCTCGACCTCGCGCGGCGGGTGACCGGCAACGTCGCCATGTCGGATGCCGTGGAAGAGGCGCGGGCCGCGATCCGCGAAGGCCAGGGCGTCGCGGCCCCGCTGCGCAAGACGGGCCTCTTCCCGCCTCTCCTGACGCACATGATCGCGGTCGGCGAGCGCTCCGGCGAGCTCGAGCCGATGCTCGCCCGCGTCGCCGACGCGTACGAGCAGGAGGTCGAGAGCGCCCTCGGCGGGCTCACCGCCATCTTCGAGCCGCTGATGATCGTCGTCATGGGCGGCGTCATGCTGTTCATCGTGCTCGCGATCCTGTTGCCGATCTTCGAGATCAATTCGCTGGTCCGCTAAGAACGTGGCATGATCGAGCGCATGCAAAACGGGCCGACGCCGCGACGGCGCACGCTGGGACAGGCGGGCTTCACCTTGATCGAGATCATGGTCGTGGTCTTCATCCTCGGCCTCCTGATCACCCTCGTCGCGCCGCGCATCCTCGGCCGCACCGACGAAGCTCGACAGACGAAGGCCGCCGCCGACATCAAGGCGATCGAGCAGGCGCTGCATCTCTACAAGCTCGACAACGGCTTCTATCCGACGACCGATCAAGGCATCGAAGCGCTGGTGTCGCCGCCGACGTCCGGCATGCTGCCGCGGCGCTGGAATCCCGAGGGCTACCTTCCGAAGCTGCCGAAGGACCCGTGGGACATGCCCTACGTCTTCCAGAGCGACGGGGCGAAGTACGTGATCCTCTCGTTCGGCGCGGACGGCGCCGAGGGCGGCGAGGGTCCCGCCAAGGACATCGACTCACGAGACCTCGGATGACGCGCGCGGCCCGCGCGCGGGCCGGCTTCGCCCTTCTCGAGCTCGCGCTCACCCTCGGGCTGATCGGGCTCCTGATCGCTCTCGTCGTGCCGCGCCTCGGCGTGATCGGCAGCGCCGCGCTCGACTCGAGCGCGCGTCGGCTCGCGACGCGCATCCAGTTCCTGCGCGAGGAAGCGGCGCTACGGAGCGGCTGGATCCGCCTCGCGATCGACCCGGAGAGCGGCAGCTTTCGCGCCGAGCGCCTCGTTCCGGTCGCGGGAGGCGCCGAATTCGTTCCCGAGGACGGGCCGCTCTACCGTGCGACGACGCTGCCGTCGCCGATGCGCTTGACGCTCGAGGGTCCGGCCGTGACGACGACTCCCGACGGCTTCCGGACGACCGTCTTCTCGCCCGACGGCTACGCGGATCCCGCGATCGTATGGCTCGACGACGGCGCGGGCCGCCGCGTCGCGATCGTGATCGAGCCGGTCGCTTCGCGGCCGCGCGTCCTCGATGAGGCGGACGTTCCGACGAGCCTCGCGAGCGGAATGGGGATGCGGGGATGAGCCGCGCTCGCCGGAAGGAAGCCGGGTTCACGCTCCTCGAGGTGATGGTCGCGGTCGCGATCCTCGCGACGGCGTTCACGGCGCTTCTCGGCCTGCACGCGCGAAACCTCCGCACGATCGCATACGATCGTGCGTACACGGAGGCTCTCTTCCTCGCGCGCGAGCGCATCGCCGAGCTCGAGCTGAGCGGCGCGCCCGACATCGGCGACCAGAGCGGCGACTTCGAAGGCGTCTATCCCGGCCAGTATCCCGGCTTTCGCTGGGAGCAGACCGTCGTGCCCGCTCCTCTCCTCGCGAACGTGCGCGAGGTGACGGTGCGCGTGATCCCGCCCGAGGGCGAAGGCGCCGCGAGCGAGCTGACGCTGTGGCTGCGCGCGCCATGAAGAAGGGAGCGTCTGCGCGCGCGCAGCGCGCGGCCGAGCGCAAGCGAGCGGGGAGAGGAGGCTCCGCTCGGCTTTGCCGAGTGGAGGAGAGGGGCGGCGCCCCTCTCGTTGCAACAGATTCCGGATTCACGCTGCTCGAGCTCCTCGTCGCGGTCGCGGTCGTCGCGATCCTGGTGCTGATCCAGGTCGGTCCCTTCCAGCAAACGATCGTCTCGCGCGACCGCGCCGAAGCGCAGGTCGAGCGCGTCACCGGGGCGAGGCTGGCGCTCCTGCGGATCGCGGAGGAGCTCTCGGGAGCGGTCGGGATCGACGACGAGCGGACGCGCTTCTCGCTCGTCGACCAGACGTTCGACCAGCCTGCGAGCGACCTCCGCTTCGCGACGACCGGCGCTCGCCGCGTGACCGCGGGACCACAGGACTCCGTCGAAATCGTGCGCTACTTCCTCGAGCGCGACCCGGACCGCCCGAGCTCGATGCTGCTCTTGAAGGAGCAGCTTCCCTCGATCGCCGCGGAAGGCGTCGAGCCGACGGCGATGGTCGTCCTCGAGAACGTGCGAACGTTCCGCGCCGAGGTCCTTCCCGATCCGCGCGGGGCCTGGAGCCCGACCTGGCAGGCGAACGGCGCCCAGGTGCCGCGCGCCGTGCGACTCGAGCTCTCCCTGAACGACGGCGAAGCCGGGTCGACCGCGTACCGGACGACGGTCACCCTGCCACTCGGTGCGGCGTCGTGAAGACGAACGAGCGCGGCCTCGCCCTGCTCTCGGCGCTTCTCTCCGTGGCGCTGCTCACGCTGATCGTCGTCGAGATGACGGACACGACGTTCGTGCACAGCCATCTCGCGCGGAACGCGGGCAACGCGATCAGCGCGCAGCTCCTCGCGCGCTCCGCCGAGACGGGAGTCGAGGCGCTCGTCGTCGAAGTGGGCAAGAGCAAGGACCCGATGCTCCGCAAGACGCTGCTGCAGGGGCTCCCACCCGTCCCGGTCGGCCCCGGCTCGGTCGCGTTCCAGGTCCGCGACGAAGGCGGCAAGCTCGACCTGAACCAGATGGGGCGACACAGGACGGCGCTCGAAGCGCTTTTCGACGAGCTCGATCTCGACGATTCCCTGCTCGACGCGGTCGCGGTTCGCGTGGGCGCGATCCCCGAGACCGAGGCGAGACGCAGCGCCGCAGCGGACTGCGCGTTGCCGCTCCCGTGCGACCCTCCCATCGGTCCGCTCCGGAGCATCGACGACCTGCTGACGATCCGGGGCTTCACGCCGGCGATCGTGGAGGCGCTGCGCCCCTACGTGACCGCCGGCGGAAAGCGCGGCAGCGGACAGCTCGCCGTCAACGCCGCACCGAGCCTCGTCCTGCGAGCCGTCGGCTGCTCGGTCGACCAGGGTTTCCCCGAGCCGCCACGCGACTACGAGGACCTGCAGACGTTCCAGGCCGACGCGGAATGCGAGGCGACGGTCACCCTGGGTTTGAACGGCGACCTCTACTCGATCTACGCGGTCGGACAGGTCGGCGACGCGACGCAATCGATCCGATCCACGGTTCGCGTGAACGGCGGCAAGGTCGAGAGGCTCGCCTGGAAGGAGCAACCCGTTTTGGGCCCGGCTCCCGACACGGTACGCTAGCGCCGTGCTGGCGTTGGGGGTGGATCGAGTCGAGGGCGGCTTCGTCCTCGCGCTGCTCGACGCGGCGGCGCGCGGGCCGCGCGTTGCCGGAACGTGGGTGATCCCCTGCCCGCCCGGCGATGAAGCCGCCGTTCTGCGCGACGCCACCCTGGAGCACTGCCCCGAGTCGCCGGACGCGGCCGCGACGAGCCTC
>VGTG01000104.1 GCA_016874795.1 Deltaproteobacteria bacterium | reverse complement strand
CGACGGGAAGGCTGTGCGTCGAGAGGAAGATCGTGACGCCTTCGCTCGCGAGGCGCGCGAGGAGACGGCGCAGATCGAGCGCGCCCTGCGGATCGAGCCCGACCATCGGCTCGTCGAGCACGAGGATGCGCGGCCGGTGGATCAATGCTCCTGCGAGCGCGAGACGCTGCTTCATGCCGTGCGAGTACGTCTCCGTCAGCTCGCCGGCCCGGTCCTCGAGCGCGAAGTCGCGCAGCAGCTCGTCGGCGCGCTCTTCGCGCTCGCGCGGTGCGACGCCGTACAGCCCGGCGACGAAGTGGAGGAGCTCGCGCCCGGTCAGCTTGTCGTAGAGATACGGGTGATCCGGCAGGTATCCCGTGATCGCCTTCGCCTCGCGCGGCGACGTGCGGATGTCGTGTCCCCCGAGGACCGCGGTACCCGTCGTCGGCTCGAGAAGCCCCATCATCATCTTGATGGTCGTCGTCTTGCCGGCGCCGTTTCGCCCGATGAAGCCGAACACGCGGCCCGCCTCGATCTCGAACGTGATCCGGTCGACGGCGACGAGGTCGCCGTAGCTCTTGCCGAGGCCTTCGAAGCGGATCACGAGGGGCTCTCCACGGTCGCGAACTCGAGGCGGCCGACGACGTCGGCGAGCTCGAGATGGCTCTCCGGTCCGCCCGTGAGGAACTTGACGTGCGTGGCGTCGGCCGGGAGCTGGCGGAAGATCGCGTCCGCGCTCACCCAGCGTCCGCCGAGCCAGAGCTCGTTCCAGGCGTGGTAGTAGAAGCCGTCGTCCGCGTAGGTCGCGCCCGCGACGACCCGCGCCGGAATTCCCGCGGCGCGCGCGAGGGCGGCGAGCAGCACCGCGTGCTCGTTGCAGTCGCCGCGCTTCGTCGCGAGAACGGCGCGCGCGCTCGGGATCGTGACGCTCGGCTCCTGCGTGAGCTCGCTTCCGACCCAGTCGACGAGCTTCCGTGCGATGCGCGTGTGATCCGTCTCGTCGCCGGCGACCTCGCGCGCGACAGTGACGATCTCCGCGTCGCCCGACTCGATGAACGGCGACGGCTTCGTGAGCTCCTCCGGCGCTTCCGTCGAGGCGAGGGAATCGGGCTCGGGGAGCGGCTCGCGCTCGATCTCGAGGATGCCGTCCCGGACGCGCTGGCGCGGCGGGTCGTCCGGGATGCGCGCGGCGGCTGCTCCGCGCACCGCGAGACGGAGGCGGCTCGATTCGCGCGGCGACTCGATCCGTCCGTCGAGCGGAATCCGGCTCTCGAGCGCGAGGTCGACCGGCGCGCTGCCGTCGACGTCGGCGACCGCGACCTCGGGTGCTTGACGCTCGAGGCGGAAGCCGAGCGTCGCCTCCTCGCGGATCGTCGAGCCGTCCTTCGCGATCCACGCGCGCGCCGCGAGACCCTGATGATCCTCGGCGATGCGCACCGTCTCGACGGGACCGTTCGGGCCGGGAATCGTCTCTCGGCCCTCGACGACGATCGTCATCGGCTCGTTCTTCATCGTGAGCGGACTGAACACCGTCGCTCCGTGGCGCGCGCCGGGCTCCGCGTCCCAGAGCGCGAGCTTCGCGCGGAGCGTCGTCGGCAGATGGATCGGCTCCTTCAAGGGGATCTCGAGCTTGCTCCGCGCTTCGCCGCTGCCGTGCTCGATCGAGACGCGATCGCCTTCGATCTCGCCGTCCGCGGAGAAGGTCGCGGCGGGTGAGACGAGCTGGAAGCGGAATCCCTTCAACGTGTAGGTCGGATCGGTCTCGGCGACGAGCGACGTCTGCACGCGCTGCTCCGTGCCGAGCATCGCGAGGCGGAAGCTCGAGTCGTCGCGCACCGCGAGCCCGTCCGAGACCTTGGTGATCGAGCGGTGCGCCCAGCCGATCTTCCGGTCGCCCTGGTAGATGCCGAACCACTCGTCCGTCGCGAGGCGCTCGGGCGGCAGGTCCGCGGCGGCGGGAAGCGGCGGCGCCTCCGGCGGAGTGGCCTGCTTCTGCACGAGAGCGGCGAGGAGTCCCAGCCAGACGACGACGACCACGGTCACGAGCATGCTTCTCAATCGATCCTCGCTCTCGTTCCTGTCGCGCTCTCTCCGTCAAGCAGCGCAGACGAAGTCACGCAGCTCCGCAAAGCCCATGCGCAGGAGAGCGCTCCGGATCTGGCCGCGCGGACCTTCTCCGGCCACCGAGGCGACGATCGGCTCACCGCGAAGATCGGCAAGTTCGTCCGGCGAGATGACCGGGGCTCCGTGGATCCGTTGTCCGAGCCGGCCGGGGTGGAGCTCGACGATGTGCGACGGCCGCCGTCCGTGCTCGAGGAGGGCGCGGCGAATCGCGCGTCCCGTGTGGCCGTAGCCCCAGAGGACATAGGTCTCGCGCTCCGCGAGGAGGGAGCTCCGGAGGAAGGCCGCCTTCAGCCGGGCGAATCGCTCGATCCGATAGGCGTCGTGCGTGTACGTCAGACGATCCGGCCGCTCGCGCCAGGAATGGAGGCGTCGCGGCACGACGTCGAGGACGTGTCCCGCATGGAGGAGCCGGAGGAGGAGGTCGTAGTCCTCCGGCCAGCCGGCGTCGCGGTAGCCGTGCTCGGTGAGGACCTCGCGCCGGATCATCCAGGTGGGATGCGCGAGCGGACATTCGACGAACGCATCGGCGCGGACGCTCGCCGCGGAGTCGATCGAGCAGAGCCAGCGCTCGTACGCCCGGAGCCCCTCGCCGAGCCCGGCCCGCGGGAAGAGCCGCACGTGGCAGCCGACGCCGGCGACGGCCGGGTCCTGCGCGAGCCGCTCGACCTGCAGGCGAAGGCGTTCGCGGTGCATCAGGTCGTCGGCGTCCATCCGTGCGACGTAGGTGCCGCGACAGAGCGAGAGGCCGTCGTTCAGCGTCTCGACGAGCCCGCGATGGGGCGCCGCGACGACGCGGAAGCGGGAGTCCCGGTCCGCGAAGGAGAATGCGACGTCGAGGGAGGCGTCGTCCGAGGCGTCGTCCGAGCCGTCGTCGACGAGAACGCACTCGAGGTGCTCCCAGGTCTGGCGCCGGATGCTCTGGAGGCAGGCCGACAGGGTGGCCCCGGCCCGGTACACGGGCAGCAGGATCGATACGAGCGGCCGCTCGGACATCGCGTCCGAGCTTGCCGGCGCTGCCGCGCCTTGTCCAATTTCGGAAACCGGCGGGGCCTTTGAAGCGCGTCGTTCCTAGGCTAATCCCCCCTCTGCCGGCCGATTCCGGAGCGGCGCGAAAGGAAGAGAGAACGACATGGCAGCCAAGGCTTTCCATTTCGGCGCGGACGCTCGCGCGCGAATCCTCCAGGGCGTGAACCTGCTCGCCGATGCGGTCGGTGCGACCCTCGGTCCGAAGGGGCGCAACGTCGTCCTGCAGAAGTCCTGGGGAGCCCCCCTCGTCACGAAGGACGGCGTCACCGTGGCGAAGGAGATCGAGCTCTCCGACCGCTTCGAGAACATGGGCGCGCAGATGGTGAAGGAGGTCGCCTCGAAGACCTCGGACGCGGCCGGCGACGGCACCACCACCGCGACGATCCTCGCGCGCGCGATCTACGAGGAAGGCGTCCGCATGGTCGCCGCGGGTCACGATCCGATGTCGATCAAGCGCGGCATCGACAAGGGCGTGACCAAGGCGATCGAGGCGCTGAAGAAGCTCTCGAAGCCGACGCGCAGCCGCGACGAGATCTCGCAGGTCGGCACCGTCTCCGCGAACGGCGACAAGACGATCGGCGCGATCATCTCCGACGCGATGGACAAGGTCGGGAAGGAAGGCGTGATCACGGTCGAAGAGGCGAAGAGCCTCGAGACGACGCTCGAGGTCGTGGAGGGCATGCAGTTCGACCGCGGCTATCTGTCGCCCTACTTCGTCACCGATCCCGATCGCATGGAGGCGGTCCTCGAGGAGCCGCTCGTGCTCGTCCATGAGAAGAAGATCAGCTCGCTCAACGACCTCCTGCCGATCCTCGAGAAGGTCGTGCAGTCGGGCCGCCCGCTCCTCGTGATCGCGGAGGAGGTCGAAGGCGAGGCGCTCGCGACGCTCGTCGTCAACAAGCTCCGCGGCACGTTCAAGGTGTGCGCGGTGAAGGCGCCGGGCTTCGGTGACCGCCGCAAGGCGATGCTCCAGGACATCGCGATCCTGACCGGCGGCCGGATGATCGCCGAGGAGCTCGGCCTGAAGCTCGAAGGCGTGACGCTCGCCGACCTCGGCCGCTGCAAGAAGATCGTCGTCGACAAGGACAACACGCTCATGATCGACGGCGCCGGCAAGAAGCCCGAGATCCAGGGCCGCGTGAGCCAGATCCGTGCGCAGATCGAGGAGACGACCTCCGACTACGACCGCGAGAAGCTGCAGGAGCGCCTCGCGAAGCTGATCGGCGGCGTCGCGGTGATCCGCGTCGGGGCGGCGACCGAAGTCGAGATGAAGGAGAAGAAGGCCCGCGTCGAGGACGCGATGCACGCGACCCGCGCTGCGGTCGAGGAAGGCGTCGTCCCGGGCGGCGGCGTCGCGCTCGTGCGCTCGAGCGACGCGCTGAAGGGCCTCGAAGTTCCGCCCGAGGAGGCGATCGGCCTCGACATCGTGCGGCGTGCGATGGACGCCCCCGCCGGGCGCATCGCGACGAACGCCGGGCACGAGCGCGCGGTCGTGATCGACCAGATCCGGAAGGGGAAGGGCCCGTTCGGCTTCAACGCCGCGAAGGAGGAGTTCGGCGATCTCGTCGCGGACGGCATCATCGACCCGACGAAGGTCGTGCGCACGGCGCTGCAGAACGCGGCGAGCGTCGCTTCGCTGCTTCTGACGACCGAGGCGATGATCGCGGAGGCGCCGAAGAAGAAGGCCGGCGCGGGCGGCGGCGGTGGAATGCCCGACATGGGTGGGATGGACGACGACTACTGAGCTTCTTGGCTTGTTTTGTGGCTTGACCCGCGGGTGAGGCAGGGCGCGCTCCGCGGCGCCCTTGCTCCCGCGGGCAGGTTCCCCTCGGATCGCCCTCGCTCCGCGAGGGCGTGGACGCCGCGACGATGGTCGGACGGTGACGAGGCGCCGCGGAGCGCGCCCTGCCTCACCCGCTTGCCGCCGCTCCAGTCGTCGTCGTTTTGAGGGGGGGGTGGATCGCTTCTTCGCGCAACCTGTTTGGTGGGGGGCTGTTCCACTCTGCGGAGGGAATGGCGATGGCGATGAAGAACATGGTCGTTGCGGGGGCGCTTGGGCTCGCCTTGGTGGGGGCGCCGGAGGTGGCGCGGGCGGGTGTGCAGTTCTCGTTCGGGTTCGGGATTCCGCTTCCCGTTCCGTTCGTGGTGGTTCGGCCGCGGGTGTACGTCCCGCCGCCCGTGTATTACGCGCGGCCTGCGTACGGGCCGGTGTACGGCGGACCGCGGTACTACGGGCCGCCGTCGTATCCCGTCGCGGAGCGTCGCTGGAAGAAGCGGTACTACCGGCGCGATCGCGATTACTGGAACTGATGGCGCTCTAGCCTGCATTTCTCACCAGATCACGTCGCGAGGCGGTCGAGAGTGCCGAAGATTCGCGAGCCTCGAACCGGAGGGCGACGCAGGCGTACTTGAACAGTACGTCGAGGAGCCCGGAGGGAGAAGCTCGCGAAGATTCGGTGCTATCGGCCGCCGCAGTAGGGATCTGGTGAGAAATGCAGGCTAGGCGCGCTCGAGCACGCAGACCGGGCCGTGGCGATCGCGCAGCACGAAGCCCGTGCTCGCCCGTCAGGAGCCCGAGGAGATCCGCGATGCCGAGCTGCCTTCCGCCGACCTGGGTGTCGTGGAGCTCGATCAGGATCTGCGCGCACGTGCGCAGCGCCGCGCCGTCGCGCAGGAGGACTCGGCCTCCGCGCCCTCGACGTCGGAGACGAGCGTGTAGCGCCCGTAGCACTCGTCCCGGAGGACCTGGCCGAGCGTCAGCGCCGGCACCTGCGCGATGCGCGTGCTCGGGCCACCCTGGCTGCCCGCAAGGCGCGAAGCGACGTTCGTCTCGCCGAGAGCGAGGGGCACGTCGCTGCCCGGCGGGCGGTCGTAGGCGATCGCGCCGTGTCGCAGCGAGACGTCGCGTGTTGGGGCGTTCGCGCGCAGGTTCTCCGCGAGGAGGCCGAGCAATCCGGGATTCGCCTCGACGCAGACGAGACGCCGGCCCGGCTCGAGCTTCCGTGCGATGCACGACGAGACGACGCCGATGCTCGCGCCGAGCTCGACGACGTCGAGGTCGCGTCGCAGGTGCTGCCGGACGAAGCGCAGCTCCGCGCTCTCATAGAGTCCCCAGAAGAGGGCTGCTTCGGTGCGCGGTCCGACGAGACGCGTGTCCGTTGCGATCCGGCAATCGCCGCTCCGGAAGCGGTGACCGAGCACGCGCCCGACGACGCGGCCGACCGGCGCGCTGCAGAGGACGCTCGCTGCGGCACGCTTGACGGGCAGCGTGGCTCTCACAGCGCCCCCTGCGCGCGCGAGCCCGTGCGCCACGTCCCGAGTCGCACGCCGAGGGATGGAAGGAGCGACTCGACGTCGTCGATCGTCGGGCGCGCGAGAGAGCCGAGCGAAAGACCGAACTCGCGCACCGAGCCGATGACGAGCAAGCCGAGCGCCGTCCCGTAGGCGAGCACGCTCGCGATCGCGGCGCCCATGACGCCGAAGAGGGGCAGCAGCGCGGCGAGACCGGCGGCGGTGACGACGAGCGCCACGAGCTCGCACCGGCTCGCGAGCCACGGGCGGCCGACGGCCTGCGCGCCGCCGGCGAGCACGTCCTTCGCGCCCATCAGCACCGTTCCCAGAAGAAGGACCTCCGCGACGGGAACCGCGGGCGAGAACTCGCTCCCGAACACGAGCGGCACGAGCGCCGGCAGCGCGAGTGCCAGGAGCAACGCGAACGCGAGGCTCGCGACCGCGTATCGGCGCACGGCCGCCTCGACGAGCCGCGCCTGATCCGAGGCGGGCGCGCGCGCGATCAACGGCACGGTGACCATGCGGACGGCCGTCGCCAGGATCTGCGCCGGGCTCGCCGCCGCGACGGCCGCGACGTAGACGCCGAGCTGCGCGGGCGGGAGCCACGCCGCCATCACCGCCTGGTCGAGCCGCAGGTTCAAGCCGGACGAGACCTCGCCCGCCTGCACGCGGAACCCGTACGACAGCATGCTGCCGGCGAGAGGCCGGTCGAGCTCGAGTCGCGACGCGATGCCGGCGAAGCGGACGTAGGCGAGCGTCGAGACGACGGAGAGCGCGTTCAGGGCGAGCTGCATCCAGATCGCCGCGCGCACGTCGAGCGTCCCCGAGAGAGAGAGAAGCGCGCACCCCGCGAAGTATCCCGCCGGTGTGACGGTGCGAAGGACGTTGAACGCGCGCAGGTGGAGTCGCGCCTGGATCGTGCTGAGTGCGTTCTGCGAGCAGAGCGAGAGCGGGATCACCGCGAGGTAGAGCCGCGCCAGCTCGATGACCTCGCTCGACTGGCTCTGCAGCGTCCACGGCAGCGCGACGAAGCCGACGACGAGCAGTACGGCGCTCTGCAGCGCCGCGAGCGCGAGCGCGTTCCCGAGGACCGCGCCGGGACGCGCCGCGGCGCCGGCGGCGAAGTAGAGCGTCGCGCGGATGACCCCGGTGTTGCCGAAGAACGCGAGCAGCACCGGCCAGAGCATTGCTGCGTCGAGCTCGCCTCGCCCGGTCAGGCCGAGCACGCGCGAAAGGAGGACGGCGCTGCCGAGGCCGAACGCGAGGTTCACCGCGTTGACGACGAGCGTCTCGAGCGCGACGGCGCGCGTTCGTGTGCGCTCAGTGGACACGATGCTCGACTCCCGGCTCGTGAGCCGAGCCGCGCAGGCTGCGGCCCGGCTCCGCGACGCGCGACGGTGCGGCAGCCGTCTGGTCCCACCCGCCGCAGGTCGCTTCGACCACAGCGCGCTCGTACCGCGACCACGGAAACAGCTCCGCTTTCGCGCGCGCCGCGCGCTTCATGCGGCGGAGGAGGGCGGGATCGGAAGCGAGCAGCGCGAGCCGCTCCGCGATCGCGTCCGGGTCCCGGACGGGCACGACGAACCCGTCGCCGCCTTCCTCGACGAGATCGGGGGCTGCCGAGTGCGGCGTCGCGAGGATCGGAAGCCCGGCCGCCATCGCCTCGAGGAGGACCAGACCGAACCCTTCGACGAGGCTCGGCAGGACGAACACGTCCGCGCTCGCAAAGAGCCGCGCGAGCTCGCGCTCCGCGACGCGGCCCGCGAGGTGCACGCGCTCGGAGCACGCTTCGCGAAGCCCCGGCGCGCTTCCCATCACCTCGCCGGCGATCGTCAGCTCGACGGGGTGCGAGCCGAGGCGACGCATCGCTTCGAGCAGGTAGGAGATCCCCTTTCTCTGCCCGACTTGCCCGACGAAGAGCGCGCGCAGCGGGCGGCGCGTGAGATCGCGCACGGGCTCGGGACGGAAGCGTTCGAGATCGACGCCGTACGGCACGACGACGACGCGCTCGCCCGGAACGCCGTCGCGGATCATGCACTCGCGCGAGAAGCTGGAAGCGACGATGACCCGATCCGCGGCGCGTTCCTCGCGGCGGCAGCTCTCGATCTGGTCCGGCGAGGTCGGAAACCGGAGCGTCGCGGCCCAGGCGGGCTCGCGCTCGGCTTCCTCCTGCAGGATCCGGTGTCCCTGCACGTGCGGGTGCGAGAGGTCGAGGATGCGACGCACGCCGGTGCCGTCGAGGGCCGCGAACGCGTCGTCGGCGGCGAGGTCGTAGGTCACGAGCGCGTCCGCCTCGCGCCGAGCGAGGTCGGCGACACGGCGTCCGAAGCGACGGTTCATCGCGAGCATCGTGCGCCGCCGCAGGGTCGGGAGGTGGGCGCGCGCGAGACCGTAGAGCAAAAGCTCCCTCGTAGGGCTCTCGTCCACGACGAGATCCGGCGAGAGCTCGTCGTGTCTGCGGCGCACGGTCTGCGCGGCGAGGCGCGGGCCGACGACCGGGAGCGATTCGAGGGTCCGGTACGGCTCGCGCTTCGCATCCCAGTACATTCTCGTCACGTAGGCTGCGAGGCGGTCGGCCTTCTGCAGCGCGACGGCGAGGCGCAGCGAATGCTGCGTCCCCGGATGAGCCACGACGACCCGCATGTTCAAAGCCCCAGCGCGAGGCTCTCACCTCGCACGCGTACGCTCGCGCCGCGGGTCGCGAGCTCGTCGTAGAGATCTGTCACCTCGGCCATCACCGAGGTCCGCTCCGCGCGCTCGTACACGAGGCGCAGGTTCCGCGCGCGCGCCTCGGCGCGAAGCTCTTCGTCGCCGAGCGCGCGGAGGATCGCCGCGGCGATCTGCGACGGCTCCTGCGGGTCGCAGAGGAGGCCGTTTTCGCCGTCCGCGATCCACTCGCGCACCGACTCGATGTCGCCGGCGACCGGGAAGCAGCCGCACGCCATCGCCTCGAGCAGGCTGTTTGGCGTTCCGTCGTGGAGGCTCGGCGAGACCGTGATGCGCGCGAGGCGGAAGAGGTCGGCCATCTCCGCCTGCGCGACCACCGGCAGCCGCACGACACGTTGCTCGATTCCGAGCGAGCGTGTCCAGCCGTGCACCTGCGGGCTGTCGGCCGTACCGGCGGCCAGCACCCAGAGGTTCGGGCGCTCGGCGAGGACGGCGGGGATCGCACGGTAGAACGCCTCGTTGCAGACGTAGCTCCGTACGCCGCGCGGATTGATGAGGACGTCCGCATCGTCGGGGATCCCGAGAGCACGGAGCTTCTCGCGGTTCGGCGCCGCGGGATGGAAGCGGCCGACGTCGATGCCGCCGCCGCCGGGCAGCACCGCGAGCGTGCTTCCCTCGAAGCCCCACTCGTCGCGCGCGAGGCGGGTGTCGCGGCGGCAGTCGGCGAGGAGACCGTCGGCGCGCTCGAGCGTCCTGCGAATGATCTTGCGCACCGGCGCGCCGGAGCGCGCGTGCAGCGTGAACTCGTTCCCCCAGACGGAGACCAGGAGCGGCGTTCCTTGAGGCGTCGACATCGCCGCGAGGGCGCCCTCGAAGGTGAGGCGCATCCCGTGCACCAGATCGGGAGCGAACTCCCGGATCCGGCGGCGGCAGCGCTCGCGATGGCGGAACAGGTCGATCGCCGCGAGACCCCAGCGGGAGCCGCGAAGGGCCATCGCGACTCGTCCGCGCACGAGGCGCGACAGAACGCCCGGTGGCCGCGCTGCAGCGGGCGCGGGCGCGGCCCCGGCCCCGCCGGAGCCACCCGCCGCGACGCTCGACGCGCGTCGCAGCAGGCCCGAGAGACCGATCAGCGCTTCGAAGATCGGGACGTCGCCTTCGAGCGGCGCGCACGGATGCGTCGTGATCAGCGCGACCTCGTGCCCGAGCGCTCCGATGGACTCGATCCATCCGCGCGCGATCGGGCTGTGGCCGTCGGCGACGTAGAGGATCCTCATGCCGTCCCCGCGATCCGCGGCGCCGGCGCCACCAGGCGCGGCGGGACGACCGCGCGCGCCCTGGCGCGCAGCCGCGGCTTCTTGCGATGCAGCAGGATCAGGAACACGAGCGGCATCATGTTCACCATCGTGAACACGACGAGCGACACGAGCCCGTCCCGGTAGACCTGGATCAGGCTGCACGCGGTCAGGAGGTACGCGAAGCGCAGCACCGAGCGGTACGGCGCTCGGTACGCGATGAAGTAGAAGCGCGAGAGCGCGTAGCCGAGGAGAGCGGGAACCAAGAGCACGCCCGCGTTCCCGAAGTTCACGTACGCCTCGCCGAGATACGTCAGCACCATGCCCCACTGGGCCATCGGTCGCTTCTCGATCGAGAGGACATCGAGGTGATCGGCGAGCCCGGGCTTGTCCTCCCAGAGCGGACGCGGCACCGGCAGCGTCAAGAGCGCGAGGTACGTCTTGCCGAGATGAAACGAGCCGTAGTCGTCGACGAGCGTCAAGCCCGAGGCGAGCTGATCGAGGATCATCTGATCCGGGGCTTTTCCGCCGAGCACGTTCGTGACGATCTCGGTCGAGCGCGAGACGATCGTGGCGCTGCTCTCGCCCTGCTGCAGGAGCTGGCCGATCGTCTTCAGCGGGTAGAACAGCAGGACCGCCGCACCGAGCATCGCCGCGAGCTTCGCGGACGGCCACCGCATGCGGCGCCGGTCGAGGTAGATCTGCACCATCAGCAGGATCGGCAGGACGACGCGGAAGCGGTGTACGCCCTGGTACACCATCAGGAGGAGGTAGAGGCCCATCGGCCCGACGAGCCACCACGCGAAGCCGTACCAGTAGATGAGCGCGAGGAGGCCGAGCCCGGGCCAGGTGCGCGGCATCAGCACCCACGACGAGCCCGACCAGTCGCGCGAATCGGCGCGCACGAACGGCTCCATGCCCGGCAGCGCCGTGAAGTTCATCAGGAGGAACACGCCGGGTGGAACGGTCAGCGCGACCACCCACCAGAGCTTGCGGATCGACAGCATGCGCACGACCGCGGCCGCGCGCGTCCGGCGACGGGCGGCGAGAGCGGCGTCGTCCGCCGCCGCCTTCAGCGAGCCGAGCGTCACCATGACGAGGCCGAGGTCGGCGATCAGCGCAGCGCGGAGGATCTCGCCCTCGTCGACCGCCGAGTAGCGGCTGCCCCAGCCGCTGAAGAGCGTCGGCGCGCCCGTCGTGAGCGCGAGGAGGCGCATCGTCACGACCATCAGGTGGAAGAAGAGGTAGATCGTCGCGGGGTGCGAGTGGCCGATCCGCCCGCGCCGCAGAAGGACCGCGATCGCGAGCGTCACGGTCACGAGGTCGACCGCGAGCGCGAAGGCGACGTCGTTCATGCGGTGCGCGCTCCGGCTGCGATCGGCTCCGCGGCGTGCGGAGTCTCGATCGCCGGGCCCGCTTCCTCGAGGGCCTCGTGGGCGAGCTCGACGACGGCTCCTTCCCGCGCCGAGCGCACGCAGGCGAGTGCCGCGCGCGTCGTCGCGACGAGCTCCTCGAACGGCACGAGAGGCGCGTCGCCCGCGGCGATCCCTGCGAGGAAGCCCGCGATCTCGGCCCGGTGTCCCTTGTCCTGGCGGCGCCACATGCGCGGCGCGCCCGGCCAACCGAAGGCGCGGAGAGCGCGCCAGTTGTCGATGACGATCGCGCGACCGGACGAGAAGACCTCGATGCGCTCCTTCGGGTACGCGCGCGGGCCGTTCGTCCAGTAGTGGACCGTCGCGATCGAGCCGTCGTCGAAGCCGAGCGAGATCGACGTCGCGTCCGCCGTCGAGGCGGAACCCCCGAGCGGCATCGCGTGCACGGTCCGCGGCGCCGCGCCGACGAGGAAGCTCGCGAGATCGATGAAATGACACGCCTCGCCGACGATCCGCCCGCCGCCGATCGCTGCGTCCTTCGTCCAGTGCTCGCCGGGCAGAGCTCCCGCGTTGACCGTGATCGAGATCGCGATCGGGTCCGCGCGTCCCGCGAGGAGCGAGCTCACCTGGAGCGCGTGCGGCGCGAACCGCCGGTTGAAGCCGACGAGGAGCCGGCGATCGCGCGCGGCCGCGCGCGCGCGCGCGACCTCCGCGAGACCGGCCTCGTCGATCGCGAGCGGCTTCTCCACGAAGACGTGCTTGCCGGCCGCGAGCGCCGCGGTGGCGAGAGCGGCGTGGCTGTCGTGCCGCGTCGCGATGAAAACCGTGTCGATCTCGGCAGAGGCGAGGAGGTGCGCGACGTCCGTCGTCGCCTCGTCCGCGCCGAACGTGCGCGCGGCGTGCAGGCTCGAGACGCTGCCCGCGCTCGCGACGGCCGCGATGCGCGTCCCCGTCGCACGGATCGCCGGCAGGAGCACCTGGCGCGCGAACTGGCCGGCGCCGATCACGCCGACGACGGGAGAACGGTGCGCGCCCTGGGCCGCTTCGAGCCTCGCCGCGCGCGACGGAGCCGACGCACTCGCGGTCACGCGCTGCACACGTCCGAGCGCCGCGGGATCCTGCGGATACGTCATCACGATGCCGAGCGCCGACCGGTCGCCCAGGACCGCCTCGTACGCGGCGCCAGCCTCCGCGATCGGCAGACGCCGCGAGATCAGCGGCCGCACGTCGATGCGATCGCGCGCGAGCGCGTCGAGCACCGCTTCGAAGTTTCGCGCTGCGGTCCAGCGCACGTGGGCCAGGGGATAGTCTCGACCCTGCGTCTCGTACGCCGCGTCGTATCGCCCCGGTCCGTACGAGCACGCGACGCGGAAGGAGAGCTCCTTCTCGTAGAAGTCGGCGCGGCGGAGTCCGAGACCGACGACGCCGACCAGCACGAGGCGTCCGCGCCGCCGGCACATCTCGGCCGCCTGGTGCACGATCTCGTCGCTCTCGGCCGTCGCCGCGATCAGCACGCCGTCGAGGCCGACGCCGTCCGTCGCCGCGCGGCTCGCCTGCACGGGATCGTCCGTCGCGGCGACGCAGACCGTCTCTGCACCGAGAGCACGAGCGAGCTCGCAGCGCGCCGGATCGAGATCGACCGCGACGACGCGACAGCCGTGTGCGCGGAGGAGCTGCACCGCGAGAAGACCGAGCACGCCGAGCCCGACGACGCCGAAGCTTTCGCCGAGCGTCGGCTCGAGGAGGCGCACTCCGTTCAGCGCGATCGCGCCGAGCACGGTGAAGGAAGCGCTCTCGTCGTCGACCTCGTCCGGGATCCGCGCCGCGAGGTTCGCGGGCACCGCGACGACCTCGGCGTGCGGCCCGTTCGAGACGACGCGCATGCTTTCGGCGAAGCCCGTGACGCCGCTTCCCACTGCGACGACGCGGCCGACGTTGCAGTAGCCGAGCGGCATCGGCTCCTCGAGGCGGCTCGCGACGGCTTCGAGCGTCGGACGAAGGCCGTCGGTGCGGAGCTTCGCGACGACCTGTCGCACCTTCTCCGGCTGCGCGCGCGCTTTTCCGAGAAGTCCCGAACGCCCGAACTGCACGAGCATGCGCTCGGTCCCGGGCGAGATCAGCGTCGCCGCCGTCTGGATCACGAGGTGACCCGCGCGCGGCGCCGGTGCGGGCGCTTCGGCGACCTCGATCCGACCGGTACGGAGGTGCTGCACGACCTGCTTCATTCGTTCCTCTTCCGAGCGTGAGCGTGAGCGCGGGCGCTGCGCGGCGCGCTCGGCTTCAAGCGGCGCTCGCGGCGAGAGGCGCCGCGGCTTCCGAATCGCCGTCGTGGCTGCTGCTTCGCTCGGCTTCGTTCGCGCCGAACAGGCTCTCGCTCGGCCGATACGTCGGCACGAGCCGCTGCAGGAGCCGGACGATGCCGTCGACGTCGACGTTCGCGACGAGCCTCTCCACCTCCGGTCCGACCTCGTCGAGGCGGATCGAGCGTCCCGGCGGTGCCGCGAGCGTGCGGATGCGGTCGATCTCGGTCGGGATCACCGACTCGCCGTCGTCGACGAGCTCCTCGTGCAGCTTCTCTCCCGGACGGAGGCCGGTGTAGACGATCTCGATGTCCTCGTCCGGCACGAAGCCGGAGAGCTCGACCATGTGCCGCGCGAGGTCCGCGATGCGCACGGGCTGGCCCATCTCGAGGACGAGGATCTCGCCCCCGTGGCTGATCGTCGCGGCCTGCAGGATGAGCTGCACCGCTTCCGGGACCGTCATGAAGTAGCGCGTGACCTCCGGATGCGTGACCGTCACGGGTCCGCCGCGCGCGATCTGATCGCGGAAGAGCGGCACGACGCTGCCGTTCGAGCCGAGCACGTTGCCGAAGCGCACGGTGACGAAGCGCCCCGCGCCGTTCTGCAGGCCCTGCACGACCATCTCGGCGACGCGCTTCGTCACGCCCATCACGCTCGTCGGCCGCACGGCCTTGTCCGTCGAGACGAGGACGAACTCGTGCACGCCGTGGCGCGCGGCGGCGAGCGCGACGTTCCGCGTGCCGAGGACGTTGTTCCGCACCGCCTCGACGACGTTCCGCTCGGCGAGAGGCACGTGCTTGTAGGCGGCGGCGTGGAAGACGACGTGCGGACGGTGCGAGGCGAAGACGGTCTCGAGCTGGTCGGCGAGGAGCACGTCGCCGAGGACGGGGACGACCTCGAGCTCGGGGAAGCGCTGGCGGAGCTCCATCTCGAGCGCGAAGACGCCGTTCTCGTGGCGGTCGTAGAGGACGAGCCTCGAAGGTCCGTTCGTCGCGACCTGACGGCAGAGCTCGGAGCCGATCGAGCCCGCAGCGCCCGTGACGAGCACGGTGCGGCCCGAGAGGAACGTGCGGATGCGCGGCAGGTCGAGGCGGATCGGCGCGCGGCCGAGCAGGTCGTCGACCTTCACCTCGCGCATCTGCGTGTACATGAAGCGGCCCTCGACGAGCTCGCCGAGGGACGGCAGCACGCGCGAGCGGACGCCCGCTTCGCGGCAGCGCTGCACCGCGTGGCGCACGACGGGCCCGGGCGCGGACGGGATCGCGAGGAACACCTCGCCGACGTCGTGCGCCGCGACGAGCTCGGGGATCGCGTCGATCCCGCCGAGCACGGGCATGCCGCAGATCCTCATGCCCTGCTTCTCCGCGTCGTCGTCGACGAAGCCGATCACCGCGATGCCGCGGTGCGTGCGCGTCTCGAGCTCCTGCAGGAGCCGGATCCCGGCGGAGCCGGCGCCGACGATCAGCGCGATCGTCTCGATGCGCTGTGCGAGCGGCTGGTCGCCGCGCTCGCGCAGGACTCGGATCGCGATGCGGCTTCCGCCCATCAGGACGGTGCAGAGGACGAGGTCCGTCAAGAAGATCGAACGCGGGTAACCCGCGAGACCGCGCGAGAAGACCGTCGCGCCGAGGAACAGCGCGGAGCCGGCGACGTTCGCGCGCACGATGTCCTCGACGTCGCGCACGCTGACGTGCCGCCACCAGCCGGAGAAGAGGCCGAAGTACCAGAAGCCCGCGAACTTGCAGAGGCACAGGAGGGGAAGCGTCGAGAGCGCGACGGAGAAGTACTCGCCGGGGACGGAGAGATCGAAGCGGAGCGCGAAGGCGCCGAGATACGCGATCACCGCGACGCCGAGATTCGCCGCGACGGCGGCGGCGAAGCGGTGATGCAGGAGGAACTCGAGCAGCGCCTCCGTCGTCCAGCTCGAAACGCGTTTCATCGAAACCCCCTCCACCTCACGCCGAAGCCGGCAAGGACGATTCGCCGAAGCGCGTCCCCGCCGCGCCCGCGAGCACCTCGCGGAGCGCCTCACACACCTCGTCGACTTGCGATTCGCGCATCCGTCCGAAGAACGGCAGCGCGAGGCAGCGCTCTCCCGCTTCCTCGGCGCGCGGGAAATCCCCGCGTCGATGGCCGAAGCGCTCGCGGTACACGGGCTGGAGATGGATCGGAGGGAAGTAGGGCCGGGAAGCGATGCCGCGTGCCGCGAGATCGCGGATCACCCGGTCGCGGCGGGCGCCGTCCTCGAGACGGATCACGTAGACGAACCAGCTCATCCGCGTCGTCCAGGGCGCGGGCGACGGAAGCTCGACTCCGTCGAGCCCGGAGAGGCGCTCGTCGTACCAGCGCGCCACGCGCTCGCGGCCGGCGAGCAGCTCGTCGATGCGACCGAGCTGCGCGAGGCCGAGCGCGGCGCTCATCTCGTCGAGCCGATAATTGAAGCCGAGACGCGAGTGCTCGAGCCAGCCGTCGAACACGTCCCGTCCCTGGTTGCGGAGGCTCTGGAACAGCGTGGCCCAGGCCGTCTCGTTCGTCACGATCGCGCCGCCCTCGCCGGTCGTCATCTGCTTGTTCGGATAGAAGGCGAAGACGCCCGCGTGCCCGAGCGTGCCGACGGGCTTCCCGCGGTACGCGGCGCCGATCGCCTCGCACGCGTCCTCGAGGACCGCGAGACCGAAGCGCTGCGCGACTTCGAGGATCGGGTCCATGTCGCACGGCTGTCCGAAGACGTGCACCGGCAGGATCGCCTTCACGCGCGCCCCGCCGCGGACGAGCGTCTCGACGCGGTCGGCGAGAGCTTCCGGGTCGATGCCGAGCGAAGCGGGCTCGATGTCGACGAAGTCCGGCCGCGCACGCTGGTAGAGGACGCAGTTCGCCGAGGCGACGAAGCTGAACGGCGTCGTCACGACGACGTCGCCTTCCTCCACGCCCGCCGCGATCATGCAGAGGTGAAGTCCCGACGTCCCGCTGTTGACGCCGACCGCGTGCCGCAAGCCGGCGAAGCGCGCGAGCGCGCGCTCGAACGCCTCGAGCCGCGGCCCGAGCGCCAGGACCGGCGTCCGCAGGACGTCCGCGACCGCCTCGCGCTCGACGTCGGTGATGTCCGGCTCGCACATCGGAACGCTCATGACGCCTCCACCCGTGCGGCGCGCGCGGCGCGCCGCGTTCCTCGCTCCCGTCCGTGCGCGAGCGCGCGCGCCGGAACGCCGACCCAGGTGCGGCCGCCGTCGAGGTCGCGCACGGCGACGCCGCCCGCACCGAGCACGGCCCACGCGCTGACGCGGACGCCGGGGATCACGACCGAGCCCGCACCGAGCTCGGCTCCGTCCTCGACGTGGACCTCGCCCGAGAGGTGCGCATCGGGGTGGAGCGTCACCCAGTCCTCGAGCACCGCGCCGTGCGCGGCGAGGCAGTGCGTGTTGATCGTCGCAAAGCGGCCGACGCGTACGTTGACCGTGAGGATCGCGCCCGGGCCGACGTACGATCCGCAGCCGATCGGGACGTTCGGTCCGATCACGGCGGTCGGATGGACGACCGTCGTCCAGAGGCTCTCCGGGCAGGCGAGCCGTGCGACCACGGTCGCCTTCGTGCGCGGCAAGCCGATGCCGAGGACGAGCCGCGCTTCTCCTTGCCGGAGCGCCCTCGGGACGTCGTCGAGCGTGCCGACGACGCGGCCGAGGCCGGAGGGCAGGGGACCCGGTCGGATCGCGTCGTCGAAGAATTCGAGCGAGCACGCCTCGCCGCGCGCATTCGACGACTCCCGGAGCGACCACGCGACTTCCTGTGCGTGTCCCGCGGCTCCGATCACGAGGTGGCGCATCTCTCCTCCTCAGCTCGCCTTCGCGGAGCCGCCCGGCGTGCCCAGGAACTCCGGCATCGTCGCGTGCCCCGCGGCGCTGACGCCGCGCCCGCGCAGCACGACGAGAGCCGTCCGCAGCAGGATGTGCAGGTCGAGGAGGAAGCTCCGGTGATCGACGTACCGGACGTCGAGACGAAAACGCTCCTCCCAGCCGAGCGCGTTCCGCCCTTCGACCTGCGCGAGCCCGGTGAGACCCGGAAGCACCTCGTGGCGGCGCGCCTGCTCGGGCGTGTAGCGGCCGAGGTACTGCGGCAGGAGCGGCCGCGGTCCGACGAGCGACATGTCGCCGCGAACGACGTTCCAGAGCTGCGGCAGCTCGTCGAGCGAGAGCGCGCGGAGCCACCGGCCGACCGACGTGAGACGGGCCTCGTCCGGCTCGCCGGGGCGGCCGCTCCGCATCGTGCGGAGCTTGAAGAGCGTGAAGGAGCGTCCTCCGAGGCCGATGCGCTCGTGACGGAAGATCACGGGAGCGCCCATCGTCGCGCGGATCAGCGCCGCGATCGCGAGCATCGGCAGCGCCGCGGCGACCAGGAGCGCGCTCGCGGCGAGGAGGTCGAAGACTCGCTTCGCGCGGCCGCTCATCGCGCTTCTCCGATCACGCACGCTTCGGCGGCCTGCGATCCCGTGGACGGCGACTCCCCGACGAGCTCGAGAAGAAGTGTCTCGAGCTGCGCCGCGTGCAGACGGCGGTCGAAGCGCGCGCACACCGCGCGTCGTCCGTCCCGGCCCATCGCGCGCACGGCCTCGGGCGACTGCATCCACTCGCGCACCGTCGCGGCGAGGCCGCGGGCGTCGCCCGGTGGGACGAAGCGGCCCGCGCGCGCCTCCTCGACGACCTCGCGGATCACGCCGTCGATCAGGAGCAGGACCGGCCGTCCGGCGGCCATGTAGTCGAACACCTTGTTCGGGTAGGTCGTGCGGAAGAGCGGGATGTCGCGCAGCGTCGCGAGGCACGCGTCCGCCGCGGCGAGAACCTGCGGCATCGCGTCCTTCGGCTGCGCGCCGACCAAGCGCACGTTGTCGAGCCCGCGCGCCGCGGCCGCTTCCGCCAGGCTCGCGCGCGCCTTTCCGTCTCCGACGAGGACGAAGAGCGCCTCGGTTCCGCGGAGCTCCTCCGCGGCGTCGAGGGCGACCTCGAGATCGTTCGCCGGACCGAGCGCTCCGGCATAGAGGACGACGAAGCGTCCCTCGGCGCCCCACGCGCGCCGGAGATCCGCGCTGCGTTCCTCGGGATCGAAGAGCCGCGGATCGACGCCGTTCGGAACGACGCGGATCTTCTGCGCTTCGACGCCGTAGCCGTCGAGGAAGGGGAGGAAGCCCGGCGAGTTGACGATCACGCGGCGGGCGCGTCCGTAGAGGAAGCGCTTGAAGCGGAGCGCGGCGCGGCTCGCGAGACCGTCGCGCACGACGCCCATCCCGATCGCGAATTCCGGCCAGAGATCGCGCTCCTCGAGCACGAATCCGCCGCGGCAGCGCAGCGAGGCGAGCCACGCCGGCAGGAGCTGCGGAAGCGGCGGCGAGGTTCCCCAGACGACGTCGACGTCGGGCACTTCGAGCGCGGCCCGGAGCGCGCGTCCGCCGAAGCCGACGAAGCTCGCAAACCGATCGACGTAGCTCCGGTGGAGGCGGCGCGAGCTCGGGACGCGGACGACGCGGATGCCGCCCGCGTCTTCGCCGGCGCTCTCGTTGCTCCCGTTGCCCCGGCTGCTCGCGCCGATCGCCGGCGAGGAGCCGCCGACGCGGTCGCCGGTCATGTAGCTCACGTCGCTCGCGACGATCGTCACGCGATGACCGCGTCGCACGAGCTCCGTCGCGAGCTCATGGTGCCGCGTCCCGCCCGGATCGCGCGGTCCCGCGTAGGCTTGATGGATCAGCAGAACGTGCATGGCTCAGTAGTAGAGCGCCTTGAAGAGCGCCTTTTGAACGAGCGCGCGCCGCGCGCAGAACGGATCGTCGGCGTAGGCCTGCCAGCGATCTGCGGTGTCGGAGAGCGCCTCGAGACCGAGGAGGCGGGCCGTGATGCGGAGCTGCGAGATGTGCAGCCGGTGGTAGAACGGG
>VGTG01000103.1 GCA_016874795.1 Deltaproteobacteria bacterium | reverse complement strand
TCGAGGAGGTGTGACGCCGCGAGGGGCGTCGAGGGGCGGTAAGATGTTGACGCTATCTCGACGGCGGTGCACTAGCTGGCGGCGCGCTCCGTCGCGCCGTCACCGGCGGCGGCCTCGGGGCTGGGCAACGGGGCGTCGAGCGCTTCGCGGAACTTGCACTCGGAGTTCGGACAGCGCTTCTCGGCGCCGGCCTTCTTCGTCACCTTCTCGACGAGGTACTTGCCACCGCACTCCGGGCACGCCTCGTCGATCGGGCGATCCCAGGCACTGAAGTCGCAGTCCGGATAGCGGTTGCACGAGAAGAACATCTTCCGCTTGCGCGAGAACTTCCGCACGACGTCGCCCTGGGCGCACTTCGGGCACTTGAGACCGATCGGCTCGGGCAGCTTCAGCGGCTGGACCTCGCGGCACTCGGGGTATCCGGTGCAGCCGACGAACTTCCCGAAGCGGCCGAAGCGGATCTGCATCGGCTTGCCGCACTTCGGGCAGGTACGATCGATCGTCTCTTCCTTCGCGATCTCGATCGTTCCGTCGTCCTTCCGCGTGAAGTTCTTCGTGTTGCGGCACTCGGGATACGCCTTGCACGCGATGAACTCGCCGCGGCGCCCCCACTTGATCACCATCGGAGAGCCGCAGCGCTCGCACGTGAGGTCTGTCGGGATCTCCTCCGTCTTCACGTCCCGCATGTGCTCGTCGGCGTGCTCGAGGTCCTTCACGAACGGCGTGTAGAACTTGCGCGTCGCCGCGATCCAGTCCTCCTTGCCCTCCTCGACGGAATCGAGAACCTCTTCCATGCCGGCGGTGAACTTCACGTCGAAGACGTCCGGGAACGCCTCGACGAGGAGATCCGTGATCAGCATGCCGAGCTCGGTCGGCTTCAAGCGGCGCTGGTCGTCCTCGAGGACGTACTCCTTGTCGAGGATCGTCCCCATGATGCTCGCGTAGGTCGAGGGACGGCCGATGCCCTGCTCTTCCAGCTCCTTGATCAGCGCGGCCTGCTTGAAGCGCGGCGGCGGCTGCGTGAAGTGCTGCTCGGGAAGGAGCTCGTGTAGCTGCAGGCGGTCTCCCGCAGCGAGCGGCGGGAGCTGCCGATCGTCGCCGCCCTCCTCACCCTCGGTCGCGGCCTCGTCGACGCCCTCGGTGTAGACCCGCATGAAGCCGTCGAACTTGGTCACCTGGCCGTTCGCACGGAAGAGGAAGTCCCCGAGCGGGATGTCCGCCGCCGTCTGGTCGTAGATCGCCGCCGACATCTGGCTCGCGACGAAGCGGTTCCAGACGAGCGTGTAGACCTTCAGCTCGTCGGGCTCGAGGTAGCGCGCGACGAAGTCCGGCGTGTACTTCATCGAGGTCGGCCGGATCGCCTCGTGCGCGTCCTGCGCCTGCTTCCGCGAGCGGTACACGGGCGGGCTCTCCGGAAGGTAGTTGTCGCCGTAGCGCTCGGCGATGTGCGTGCGCGCGTTCGCCTGCGCCTCGGGCGAAACGCGGGTCGAGTCCGTGCGCATGTAGGTGATGAGGCCGACGAGGCCGTCCTCGCCGATCTCGACGCCTTCATAAAGACGCTGCGCGAGCCCCATCGTCCGCTTCGGGTTGAAGTAGAGCTTCCGGGACGCCTCCTGCTGGAGCCGCGAGGTGATGAACGGCGGCTGCGGGTTCCGGCGCCGCTCCTTCGTCTCGACCGAAGCGATGACCCACGGAAGGCTGCGCACCGCGTCGAGGACCGCCCCCGCCTGCGCCTCGTTCTCGACGCGGAAGCCCTTCGGGTCGAGCCGCTGGCCCTTCACCTCGACGAGACGCGCCTCGAACGGCGGCGGCGTGTCGCCCTCGACCTTCGCCGAGATCGACCAGTACTCGACCGCCTGGAACGCGCGGATCTCGCGCTCGCGCTCGACGATGATGCGGACCGCGACCGACTGCACGCGCCCGGCCGAGAGCCCGCGTCGTACCTTCTTCCAGAGGAGCGGCGAGACCTGGTACCCGACCAATCGGTCGAGGATCCGGCGCGCCTGCTGCGCGTCGTACTTCGGGCGATCGAGCTCGAGCGGGTGCTTGATCGCCTCCTTCACCGCGTCCTTGGTGATCTCGTTGAAAAGGACACGCTTCAGGCGCTCGCGGGGGACTCCGATCTTCTCGGCGATGTGCCAGGCGATCGCCTCGCCCTCGCGATCCGGGTCGGGGGCGAGGTAGACGACGTCCTTGTTCTTCGCCGCCTTGCGGAGCTCCGTGATCACCTTCGCCTTGCCCGGGATCACGTGGTAGTCGGGCGCGAAGTCGTTCTCGACGTCGACCCCGAGCTTGCTCTTGGGAAGGTCGAGGATGTGTCCGACCGAAGCGCAGACCTGATACCCGCGACCGAGGTACTTGGTCAGGGTGCGGGCCTTCGCCGGGGACTCTACGACTACCAGGTTCTTCGCCATCGCTGTTCTTTCGCCTCGCGGCGCGAGCTAACGCCGCTCGGACGGCGAGTCAACCCCGCACGGTCCGCCCGGAGCCGCCGGAGTCCCCCTTCCGGGCCCCGGAAAAGCGCCCTCCGGGCCCGCGCAGGACGAGCCCGCGGAGCTCGAGATCGAGGAGATCTCCCCAGATTTCCTCGGGTTTTCGCCCGGTTCTCGCCGCCATCGCATCGACCGTCTCTGCTCCTTCCACGATCTCGGAGAGAAGACGGCCGGCTTCGCCGCCCGGGAGGTGCTCCGGGTCCGGGGGCGGCGGGAGCCAGCTCGGCAGCTCCTCGAGCACGTCGTGCTCGTTCTCGACCAGCTTGGCACCCTCCTTTAGAAGCGCATGCGGTCCGCTCGATCGCGCCGAACCGACCGGTCCGGGGACCGCGAACACCTCGCGCCCTTGCTCGAGCGCCCAGCGCGCGGTGATGAGCGAGCCGCTCTTCGGCGTCGCCTCGACCACGACGACGCCGATCGAGAGACCGCTGATCAGGCGATTTCGCAGTGGAAAGTGGAACGCCGCGGGGCGCGTTCCGGCCACCCACTCGCCGACGACGAGCCCGTTTCCCAGAATTGCAGAGCGAAGCCGCGCGTGCGCGCGCGGGTAGACGACGTCGGTCCCGCCGCCGACGACCGCGACGGTGACGCCGCCGCCCTCGAGCGCGCCCTGGTGCGCGGCACCGTCGATGCCGATCGCGAGGCCGCTCACGACGACGACCCCGTGCCGCGCGAGACCTCGTGCGAGGCTTCGCGCGGTCGCGAGCCCGTACGCGGTCGCGTCGCGCGCGCCGACGATCGCGACCGCGAGACCGCCGAAGGCGATCCGCTCGACGGACCGCGCGCCGCGGACGAAGAGCTCCTGCGGCGGTTCGTCGATGCAGCGGAGCGGACCCGGATAGTCCGGGTCGCCCCACCGGATCCGCCTCTCGTCCCCCGACTCCACCACCGATCCGGGCCGCTCCGCCGGGCGCCGTCTTCGGCCGCCTCGGGAGGGAAGCTAGCGCGCGCAGAGACGCGCACCATGGCGGAGGTGACAAGAAGCGCGGCCCTGGCTAGCAACCCGTCCATGCCGACCGTGAAGGAGGTCCTCGCGACCCTTCCCGACCGCGTGGATCCCGAGGCGGTCCGCGGTCTCAACGTCGTGGTCCAGCTCGAGCTGCGCGGCGAGGGCGACGACGGCGGGAATTATCATCTCGTGATCCGCGACGGCCGGATCGAGGTGATGCGCGGCCTCCACGTGAAGCCCAGCATGTCGATGAAGCTGACGGGCCGCGACTGGGTCGCTCTCGCGAGCGGCGGGCTGACGCAGCAGCTCGCCTTCCTCGAGCGTCGCCTCAGCCTGACCGGGGACGTCGGGCTGGCTTCGCGCCTGCAGAGAATGATCGGGCTCGGCGCCTGACCTTCCGCCGGAAGACGCGTACGCGCGCGCGGCGCCCCGCATCGTAGCCTTCCCACTTCGTCGCGGGGAGCGCCTCGTGCGACACCTCACGAAAGCCCTCGCGCAGGAAGAAGCGCGCAGCGCGCTCGGAGGTCGTCAGCGCGAACACCTTTCCGAGCCCGCGGCTCGACGCCTCCTGTAGAAGACGCTTCACGAGCCGCGAGCCGATGCCCTCCCCCTTGAACCGCGTGAAGGTGTAGAGCCCGACGATCTCGCCCGCCCCTTCCCCGTCCTCGTCCTGCCACGTGCGGAGCGCGCCGACGCCCGCGAGATGGCCGACGCCGACCCAAACGCCGAAGCCGTCGAGGAGGATCTCGCCGATCTCGTCGGCGGAGCGCGGCCGGAGGAGGCCCTCCTTCTGCCCGCGCGCGATCAGGCGCTCGACCTCGTCGAAGTCGTCGATCCCGAGCGGGGCCACCTGGCAGTGGTCGTCGCGCGAGAAGAAGGTTCCCGAGCCTTCGTAGGTGAAGAGCTCGTGTGCGAGCCCGTCGATCTTGCACACGTTCACCGAGGACACGCGGTCGAGGACGCCGTCGACGTGCTGCAGGAGCGAGCGTCGCGATCCGAACGCCCCGAGCGCCTCGTCGCCGCCGCCGAGGATCGCGTCGAGATCCGCGCCGTCGAGATAGGAGAGCACCTCGTCGCTGCCGCGCCGCCTGAGCCCGCCGCGGCGGTCGATCAGGACGAGCTTGTGCACGCGGAGGTCGCGCGCGATGCGGCACGCCGGACCGATCGCGGGCTCTCCCGTGACGACGAGGCAGAGCGAGCGCACGCGCAGCACGCGCCAGAGCGCGCGCATCGGCTCGTCATCCTCGACCCTCGACCAGAGGACCGCGTCGCCGCGCGCTCCGGCGGGGGGCACGCGGCGCGAGCGCTTCGGCCGCGTGCGCGGAAGGCCGAGCCAGCGCCGCCAGCGGAGCGCGTGATCGCGTGACGTGCCCGCGCGGCTTCGTGGCGCCGCGTCCTCGGGCGCGCTCCCGAGAACGACGACGATGCGCGCCTCGTTCGCGACGAGATCGCGCACGACCGCCGCGAGTCGCCGCCGGCTTCCCTCCGCGCGCACAGAGTCGCGATCGACGGCGAGAACCAGCGTGTGGTTCCCGAAGTCGTCGAGGTAGAAATCCTTCTCGGCGAAGCCCGGCACCGAAACCGCCTATCACAGCGCGCGCGGCGACGCTCGCGCGTTGCGATGCCGTGGGCACGAACGTAGAAACCGCCCATGCTCCGCTCGAGCATCGTCGTCCCGGTCGGTCGTCGCCGTCTGGTCGCTTCGGCGTTCTTGACGCTCGCTCTCGCGGTCGCCCCGGTCGCCCGCGGCGCGGAGTCGCACGGCTCGGCGGGCGCGGTCGTCGCGGCAGAGAACGTCGCCGCGGCGGAGATCGGACTCGCCGTCCTCGACGAGGGGGGCTCCGCGGTCGACGCCGCGATCGCCGCTTCGCTCGCGGGCTGCGTCGTGCACTCCGCCTCCTGCGGCATCGGCGGCGGCGGCTTCATGGTGATCTGGGACGCGCGCACCGGGAGAGCGTTCGCTCTCGACTACCGCGAGACCGCGCCGGGGAACGCGAGCGGCGATCAGTATCTCGTCGACGGCAAGTACGTTCGCGAGCGGAGCCGCACGGGCGCTCTCGCCGTCGGTGTTCCCGGCGAGATCGCGGGCCTCGCCGCCGCGCACGCCCGGTTCGGTCGACTTCCCTGGACGCGCCTCGTACAGCCGTCGATCGACCTCGCACGAGACGGCGTTCCGATCACCGAGCACCTCGCACGCACGCTCGCGTCCGAGCGCGAGCGGATCCACGCAGACCCGGAGCTCGCGGCGCTCCTCCTGCACGAGGACGGCAGCCCGCCCGCCGCGGGCGAGCGCGTGAAGATGCCGCACCTCGAGCGCACGCTCCGGGCCGTCGCGGACGGCGGGCCCGCGGCGTTCTACCGCGGGAAGGTCGCGGCGGCGATCGCCGGGACCGTGCAGGCGAAGGGCGGCTCGCTTCGCGAATCCGACCTCGCGGCGTACGCGCCGATCTGGCGCGAGCCGCTCCAGACGACGTATCGCGGCAGCACGGTCTACACGATGCCGCCCCCCTCCGCGGGCGGAACCGCGCTCGTGCTGGCGCTCGAGACGCTCTCCCGCTTCGACGTGAAGGCCCTCGGCTCGGACTCCGCGGAGCGCTGGCACGTTTTCGCGGAGATCCTGAAGCACGCGTTCGCGGACCGCGCGCGCTTCGCGGGCGATCCCGAGTTCGACGCGCCCGCGCCGCCGCCCGACGGCGCGGCGCTGCGCGCCCGCATCTCCCTCGATCGGACGCACGCGCCCGACTTCTACGGCACGACGGCCCCGGCGAAGAGCGACGCCGGGACCGCGCATGTTTCCGTCATCGCCGCGGACGGCAGCGCCGCCGCCGCGACGACGACGATCAACACCTCCTTCGGTGCGCTTCTCGGCGCGCGCGGCGTCGGCGTCATCCTGAACAACGAGCTCGACGACTTCAGCTTCCCGGCACCGAACCTCTTCGGGCTCGCACCGGGAACGAGCAACCGGATCGCGCCGGGAAAACGTCCCGCGAGCAGCATGACCCCGACCGTCGCCGTGCGGGACGGGAAGGCGATCGTCGCGGTCGGCGCTTCGGGCGGACCGCTGATCATCAGCGCGACGCTCGAGGTCCTGACGAACGTCCTCGACTTCGCGATGCCCGCGGAGGCGGCCGTCGCGGCGCCGCGCGCGCATCACCAGTGGCAACCGAACCTCCTTCTCGTCGAGCCGGGCGTCGGCGCGCCGGCGCGAGAGGGGCTCGCCCATCTGGGACACGAAATCCGTGAGATTCCGGAGGTCGCGGCCGTCTCTCTCGCAACGGCGCTCCCGGGGGCCGAGGCCGCCGGCGCCGGCGACGCCCGCAAGGGCGGCGCAGCTCGGACGAGAAGCGGTGGTGACCCCGAACGCGACCAATGGCAGGATGGCGCGCCTGCAAACCTTGCAGAGCGCTCTCGCGTACCGGCCCAGCCCTGACCCCGCCATGGAAACCGAGCCCGCCACCATCTCCGTCATCGTCGCGACGCGAGATCGCGCCCCGAGCCTCGGTGCGCTCCTGCGGAGCTTCGACGCGCTCGAGGCGCCGCCCGTGCCCTACGAGATCGTGATCGCGGACAACGGCTCGACGGACGAGACGCCCCGCCTGCTCGCGGACTGGCGCCGAGGCGGTCCGGGCCGCATCGTGATCCGCGTCGGCGAGCCCGGGAAGTCACGTGCCGCGAACGCCGCGATCACCGCTTCGCGTGGCGAGCTTCTCGCCTTCCTCGACGACGACGTCGTCACCGACCCTCGCTGGCTCGTCGAGATCTGGGACTACTTCACACGCCACGACTGCGTCGCCGCGCAGGGCGCGGTCCTCTGGCCGCCCGAGGCGAGCGCCGATCCGGAGCTTCGCGAGCGCCTCGTCCGCTACGGCACGATCGTCCACATCGACTACGAGCCCGACTCGCAGCGCCAGCGCCTCACCGGAGCGAACATGGTCGTGCGGCGGCACGCGTTCGCGGTGGTGGGCGGATTCAACGAGATCCTCGGACCGGGCGCCGCGGGAGCGAGCGAGGACACCGAGCTCGGCACGCGCATCCTCGCCGTCGGCGGCTGGATCGGATACATGACCGGCGCTCGCGTCGTGCACGAGATCGACCAGACGCGGCTCACCGAGGCGCACTTCGCCGAGCATCATCGCCGGCTCGGCCGGAGCCGCTTCGCGTACAAGAAGAACGGCCTCCTCTCGAGCATCCTGCCAAACCTCGCGAAGTCGGCGATGCAGTACGGGCTCTACTCGATCCTCGGTGATTCGCACCGGAAGTACCGCGCGAAGGGACGACTGTACCACTACGGCGCAATGCTGACGGTGCACCGCGGCGGCCGCGCACGGTCGAGCGCACAGCGTCCTCGAGCGAAGCAGAGCTGAGAGTATCGAGACCGCAGCGGTTTGCTCCCGCGCGCGTGGGCGCCTACTCTTCGGCGTCGATGACGGCGAAGCGCAGCTCCCGCACGGCCCGCTCCGGAAGCTCGAGCAAGCCGCGACGTCGCGTCGTGATCGTCGGCGGCGGCATCGGCGGCCTCTCTCTCGCGATCCTGCTCGCGCGGCGCGGCTGGCGGGTGCGCGTGCTCGAGCGCGACCGTCGTCCGGCGGTCGCTTCCCCGGAAGAGGCGTTCCAGCGCTGGGAGCGCGCGGGCGTGCCGCAGTTCCGACACTCGCACACGTTCCTCGCGCGCTTGACCGCCGTGATGCGCGAGCGCTTCCCCGACGTCCTGAACCTGCTGCGGACGCAGGGTGCGCCCGAGATCCCGCTGACGGTCGCGATCCCTCCCGGGCTCGACCTCGGACCGCGCCAGCGCGGCGACGGCGAGCTCGTTCTGCTCGGCGCGCGCCGCGCCGCCTTCGAGTGGGCGCTGCTCGAGGTCGCGCGCCGCCAGCCCGGCATCGAGATCGAGGAAGGCGTCTACGTCGAGGGGCTCGTCGCCGCGCGCTCGCGCGGCGGCCGGCCGCGGGTCTCGGGTGTCCGCTTGCGCACCCTGCCGCCGCGGGAAGCCCAGCTCGACGGAATTCCCTGGCATCCGTCCTCGACCGCGAGCGCGGACGGTTCGCAGAGGACCCGGCGGATCTCCGCCGATCTCGTCGTCGATGCAACTGGTCGCCGCTCGAACGCGGACGAGTGGATGCAGCGGATCGGAGGCGCTTCTCCCGAAGAGGAGCAAGTTCCGACTGGAATTTTCTACTTCACCAGGTTCTACCGCTCGACGGGGAGCCCTCCCCCCGGCGCGACGACCGGCCTCGTCGCGGGCGACGTCGGCTGGCTGAAGCTCGCCACGTTCCCGGGCGACGGCGATACCTTCTCGATCACGGTCGGCGCCGACATCGACGATCGCCCGATGCGCGCGCTCTCGGACCCGGCCGTCTTCGAGGCTTTGATCGCGGCGTTTCCCGCCGTGGCGCCGTGGCGTGCTCCCGGTGTCTCACGCCCGATCGACGGACCGGAGACCCCGGTCCTCGTGATGGGCGGCTTGACGAATCGCGTGCGCCGCTTCGAGCGGAACGGAACGCCGCTCGCGGCGGGCTTCGTTGCCGTCGGAGACGCGTCCCATCACTCGAACCCGATCTACGGGCGGGGCGTCACGTCGGCGGTCCTCTCCACGGTACTCCTCGACGACGCTCTCGCCGCGCACCCCGACGACCTCGTGCGCGCCGCGCAGAGCTATCACGCTCGCGCGCGGACGGAGATCGAGCCGTACTGGGAAGCTGCCGCCGGCGGCGATCGCGTGGCGCGCGCTCTGCAGAAGAAGCGCGGCAGCGACGGCACGCTCGCGTGGGCGTGGTCCTGGGCGACCGACCCCGCGCGGATGCTCGCGCTCCTCCTCGGACAAGCCGCGGGCGTCTTCCTCGAGCACGGCCTCGCGCCCGCGAGCCGGTCCGACGGCCAGGTCTATCGCGCGGTGATGCGGGTGATGAACATGCTCGATCCGCCGCGCGAGGGGCTCTTCGCTCCGGCGGTGATCGCGCGCGTCCTTCCGTTCCTTGCTCTGTCGCTGTTCTCGTCGAAGACGAACGCGGCGTTTCCCGGACCGACGAGAGAGGAGGCGCTCGCACTGATCGAGCGCGTGCAGCGCGGCCCGAAGCGCGAAGCGCGCTCCGCGAATCCAAGCACACGCGAGCGCTCGCGTTCGCGCGAACCGGCTGCGGCGCCCGAGCGACCGCGTCTCGAGGTACTCCGCCGATGAGTGGTGTCCGTGACTTTCACGATCGCGTCGCCGTCGTCACCGGGGCCTCGAGCGGCATCGGTGCCGGTCTCGCCCGCGCGCTCGCGGGCCGCGGTGCACGCGTCGCTCTCGTCGCGCGCCGCGCCGATCGGCTGGAAGAGCTCGCGCGCGAGATCGAGCGCGCCGGCAGCCGCGCGCTGCCGATCGCCTGCGACGTCGCCGACGAAGCCGCGGTGCAAGCCGCCGCGCGTCGCGTGATCGACGAGCTCGGCCGCATCGACGTCCTCGTGAACGCGGCCGGCCACAATCGCCACGTCCTCTTCAAGGATCACCCGACGAGCGAGATCGAGCGCACGATGCGCGTCAACTACCTCGGCGTCGTGCACTGGATCAAAGCGACGCTGCCGGCACTGCGGAGCCAGGGCCGCGGGTGGATCGTCAACGTCTCGTCTCTCGCCGGGAAGCTGGGTCAGCCCGACGAGGCCGCGTACTCCGCAAGCAAGTTCGCCGTGACCGGTCTCTCGGAAGCGCTCTCGTACGAGCTCGAGCCGCTCGGAATCCACGTGATGTGCGTATACCCCGCTCTCGTCCGGACCGAGATGTTCGACGCGGAGACCCTCGCCCGGATGCCCGCGCGCTCGAAGGACAGCTTCATCGAGGTCGATGAGTTCTGCGAGACCGTCCTCGCCGCGCTGGGACGCGGTGCGTACGAGGTCACGGTCCCGCGACCGTTCGCCTTCGTCTACCTGATCCGCCTGCTCTTCCCGCGGATGATGCGGAAGCAGACCGCGAAGATCCGGCTGTCGGTCCTGCCCGACCTGACACGCTGAGAGCGGTTCCGGTCCTCCGGCGATCCGCAGGTCGCAGGGGGCCTTCGGGTTGAAAGCCGGGCCGCCAACACCTACCCTGATCGAAACGTCGTTTCCGTCCGTGCCGCCCGGCGTCATGGCCATCGGCGGCGGTGCGCGGGGTCGCGGCGAAGGAGAGGACGGCGGAATGCCACAGACCAAGATCGACCTCGAAAGCGGGCTGGATCCCTCGATCCCGAGCGAGATCGCGGTGTTCTCGTACTACCGGAACGCCGAGCAGCACGGCGCGAACCTGCTCTTCCGACTGCTTCGTCACCTCGAGGACCCGGATGCACAGGTCGCGCTCTCGCAGCATCTCGCGGACGAGACGCGGCACGCGTGGCTCTGGACCGAGCGCATCATCCGCGCGGGCCACAAGCCGTTGATCGTCTGCGACGGCTACCAGACGCGCGTCGGACGGAAGGCCGGGATGCCGCGCGACGTCATCGATCTCCTCGCCCTCACCGTCGTCGTCGAGCAGCGCGCTCTGCGGCGCTATCAGCACCACCTGCGCCGGCCCGACGTCGATCCCGATACCGAAGCCGTGCTTCGCCAGGTGAGCAAGGACGAGGCGTGGCACATCGACTGGATCCGCGAGCACGGGCGCAAGCTCGCCCGCGAGCGCGGCGAGGCCGAGCGCTTCGATCAGTCGATCGCGAAGTACCGCGCGATCGACAAGGAAGTGACCGAGCACCTCGAAGCCGCCGAGCGCGAGCTCGCGGGCGGCGAGCTTCCCGCCTGACGTCGTCCGTTCCCGCGTGACGCCCGCTCGCATCGCGCGAGTGCCGCGAGTGCCCTGACCGACGCCATGTCGCGTCAGGGCAGAAAAGCGTCGTTGACAGGTATCGACCGCGGCGGCCAAGCTGAGGCGGGAGTATCCACCGTGCTGAGAATCTTTTCCCGCGCACAGCGCGTTTCCACCGTGAAGAAGGATCGAGGCGCACGGGTCACGGCGGTCGCGGCAGCCGCCTTCGCGCTCTCGACGGCGGCACCGAGCTGGGCCCTCTTCGTCTTCGAGAATCCGGCACCCGGCTCGTTCCAGAGCGGCGTGACGGTCTTCTCGGGCTGGGTCTGCGATGCGGACGACCTCCGGATCGTCGTCGACAAGGCCGACGCTCCGGACGAGACGCTCGTCCCGGCGTATGGCACGAGCCGCGGCGACACGGCCGCGGTGTGCGGCGACTCGAACAACGGCTTCGGCGTCCTCGTGAACCTGAACCGCTTCGGCGAGGGCGAGCGCACCGCGAAGTTCTACATCGACGACGAGCTCGTCGACACGCGCACGTTCACCGTGACGACGCCGACCGACGAAGACTTCCCGCAGGACCTCGAAGGCGCGTTCACGCTTCCGGACTTCCCGGAGGACGGCGACGCGATCGGCATCCTCTGGCAGACCGGAACGCAGGGCTTCACGATCGTTCCCGCGGGCACCGAGAGCGGCAGCCCGGCTTCCGTGACCGCCGACGCGCCGGAAGCGCCTGCCGCGATCTCGACGCTCTTCAACTTCGAGAACCCGGGGCACCTCACGTACGTGAGCGGCGTGACCGTCTTCTCGGGCTGGATCTGCGACGCGGACGAGGTGAAGATCGTCGTGCATCGCGCCGACGACGTCGACGAGATGCTGATCCCCGCATACGGCACCGGGCGGAACGACACGATCCAGGTCTGCGGCGACTCGAACAACGGCTTCGGCGTCCTCGTGAACGTCAATCGCTTCGGAGCCGGCCAGCGGACCGCCCAGCTCTTCATCGACGGCGAGCTCGCGACGACGCACACCTTCAGCGTCACGACGCCGACCGACGAGGACTTCCCACAGGATCTCGACGGCGAGTTCCGCTTGCCCGGTTTCCCCGAGGCCGGCCAGGACACGACGGTGATCTGGCAGACCGCGCAGCAGAACTTCGCGATCAAGGACGTCGGTCCGACCGAGGGTCCGACCCCGACGCCGGGCGCCACGCAGACGCCGGCGCCCACCCAGACGCCCGCGCTCTGCGGCAACGGCGTCCTCGATCCGGGTGAGGAGTGCGACGGCGCGAACCTCGACGGTGAGGACTGCGAGTCGCTCTTCGGCGGCTTCGAGGAGAGCGGCGACGATCCGTGCAGCGGCAGCACGCTCACCTGCACCGACGACTGCACGTTCGACGGACGAGCCTGCCTCTGCAACTGCGAGGACGACTTCAACTGCTTCCTGCCGGACGGTCACGAGATCAACTGCACCCCGACCTACTGCACGGACGAGGTCTGCAGCGAAGACGACCTGCCCTTCTGCGAGTGCATCATCGACGACTTCAACACCGGCTGCATCGAGGGCCGGTGCTTGACGACGCCGTTCGAGGGAAATCTGAACGCTCTCTGCTTCGGCCTCGACTACGCGGACCCCGAATTCCCGCCCTGCGACTTCTGCGAGTTCTGAATTGGCTCCACGCGTCGCCGGCGTCTTGCTCGCAGGCGGCGCGTCCGAGCGCATGGGCCGGCCGAAGGCGACTCTCCGGATCGGAGAGGAGACCTTCGCCGGCCGGCTCCTGCGCGCGCTCGGTGAAGCCGGGCTCGAGCGGATCGTCGTGGTCGCGGGCGTCCACGCGGAGGAGACCCGCGCCGCGCTACCTCGGGACGTCCGCCTCCTCGTGAACCCCGATCCGTCGTGCGGGCAGCTCTCGTCGCTCAAGATCGCGCTCCGCGACCTCACTCCGGCGGAGCCTCCGGTCGATGCGGCCCTCGTCGCCCTGGTCGATCATCCGGCCGTACGTGTGGACACGCTGGTCCGGCTGCGCGAGGCGTCCGCGAGCCGCGCGATCGTCGTCCCGCGACACGGCGGCCGTCGCGGGCATCCCGTCGTGTTCGCGCGCGCCCTCTTCGAGGAGCTCCTCGAGGCGCCCGTCGCGCTCGGCGCGCGGACCGTCGTGCGACGCGATCCGGCGCGCGTCCTCGAGCTCGACGTCGACGACGCAGGCGTCCTCGTCGACGTCGACACGCCCGCCGACCTCGCCCACCTCCGCAGCGAGACCGCGTAGCTCGTCAAAACAAGTCTGAATCGCCGATCGTGTAGTCCCAGCGGTCGCGCATGTCCTCGACACCGACGGTCCCGTGTCCGCGGAGCACCGTCAGGAGGAACGGCGACTCCCGCTCGACGTGTCCGGCGGAGCGGAGCAGAGCGTCCGCGTGCGACCCGGGCCGCGCCCAAGCGACCATCCGCGCGAGGCCACGCTCGCGGCACCACCGATGGCAGGCGAGGAGCAGACGACGCTCGAGACCGGGCTCGTCCCGCGGCACGATCCAGTCGACGAGCGCGCCGATCGGCTCACCGATCCATCCGGCGCGAAGGACGGCGAGCGCGTCCGTCCGTCGCGACCAGCGCCGTCGCGCGACGAGGATCGCGTAGTCGAGACCGGGACATGCGACGTAGCGCCACTCGAGGTACGCCGCGTCGCGCACGACCGCGATGCCGTCGCGGGGTCGCGCACGCTCCCAGAGCGCCTCCGCGTCCGCGGGAATGACCTTCGCGCCGTCGATCCGGACGCGCGCGGAAGCTCTCGACCTGCCCGACGGCGAGCTTCGCCACGACCGCGCGCTCGAGGAGAGCCTCGTGGAGCTCCTCGAGCGACTTCGGCCGCGCACGATCTACCACCCGCCCGTGGACGAGATGCATCCCGATCACGCGGCGTTCGGCGCGGCCTTCCTCGCGGCCCTCGCGCGATGCGCGGCGTCCGACGCCGCGGCGTTCGCCTACGAGATCTGGGTCCCGGTCGTCGCGACGCACGTCATCGACGTCTCGGCGTCGTGGGCGCAGAAGCGGCGCGCGATCGAGTGCCACCGGTCGCAGCTCGTCTACAACGACTACCTTCGCGCGGCGGAGGGGCTCTCCGCGTACCGCTCGATCTTTCTCCCGGGTGCGGCGCACGTCGAAGCCTACGCGCGCAACTGGTCGAGCGAGGCCGCGGTCGAGCGCCAAGACGTCGCGGGGAACTGACGTTCAGCCGCGCCGTCGTCCGAGCGCGCGGCGTCGCTCCGCGATGACCTCGCCGAGGATCGAGACCGCGATCTCGGCCGGCGTCTCCGCGCCGATGTCGAGGCCGATCGGCGCGTGCAGACGCTCGAGAGCTTCCGCGGAAGCGCCGCGCTCGAGGAGCCATTCGCGGATCCGGCGCACGCGACGGCGGCTGCCGATCATGCCGAGGTAGGCGGCGTCCATCGCGAGCGCGACCTCGAGGCATTCCGCGTCGAGACGGTGGCCGCGCGTGACGAGCACGACGTGCCGATCGCGCCGCGGCTCGAGCTCCCGGAGACGCGCCGGCGGGTCGCCGACGACGATCCGGTTCGCATCCGGCAAGCGAGCCGGGTTCGCGAAGGAAGCGCGGTCGTCGAGCACCGTGACGAGGAAGCCGCTCCGCGCGGCGATCTCGGTCACCGCCGCACCGACGTGCCCCGCGCCGACGACGACGAGCTCGGGCGGCTCGGCGAACGGCTCCGCGTACACGACCGGATCGTCCTCGCCGTGCGGCCTCGACCGCACGAGGCGGCCGCGCGCGAGCGCTTCCGCCGCGGCATCGCGCGCGAGAGCGTCGAGCGACTCGACGCCGAGAGGAAAGCGCTGCGCACCGCGCTCGTCGACGAGAGTCTTCCGGCCGACGCGATCGGGCGCTTCTCGACCGCCGTCGAGGACCGTGACGACGGCGAGCGCCGCGCTCGCCTGCGCCTCCTCCACAGCCGAGAAGAAGTCGCCCGCAGCGATTCCTCCGACCTCAGCGCCGACCCGCTCGACGAAGACGTCGAGCACGCCGCCGCAGATCGACGGGCTCTCGAAGCCCTCCTCCTCCAGGAGACGGACCTCGACGAGCTGCGGCTCGCCGGTCGCGAGCGTCTTCTGCGCGCGTCCGAGCACCTCCGCCTCGCCGCAGCCGCCGCCGATCGTGCCGGCGAGACCGCCGACGGGATCGATCAGCATGTGCGCGCCCGCCTTGCGCGGCGTCGAGCCGCGAGCGCGCACGACCGAGGCGACGACGAGGCCGCTCGCTCCGGCGGCGGTCGCCGCTTCGAGACGTGGTCGAAGCTCGGCCAGGAACCCCGCGAGGTCGTCCATACCCACGCGAGATCTACCACACGGGTGGATCGCTTCCCGAGCACAGTGCGGCATGACCGTATTTGCGTCGCGGCCTGCAGCTTCCTTAAGATCGCGGACGTGGAGGGCCGCAGATCGTGAGAGAGCTGCGCTACACGGCACCCGCCTCGCTCGCCGAGGCCGTCTCGCTCCTCTCCGACGCGGGCCAGGACCCGCGCATCCTCGCGGGAGGGACCGATCTCCTGATCCAGCTCCGCGCGGGCGTGCGGGACGCGGGCCACCTCGTCGACGTGAAGCGCATCCCGGAGCTGAACGTCCTCGAGGCGAGCCCCGAGGACGGCCTTCGGGTCGGTGCGGCGGTGCCGTGCGCCAGCCTCGTCGAGCACGCCGCGGCGGGCGAGCTCTACCCCGGGCTGGTCGAGGCAGCGGCGTTGATCGGCTCGACGCAGATCCAGAGCCGCGCGACGCTCGCGGGCAACCTCTGCAACGGCTCGCCCGCGGCGGACACGACTCCGGCGCTCCTGGCGCTCGATGCGACGTGCGTCACGGCGGGCCCCGGCGGCAGCCGTACTCGGCATGTCTCGGAGCTGCTCGTCGGTCCCGGCCGCACGTCGCTCGAGCCCCGAGAGATCCTCGTCGAGATCCGCGTCGCGGCCCCCGCAAAGGGAGCGGCCGACGCCTACCAGCGGCTGATCCCGCGCGGCGAGATGGACATCGCGGTCGTCGGCGTCGGTGCCGTCCTCCAGATCGCGGACGGACGCGTCGCGAGCGCCCGGATCGCTCTCGGCGCGGTCGGTCCTACCGCGCTCCTCGCCGAGGAAGCAGCCGCGAGCCTCGTCGGCAAGGCACCGGACGAAGCCGCGCTCGAGCGCGCCGGTGCACTCGCTACCTCGGCGGCACGACCCATCTCCGACAAGCGCGGCTCGGCTGAGTACCGTCGCGACGTCGTCTCGGTTCTCACGCGCCGCGTTCTCGCGAGCGCCATCGAACGGGCGCGGCGGCGCGCCTGATCCGCCATCCAGGAGGAGCTTCATGCGCAAGCTGCACGTCACCGCGGAGCTGAACGGGGAGGCCGTCGAGTTCCTCTGCGAGCCGCGCCAGACCCTCCTCGAGGTGCTCCGCGACGTGCTCGATCACACCGGCACGAAGGAAGGTTGCGCGACCGGCGACTGCGGTGCGTGCAGCGTCCTCCTCGACGACCGCGTCGTGTGCTCGTGCCTCGTTCTCGCTCCGGAGGTCGAAGGACGGAAGCTGCAGACCGTCGAGGGGCTTGCGGACGGCGACCACCTCCATCCGCTGCAGCGGAAGTTCCTCGAGCACGCGGCGCTCCAGTGCGGCATCTGCACGCCCGGGTTCCTCGTCGCCGCCAAGGCGCTTCTCGATCGGAATCCGGACCCGAGCGAGGCGGAAGTCCGCTACCATCTCGCGGGCAACCTCTGCCGCTGCACCGGCTACGACAAGATCGTGCGCGCGGTCCTCGACGCCGCCGCCGAGATGCGCGGCTGAGTGCCGCCGGTGGCACCGCGACTCCGCGCGCCTTGCGCGCAGCGAAGCGACAGCGAGCGGGGAGAGAAGGCTACGCGCGGCCTTGCCGCGTGGAGGAGAGGGGCAGCGCCCCTCTCGGAGGTTGACGCATGAGCGAAGGGAACGGCACAGGGCGCGAATTCCGCGTCGTCGGCACGCGGCCGATCCGCCACGACGGGATCGACAAGGTCACCGGACGCGCGCGCTACGGCGCCGACATCCACCTTCCAGGGATGCTCCAGGGGAAGGTGCTGCGGAGCCCGCACGCGCACGCGCGCATCGTCTCGATCGACGTCTCCGAGGCGGCTGCCCTCGCCGGCGTCAAGGCGATCGTCACCGGCGCGGACCTGCCCGAGGTGCGGAGCTCCGAAGAGCAGTCCGGCGAGAGCGTCACGAACGCACGCGACCTGTCGGCGAACGTCCTCGCGCGCGACAAGGTGCTCTACCACGGCCACGCCGTCGCCGCGGTCGCCGCGACGAGCGCCGCCGTCGCCGAGGAAGCGCTCGAGAAGATCCGCGTCGAGTACGAGGGCCTGCCGCCCGTCCTGAGCGTGCTCGACGCGATGCGCGACGAGGCGCCGATCCTCCATCCGCATCTCCGCACGCGCGGCGGCGAGAAGAGCGATCGCCCGACGAACGTCGCGAGCGTAACGGTCTTCGAACGAGGCGACCTCGAGAAGGGCTTCGCCGAGGCCGCAGAGATCGTCGAGCGCACCTTCGACACCGCGATGGTGCACCAAGGGTACATCGAGCCGCACAACGCCGTGGCGCAGGTGAACCCCGACGGCCAGGCGACCGTCTGGTGCAGCACGCAGGGTTCGTTCGAGGTCCGCAAGCTCTGCGCGCAGATCCTCGAGATGCCGCTCTCGCGTCTCCGCGTCGTTCCCGCTGAGATCGGCGGCGGCTTCGGCGGCAAGACGACGATCTACCTCGAGCCACTCGCGGTGATGCTCGCCGCGCGGAGCGGCCATCCGGTAAAGCTCGTGATGAGCCGCTCCGACGTGCTGCGCGCGACCGGCCCGACCTCGGGCTCGCACATCCGCATGAAGATGGGAGCGACGAAGGGCGGGAGGATCTGCGCCGTCGATGCGTGGCTCGCCTACGAGGCGGGCGCGTTCCCGGGCTCGCCCGTGATGATGGGCGCGATGTGCCTCATGGGTCCGTTCGACGTCGACCACCTGCGCATTCGCGCCTACGACGTCGTCGTGAATCGCCCGAAGACGGCGGCGTATCGCGCGCCCGGTGCGACGAACGCGGCGTTCGCGAGCGAGACCGTCGCGGACGAGCTCGCACGCCGGCTCGGCATCGATCCGTTCGAGTTCCGCCTGAAGAACGCCGCGCAGGAGGGCACGGCCACCGCCGCGGGACCGAAGCTCCGCCGCGTCGGCTGCGTCGAGCTCGTCGAAGCGGCGCGGGCGTGCGCGCACGCGAAGGCGCCGCTCGAGCGTACGGACGGGCCACGGCGCCGTGGTCGCGGGTTCGCGACCGGCTTCTGGTTCAACGCCGGCCTGCAGTCGAGTGCCGTGATCTCGCTTCATCCCGACGGCACGGCGAGCCTCGTCACCGGCTCCCCGGACATCGGCGGTACGCGGACCTCGTGCGCGATGATCGCGGCGGAGGAGCTCGGGCTCGCCGCCCTGGAGGTGCGTCCCGTCGTCGCCGACACGGACTCGATCGGCTACACGGACGTGACCGGCGGCAGCCGCGTCACGATGGCGACCGGCCTCGCGGTGTACGAGGCGGCGCAGGACGTCAAGCGCCAGCTCTGCGAGCGCGCCGCGCGGACGTGGAAGGTCGAGCCCGATCAGGTGCGCTTCGAAGACGGACGCGTCGTCCCGCTGACGAGCGGCCCCGAGCCGCTCCCGCTCGCGAGCCTCGCGAAGGCCTCCGCGAAGACCGGCGGGCCGATCGTCGGTCGGGCGACGGTGAACGCGCAGCGCGCGAACGGGCCGAGCTTCGCCGGTCTCCTCGTCGACGTGGAGGTCGACACCGAGACCGGACGCGTCGACGTCACGCGCTGCACCGTCTTCCAGGACGCGGGCCGAGCGATCCATCCCGCATACGTCGAGGGGCAGATGCAGGGCGGCAGCGCACAGGGGATCGGCTGGGCGCTGAACGAGGAGTACGTCTACGACGAGGCGGGGCGCCTCTTGAACGACGGCTTCCTCGACTACCGGATGCCGGTGACGCTCGACTTGCCGATGATCGAGCCGGTGATCATCGAGGTGCCGAACCCGGGACATCCGTACGGCGTCCGCGGCGTCGGCGAGGCCTCGATCGTTCCGCCCCCCGCGGCTGTCGCGAACGCGATCGCCGACGCGACGGGAGTCCGCATGACGACGCTGCCGATGTCGCCGCCGCGCGTCCTCGCGGCGCTGCGCGAGGCGGGATGGCGACCGTCTTCATCCCCGCAGCCCTCCGTCGCCTGACGGGAGGCGCCGACCGCGCGAGCGCGCGCGGGACGACCGTGCGCGAGCTCGTCGATGATCTCGCGGCGCGGTTTCCGGAGCTGCGCGCGGCGCTCGTTCGCGACGGCGAGCTGCCGCCGCACCTCGCGGTCTCGGTCGACGACGTGATCGCGAGCGCGGGCCTGGACGAGTCGGTGGGTGAGACGAGCGAGGTACACTTCGTGCCACCGCTCGGTGGCGGGTAGGTAGACTCGCGGCCGCAGGATCGGCGTCGGCTCCTTGCTTCGACCTCTGGCCGCGTTCGCGAGCCAACACCTCAGGCGGCAGCGATCACCAGGTAAGCCCCGCTGCCAGGATGAAGACCGGCGCCAGCCCTGTTTGCGTGGGAGCGAATCGGAGACGTCGCGGCTGGTCTGATCGGGAAGGCCGCAGGACCTAGCCTGCATTTCTCACCAGATCACGTCGCGAGGCGGTCGAGAGTGCCGAAGATTCGCGAGCCTCGGACCGGAGGGCGACGCAGGCGTACTTGAACAGTACGTCGAGGAGCCCGGAGGGAGAA
>VGTG01000102.1 GCA_016874795.1 Deltaproteobacteria bacterium | reverse complement strand
GCGTACAGGAGCGGCCCGACCGACGTCACCGCGAGGAACGGCAGCCACGAAACCGCGTTGACGAAGCCGCACCAGAGAAGCACGCGCCGCCGACCGATCCGGTCGAGCAGCGTCCCCACGACCGGGCGGAACGCGACGCTCGCCGCCACGCCGAAGCCGAGAGCGAGCCCGATCGTGAGCTCCGTTCCCCCGACTTCCCGGATCAGGAGCGGAACGAGGACGAACATCTCCAGGCTGAGTGCGCCTGTGAAGTGCACGACGCACGCGGTCCAGTAGTCGCGCGTGTAGAGCGCGGGCGCCGCCGGCGCGCGCTCGGCCGCTCCGGGCGACGCCACGCGCCGCTAGCTCCGCTCCGAGGCGAGGAGCGCGAGCCCGCGCGCGACCGTCGTCAGCTCCTCGCCGCCCCGCAAGCGGTCCTCGCCGAAGCGGGCCGCGAAGAGAGCGCGCACGCACGGGACGAGAGCCGAGCCGCCCGTCAAGAATACGCGGTCGACGTCGCTCGCCGCCGTGCCCGTCTTGTCGAGCAGCCGATCGATGCAAGCGGCCATCTGCTCGAGATCCGGCTCGAGCCACGTCTCGAAGTCGCCGCGGCGGATCTCCTGACGAAGGCGGCGGCGGAGCTCGTCGAAGACGAACGACACGCTCTCCGCGTCGGAGAGCCTGCACTTGCTGTCCTCGACCACGCGGTAGAGGAGATAGCCGAGGTCGTCCTCGACGAGCTGGATCAGCGACTCGATGCGCGTCGGCTCCATCGCCTCCGCTTCGAGGCGTCGCAGCGTCTCCATCGTCTTCGGCGTCGCGAGGAAGGAGACGTCCTCCCAGCGCTCGAGCTTGCCGTAGATCCAGGCCGGGACGGGCAGCTCCTTCCCTTCCGCCGAGCGGCGCAGCGAGCCGCGGCCGAGCCGCGGCGCGACGACCGCGCGAACGATGCGGCCGTCGAAGACGTCCCCCGCGAGCGGAACGCCGTCGACGCCGAGGATGCTCTCGCGCCGGTTCGCTCGGTTGCGAAAGCTCGGGCCGAGGCGGACGAGGCAGAAATCGCTCGTGCCGCCGCCGAAGTCGCCGATCAGGACGAGCTCGTCCCGATCGAGGCTCCGCTCGTACTCGAACGCGGCCGCGACCGGCTCGTACTCGAGCTCGACCTCGCGAAAGCCCGCGAGCTCCGCCGCCGCGCGCAGGCGCGCTTCCGCGTGCGCGTCGCTCTCGGGATCGATGCGCCGCTCGGCGCCGGCGACGAAGTGCACGGGACGCCCGAGGAGCACGCGGTCGCCGCTCGCGCCGAGCTGCTCCTTTGCCGCCTGACGCAGTGCCGCGAGGATCTCCGCGATCAGCTCCTCGAGCGTGAACTTCCACCCGAAGATCCACGCCTCCTTGAAGAGCCGGCTCGCGAGGTGCGACTTGAGCGACTGGAGGAAGCGTCCGCCGCAGCCCTCTTCGAGGTACGACTCGATCGCACCCGGTCCCTTCGCCGGAATCGGCCGCTGCCGTCTCTCCGCCGCTTCGGCGGTGAAGTGGAGGACGGAGCGGAACGTGACGGTCGTGTCGTCGCCGTCCGGGAAGCTCGCGAGACGGCACGACCCGTCCGCGAGGACGGCGCCGACCGCACTGTTCGTCGTCCCGAAGTCGAGGCCGAGCGTCACACTACTCTTCCAGGTACCCGGCGGCCTGGATGCGGAACATGCGCGCGTAGCGGCCGCCCGACTCGAGGAGCTCCGCGTGGCTGCCGACCTCCGTGAGACGCCCTTCCTCGAGGACGGCGATGCGGTCGGCAATGCGCACCGTCGAGAAGCGGTGCGTGATCAGGATCGCCGTGCGCTTCTCGGCGAGCGCGCGGAAGCGCTCGAAGATCTCCACCTCGGCTTCGGCGTCGAGTGCGGCCGTCGGCTCGTCGAGGATCAGGATCGGGGACCGGCGCATGAACGCGCGCGCGAGCGCGAGCCGCTGCCACTGCCCGACCGACAGCTCCTCGCCGCCGAACCAGCGTCCGAGGCTCTGCGCGTAGCCGCCGGGCAGGCTCTGGATCACCTCCTCGATGCCGCCCGCGGCCGCAGCGCGCTCGATCTCCTCGCGGTTCGCCATCTCGGGGAGCCAGCCGACGCCGATGTTCTCCGCGATCGTGAAGTGGAAGCGGACGAAGTCCTGGAAGATGACGCCGATCCGGCTCCGCAGCTCCGCCGGACTGAGCGTCGACACGTCGACGTCGTCGAGCAGGATCTGCCCGCGCGTCGGCCGGTAGAGACCGGTCAGGAGCTTGACGAGCGTCGTCTTGCCCGCGCCGTTCGGCCCGACGACGGCGAGCGTCTCGCCCGGCTCGACGACGAGAGAGACGCCGACGAGCGAGTCGCGCGCGGAGCCGGGATAGCGGAAGGAGACGCCGCGGAGCTCGATGCGCGGCGGCTTCGGCGCTTCGCCGTTCACCGCTTCGCCGTTCCGCCCGGCGACGCCGTCCCCGGCGACGCCTTCCGCGGCGCTCGCACCGCTCGAGCCGTTCCCATCGTTCGGTCCGCTCGCGGAAGCGACGCTCGTCGCGAAGTCGGCCGGGATCGGCTCGTGCGGCTCGTCCTCCGGTACCGAGAGGTACTCGAAGAGGTTCGTCATGAAGAGGTTGTCCTCGTACAGCTTCGCGATCGCGAGGAGCCCGTCCTGGAACGCCGCCTGCCCCTCGCGGAAGGAGACGAGGTAGAGCGCCATCGTTCCGACGGTCAGAGCCCCCGCGACGGCGCGGCTCACGACCCACGCGTAGCAGACGTAGAGCGTCAAGATGCTCAGCACGCCGAGGACGATCGCCCAGAACGTGCGTCGCCGCGCGAGCGCCGTGTCCTCGCGCCGGAACCGCTCGTAGAGCGCGCGGTAGCGTCCGAGCAGGAGCCCGGAGAGCGAGAAGAGCTTCACCTCCTTCGCCGTGTCCTCGCGCGAGAGCAGCACCTCGAGGTAGTGCGCGCGCCGGTTGTCGAACATGCGCGAGCGGTTCAGGAGGAACGCGCGCCGTCCGAAGCGCGCCTCGGAGAGGAACGGCGGGATCGTCGAGCCGAGCAGCGCGACCACGGCCCACGGGCTGAAGCTCGCGAGGATCGTCGCGTAGCCGGCGAGCGTGATCCCGTTCCCAACGAGCGCGAGGAGCTGCCGCACGACGTCGAGCGGCCGCGAGCTCGCCTCGCGCCGTGCCTGCGAGAGGCGGTCGTTGAACGCGGGGTCCTCGAAGTGCCGGTAGCTCACGTTGACCGCCTTCTCGAGGATCAGCGTGTTCACCTTGAGGCCGAGCGCGATGCGGAGCTGCACCTGCGAGAGCTGGTTCAGCTGCGCGACGGCAGACCGCCCGACGACGAGGACGCACTCGACGGCGACCCAGAGGAGCGCGCTCGAGCTCGCGCCGGGATCGCCCTGCCCCGCAGCGACGACCGCGTCGATGAGCTTCTTTCCGATCCACGCGATCGAGACGGGCAGGATGGCCGCGACGACCGTCAAGCCCATCAGCGCGAGAGCGAGCTTCCGGTCGGTGTCGAAGAGGAGCCAGAACGCTCGGCGTGCGTTGCCGAGGACGTGGCCGATCTCGCGGAGACGTCGCGGCGGCTCCGCGCGCTTCGGTGTGGCCTGGGCCTGACCTTCGGTCACGCGCGGCTCTCCGCCGCCACGACCGAACGGAGGGACACCGCCGCGGGCTCGCGCGCGAGCGTCGAGGCCGCGAGCAGCAGGAGAGCGATCCAGATCAGGTCCGCGAGCAGGAGATGCACGAGCTGGAGCGAGACCGGCGCGAGCCACCACACGTTCGCGAGCCCCACGGCCATCTCGAGAGCGTAGAGCCCGACGACCGCGCCGGCCCAGCGCTTGACGGGCGGGCGCGGCGAAGCGGACATCGCCGCCGCAGCGGCGATCGCGAGCAGGATCCCGACCACGACCGCGAGAGTCGGGTGCCAGATGCGAAGGCGCACGAAGAGATGCGCGCTCGGCGAGACCGTCTGCGCCTTCGCTTCGGCGAGCGTCGCGGCGGGAAAGAGCGTGTCGCCGAGCGCCGTGATCGCGCCGCTCACCGCGAGCACGAGGACGGCGACGAACGCCGCGGCGAGGATCGCCGCGATTCCGCTGCGCCCGTCGAGCGACGGCGCCTCGAGCCCGGAAGCCCAAGCCGCGCACAACGTCTGCGCCGCGACGAGGAGGAACGTGTTGAGGAGATGCCCTGCGACCCAGGCGCCGCGTCCCACCCGCGCGTCGTCCGCGACGTACTCGAAGAGGACGAGGCCGGCGCCGATCAACGCTTCGGTCACCATGAAGAACAGCGACCAGTTGGCGGCGCGGCGCGCCGGATGACCCGCTTCGAAACGCCGGCGGGCAAGCCACGCGAGCGCCGCGACGAGGAGGAGCGCGACGCCGCTCGTGAGGCGGTGCGTGAGCTCGATGACCGTCGCGAGCGCGGGCGCGCGCGGCACGACCTCTCCGTTGCAGAGCGGCCAGTGGCTGCCGCAGCCGGCGCCGGATCCCGTGGCGCGAACGAACGCCCCCCAGAGGATGACGAAGAGCGTGAACCCGAGCGATGCCCAGGCGAGCCGAGCGTACCCGCGAGGCATGCTTCAAGTCACCATGCAGAGGCGGCGAACGCCAGCTCGACGCGGCTCAGCGCGAAGGCCGCGGCTCGTCGACCTCCGCCGCGAGAGAGCGCGCGATCCGCCGGTTCGCGAGAGCGTTCGGATGTCCGTCGTGGCGGATGAGGAACCGGCGTCGATTCGACCGGCCGAGGAGGTCCCAGACGCGGACGACCTCGATTCCACGAGCTTGGAGCCGGTCGGGCAGCGTGTCCTCCTCGTCTCCCCAGTAGACGACGGTGAAGCCCGCCTTCCACTTCTCGCGCACGAGCTTCGCCGCGCGCGCGACGATCGCGATCCAGCGCTCCTCGTCGCGCGCGACGTCCTCGCCGAGCGCGAGCCACGCGTCGACGAGAGCGTTCGTCGCGTCGAACCGGGTCAGGACCTTCATCGCGAGTGCGACGGGCGCTGCGTGGAACGGTCCCTGGTAGACGACGTCGCCCTCCTCGCCCACGTCGCCCTCGTCGATCTCGTCGATCTCGTAGCGCGGACCTTCGACGTCCCAGGTGACGCGGCCCGCAGCGCGACGCGCGTGCCCGCTCGTCGCCGAGTAGTAGACGTGCACGACGCCGCCGGGGACGAGCGGCGCGACGCGGTCGGTCTCGAGCAACCGCAGCATCTGGTGCGGGCCGTAGCCGTGGAATCCGAGGTTCAAGACGTTCGCGGGCCGGTCGAGCGCCTCCGCGAACTGCGCCGGCAGGGTCTCGTCGTCTTCGACGCCTTCACCGAACGTGAACGAGCAGCCGAAGAAGACGAAAGCCGGCGCCGCGGAATCCCCCGGCGTCGGACGGAATCCGTCGGGACCGATCGTGTACGTGACGTCGTACAGGTCCCGCCCGTCGTTCGTGCGTCGCACGTGCGCGCGCACGGAGCGCGCCGGTGCATATCCCAGGTCGGGATCGTGCTGGAAATACGCGACGTCCGCGTCCGGAGGATCGACGATCTCGTAGAGCCGCTCCGGCCGCTCCGCGAGAAGCGAGAGCACGGCGATCGTCGCGACGGCGCCGAACCCGAGTCCGAGGACGCTCGCCGCAAGGAGCCGCCGTCCGCGCGCAGAGCGCCGCATGGCGGGCGGCATAGCACGTCGCCCCGTGCTGCAGCGTCTGGTAGCGGGTGCGTGCCGGGACGAAGCCCGGCGACGGGAGGTCTCGGTGAAGGATCTTTTCTCGGTCGAAGGCAAGGTGGTGCTCGTCACCGGCGGCTCGCGCGGCATCGGCAAGATGATCGCGACCGGCTTCGCCGAAGCCGGCGCGCGCGTCTACGTCGCTTCGCGGAAGCAGCAGGAGTGCGACGAGGTCGCGGCCGAGCTGACGAAGGGCGGCGCCCATTGCTTCGCGATCGCGGCCGATCTCTCGACCGAGGCCGGCGCGAAGAAGCTCGCCGCGGACGTCGGTGCGAAGGAGGACGAGCTGCACGTCCTCGTGAACAACGCGGGCGCGAACTGGGGTGCGCCTTTCGCGGAGTATCCGGACTCGGCATGGGACAAGGTGCTCGCGCTGAACGTCAAGTCCGTGTTCCACTTGACGCGCTTTTGCACGCCGCTCCTCGAGAAGGGTGCGCGTCCCGGCGATCCCGCGCGGGTGATCAACATCGGCTCGATCGACGGGCTGCGCGCGCCGGTCCTCGAGACCTACGCCTACTCGGCGAGCAAGGCTGCCGTGCACCACATGACCGGCGTCCTCGCGAAGCGCCTCGCGAAGCAGGGCATCACGGTGAACGCGGTCGCGCCGGGACCGTTCGAGAGCAAGATGATGGCGGCGACGCTCGACCGCTTCAAGGACGTGATCGTCCAGGGTTGCCCGCTCGGCCGCATCGGCGAGCCCGAGGACATGGCGGGCGTCGCGATCTACCTGGCTTCGCGCGCGGGCGCGTACGTCACCGGTGCGGTGATCCCCGTCGACGGGGGAATATCGATCTGATCGATCGGTCGGCCGCGTTCGACGGTTCGCGCTCGCGTTCGGATTCCGGCCCGGCATCGTCGGTCACGCGCGACCCGCACAGGATGCAACGAGGCGGGCGCAACACGATCTCGTCACGAGCCGTCGTCCCCTGGACCGCGGGGTGCCCGCTCTCCGAGCGGGAAGAGCTGCAAGTTCGCCACGACGACCTCCTCGCTCGGCGTCGACTCGGCGATGATGGCGCGCATCGCCTGGAAGTGACGGCGGTGCAGATCGCGCAGCCGCTCGAGGTCGGCGTGTGAGACGCAGAAGACGTTGAACGAGAAGAGGCCGTCGGCGCCTTCGCCGAGTCGTTCGAGACCGACGCGCGCCGACCAGAGCTTCAAGCGCCGCTCCGCTTCGCGATCGGGACGCGTGTCGACGGTCTGCGTCTCTTCGACGGTCCAGCGCCGGCCGCGGCGCCGGATCTGTCCCGTGCGCGCGAGGACGTCGAGACAGCGCTTCTCCTCTTCTGGGGACATGCCCAGGCGCGAGGCGATCCAGCCGGGCCGATGTGCCGGCATCGCGCGATAGGTCTCGAGCTCGAGCACGCGCAGCACGGCCGGCAGCCACGGGTGCTCGTGCGCCGCCTCGCGATGCGCGACGAGCCGCGCCCAGGCGTGCGCGACCGGAGGAAGCGCGGCCGGTTCCGTCCACAGCGCGACGAAGTCGAGGACGCGCAGCGAGCACGCCTCGATCATGCGCAGGAAGTCGGGGAGGCGCGGCTCCGCGTCGCCCGCGAGCCAACGCGCCACTGCGAAACGACTCCGTCCACAGCGTCGCGCGACGTCGACGATCGGGACGTTCGAGCGGAGCGTCTCGAGGAGAAGTGCCACTCCCTCGCGTGAAGTCGGCTCGGTGCGCGCGAGCCACTCGGCCTCGCCCGAGAGGAACTGGGTCAGCGCCGCGCGAACGTCGATGCGCGATCGCCCCGCCGCGCGGAGCAGCTCGCCGCCGGTCGGCCAGCGGCGTCCCGACTCCCAGGCGTAGGCGACGTTCGTGCGGTAGCCGAGGCGATGGCTGAAGGCGGTCTGCGAGCGGCGCCCGCGCAGAGCGCGGAGCAGGGCGCGGCTGAGGGCCTCGAAATCGAGACGAAGCGGCTCCAACTCATGCAGAATCGCACATCTGTGTGCTCCTTTGCCAGAGGAAATGTGCGATTCTGCGCTAGACGTGCCATCTGCCCAGGCGTAGCGTCCTGCTGGAGAGACGGCTCGATGCGCGCTCGGAACATGGCTCTGCTGGTTGCTTTGCTGACCGGCCCGTTCGGCGCCGGTTGTGGCGGTGGGCAGACCGGCGGGCTCACGCCGGCTCTGTGCGGCCAGGTCGCCGTGCGCGCGCTCGCGCCCGACGAGGTGTCGCCGGTCGGTCCGACGGCAATGGAGCTCATCGACTCGGTCGCACGCGACGCGACGACCACGATCGAGTGGGAGAGTGGCGCCTCGAGCACGATCGCAGTCTCCGTGCGCGCATCCGAAGGCGGCGAGGTGAGCCTGGTGACTACCGGCCCGAGCGGCGTATGCGCGAGCTTCGTCGAGATCGACGCCGTTCTCTCCCTGATCAGCGCCGACGGCACGCTCGTCGCGAGCGCGCCCGCGACCCTCCGGGTCGGGAAAAACGGCGTCGTCCTGCGAGCGATCGGGCTCGACGCGAGTCCGGTGATTGCACGCGACGACCTGAGAGAGCTCGGGCTCGATTCCCTCGTCGAACCGGATGTCGTCATCGATCTCGATCTCTCGAGCGACACGCCGGCGGGCGAGATCTCGGTCCGCGGGCAGACGTGCTCGGCGGCGCCGGACGTGGTGGGCACGCCCGGCTTGGTCGGCGAGGACGGTAACGGAGGCAATGGCGAGTGCACCTTCTCGACGGTGCAGGTCGCCCGAATCGGCCCCCCTGAGGGAGCCGAGGAAAGGTAGGACGAGCATGCAGTCTTGGAGAATTCGAGGAGGGTCCCGCATGATCCTGGCGGGGCTCGCACTGCTGATCGCGAGCTCGGGAGCGTCGCACGTCTCGGCCGAAGGCCGCGTGCCGCTGCGCACCGCCCGCACGGCGCGCCCCGGGCAGCTCGAAGCGATGATCGCGCAGCTCCGTCTCGAGGTGGCGCAGCTCCAGGGCCGCGTCGAAGCGGAGAGCCGGCGGCTGCAAGGGGATGCGGGAGGCGCGGTGCCCGGCTTCTCGAGCGGGCTTTGCAGCGATCCGTGCGCGGTCGACTCGGACGAGGACGGCATCGGCGACTGCGAGGACCCATGCCCGTGCGACGCCTCGGGCGCGGACTCGGACGGCGACGGCGCTCTCGACTGCTACGACCCCTGTCCGGACGACGCGACCGACGCGTGCATCGACCCGTGCCGCAACGACTCGGACGGCGACGGTACGAACGATTGCGAGGATCCGTGCCCCTATCAGGCCGATCCCGCCGTCGACGAGAATGACGATGGCATCCCCGACTGCAAGGACATGTGCGGCATCGAGGTCCTCCCGGACGGAAGCGTCACGCCGTTGCCCTGCGTCGTTCTTCCGGCCGAGCCCGGGACACGCTGAGCCGCCTTCGACGAGATCATGCGATGCGCGCTCCGCCGCCTCCCCGGCGGAGCGCGCAGGCCGGACCTCATCAGCGGTGTTCGACGTGCGGCCGAGATGATCTTGCGGCGAAGCGTCGGCTAAGCGCTCTTGAGCTCGGCGTAGGAGCGGCCGTCCCGCGCCTGCGTCTCGACGGGAAGACCCGACTCCTGCCAGCCTGCGACGGTCACCTGGCCGCTCGGGTCGCGTGCGCCGCCGAAGCCGCCCTGCATGTTCGTCACGTCACGGAAGCCGAGCGAAGCGAGGATCTCCGCGGCGCGCTGCGAGCGGCCGCCCGACTGGCAGCCGACGACGACCTTCGTCATGCGTCCGAGCTTTGCTGCGACGACGCGCTCGAAGTCCTCGTTCGGCTGTGGCCGTCCCGTCGCCTCGTCGAGGTGAAGGAGCGGCACGTTGTACGCGCCGGCCGGATGTCCGGCCTCGAACTCGGGCTCCGAGCGGACGTCGAGATAGACGGCGTTCGGGTCGGTGCGCAGGATCTCCGCGGCACCTGGCGGGGTCGTCTGTCGGACCATCGAGTGCTCCGAGCCTAGCGCGCGCGCACCGCCGAGGCGAGACCCGTCGCCTCGCCCATCGCGCGGATCGCGGCGATCTTCTGCTCGAAGAGCGACCAGTCGTCGCGCTCCGCGATCGCGTCCCAGAGCGGTTCGACCTCGTCGATCAAGAGCGTGACCGGCCCTGCGCCTTCGAAGTACGGCTGCGCGAGCCGCATGGCATCGATCGGAGCGCACGCGTCCATCGCGCGACGAAGTGCCGTGAAGCCCGGGCCGCCGTAGCGCTCCGCTTCCGGGCTCGCGGCGGCGCGCGCTTCGCTCGCCGCGCCGCCGAACCAGTCGAAGAAGAAGCGGTCGTGTCCGACCTGGCTCTCCTCGAGGAACGCGCGACAGACGGACTGCAGCTCCATCGCGACGTGGTCGTCCGGTGCGACGAGACCGAGCCGCGCCGCGAGCTTCTCGCGATGATGGCGGAGGAAGTGCTCTGGGAAGGCGCCGAGGACGCGCTCGAGCTCGCTCGGGTCGGTCAGCTCCGCGAGCGTATCGCCGAGGCGCGCGAGGTTCCAGAGGACGCCCTGCGGCTGGCGTCCGAAGGCGTAGAGCCCGGCGTGATCGAAGTACGCGGCGGTGAAGCGCGGATCGTGCGTCGGCAGGAAGCGCCACGGTCCGTAGTCGAAGCTCTCGCCGTTCACGTTCATGTTGTCGGTGTTGAGGACGCCGTGCACGAAGCCGGCGACCATCCAGCTCGCGCAGAGCGCGGCGCTGCGCTCGAGGACGATCCGCAGGAACGCGGCCGGAACGTCGGCCTCCGCCGCCGCCTCCGGGGCGTAGTGCCGCACGCTGTAGTCGAGGAGACGCTCGATCCGCTCGCGATCGCCGAGCGCGAGGTAGCGCTGGAACGTCCCGAAGCGGACGTGCGAGTGACCGAGGCGCACGAGCACGGACGAGCGCGTCGGCGAAGGCTCGTCGTTCCGGTGCAGGTTCTCACCCGTCTCGAAGAGACTGTAGCTCTTCGAGGTGTAGACGCCGAGCGCCTCGAGCATCTCGGTCGCGAGAACCTCGCGCACGCCGCCCTTCAGCGTCAGCTTGCCGTCGCCGTCGCGCGACCACGGCGTCCGCCCGCTCCCCTTCGTCGCGAGGTCCAGGAGCCGTCCGTCGACCGGGTCCTCGAGCTGCGCGAAGAGGAAGCCGCGGCCGTCGCCGATGTTCGGGTTGTAGTTGCGGAACTGATGTCCGTGGTAGCGGAGCGCGAGCGGCTCGGAGACGTTCTCGGGCAGCGGCTCGAAGCGCGCGAAGTGACGCTCCCACTCGGCCTCGTCGAGCTCGCCGAGCCCGATCCGCTCCGCCCAGCGCTGGTTGCGGAAGCGAAGCCGATGCTGCGGAAAGCGCGCCGGCTGCACCGGATCGGCGAAGCCGTCCCCGAGCTCGAGGAAGCGGGGTGCGGCGCGGTAGTGCGATGAGACGGGCATGATTGCGGAACGGTGGGAAACGAAGGTGGATTCGGATAGGATCGGTTTCGCGCGAAGCGGGTCTGACTCCAGGGCGACTCTAGACCTCTACGCCGAGGCCGGGATCTCGACGCGCCGGCCGAGCTTCTCGCCGACGACCTCGGCGATGCGTCCGTAGAGATCGTGCCCGTCGCGGTCGTCGAGCCAGCTTCCGCGCGCTTCGTTCCAGTCATAGTGCCACGCGCGCACGCCCGCGGCGAACCACATCTGGTGGTTCCCGGACTGGCGGTTCAGCACGAAGCGCTTCCGGTCGGCGAACTCGATCGACACCATCCCGTCGGTCGTCGAGTAGTCGACCTCCTCGGGATCGAACGCCTCGAGCCATTCGGCCACGCGGCCGAGGCAGTCGTCGGCGCGGTGGAGGTACTCTTGCGGCGTCATCGACACGAGCCTAGCAGAGCGCCCCGGCTTGGAAATGACCGGGCGAATCCCGTATCTGTTGGCCTTCTGTGCGGGTCCGAGCCACCCTCGCCCTCCTCGGCGTGCTGACTGGATGCTGGGAAGGCGGACCCTTGGCGCCGGCGACGCCGTCCGTGACAGTCGCGGTCGCCGTCCGTCGCACGGTGCCCGTCCACATGGAGTATCCCGCGAAGACCGCGCCCGTGCAGAGCGTCGACGTCGTCGCGCGGGCGGAAGGGTACCTCCTCGAGCGCGCCTTCGAGGACGGCGCCGACGTCGAGCAGGACCAGCTCCTCTTCCGCATCCAGCCGGACGAGTACGAGGCGGCCGTGCGTCGCGCCCGGGACCGCCTCGTCAAGGACGAGGCAGCGCTCGCGTTCGCGCGCGAGCAGGGCGAGCGCTACCGGCGCCTCGCGGACAAGGGCTACGTCAGCCGCGATCTCTACGAGAGCTACGTCGCGCAGACGCGCGAGGCGGAAGCGGCGATCCGCGAAGACCAGAGTGCGATCGCGGAGGCCGAGCTGGCGCTTGCCTACACGACGGTGCGCTCGCCGATCGACGGGCGCATCAGCCGGCGCCGCGTCGACGTCGGGAACCTGGTCGGCACGGACCGCAGTACGGTGCTCGCGACGGTCATGCAGCTCGATCCGATCTACCTCGAGTTCACCGTCGGAGGCGACGATCTGCCGCGGCTCCTCGCGAGCCACCGGAAGAGCGCCCTCCTCGTCGAAGCGGTGCTTCCCGACGGGAAGGTGCATCCGCACGCGGGGCGCGTCGACTTCCTGGGGAACCAGATCGAACCCGCGACGGGCTCCATCCCGGTGCGCGCGGTGCTGCCGAACCCGAACAAGACGCTGCTGCCCGGACAGCAGGTGCGCGCGCGCGTCCTCCTCGACTGGGCGCACGACGCGGTCGTCGTACCGACGAAGTCGGTCCTCGAGGACGACGACGGCGCGCGCGTGCTCGTCGTCGACGGCGAAGGCCGGGCGACGGAGCGCGCGGTCGACGCCGGAATCGCGTGGGACGAGTACCGCGTGATCGAAGGCGGGCTCGACGTCGGCCAGCAAGTGGTCGTCGACGGGATCGAGAACGTGCGGCCGGGTTGGAAGGTCGTCGCCGCGAAGGTCGCGCCGACGCCGGCGATCGCGGAGCTGCCGCCGCAGTCGGGCCGCGGCTCGCCCGCGGCGAGCTCGAGGCGCGCTCCGGCGATGCCCTCGGCGGCGCCGTCTGCAGCGCCGTCTGCAGCGCCCTCCGCCGCGTCCGCCGCAGCGCCTTCCGCCGCGTCCGCCGCAGCGCCTTCCGCTGGAGCGCCTTCCGCGACTCCCTGACGATCACCAGCCGCCGGCGGGACGCGCCTTCTTCTTCGCCTTCTCCGCGGCAGCGGCTTCGGCCTTCTTCGCGGCGGCCTCCGCCGCTTCGGCCTGCGCGTCGGCGGAATCGGCTTCGTCCTCGACGCCGCCGACGTTCCCCTCCGTCTCGATGTCCTCGAGGTATTCCGAAGGCGCGACGATCTCATCTCGACCTGCGGCGCCCTTGTCCGCGGTGCCCGAGCAACCCGCGATCGCGAAGGCCAGTGCGCTCGTGCACGCGACCCGCCTGGTCCAGAGCGTTCGATTCATGGCAGCCTCCCTCCGATCGCGCATCGTGGCACCGAGCGCGCCCGGAGCAAAGGGCCGTCAGTCGATCCGGTAGTGCTCGACCTGCACCTCTTCGCCGATGTCGGCGTAGTCTCCTGCGGCCCGGAGGCTCCGAAACTCCCCCCACGAGATCGGCCGGTAGTGCGGGCGGCCGTCGACCGCGAGGAGCTCGGGAAGGGGCGCACATACCGCCTCGTAGCTCGGATTGAAGAAGAACGGCGCGCTGAAGCGCTCGCCTCCGGTCCTCACGACGACGCGGTGGAGCGGCGACTTGTAGCGGTCGTTCGACCACACCTGCATCATGTCGGCGACGTTGACGACGAGCGCGTCTGGAACGGGATCGACGCCGATCCAGCCGTCCGGGCAGCGCACCTGGAGCCCGGCCGCGTCCGTCTGCGCGACGAGCGTCATCGCGCCGGCGTCGCGATGACGATTCACCCCGAGCTTTCCCGTCGCGGGCGCATCCGGCGCGTCGGCGGGCGCCGGGTCCTCGCACGACGGATAGTGGTTCAAGCGCACGAAGCTCGAGTGCGTCGGGCGGAAGCCTTCGTCGAGCCGGTTTCCTGCGACGCCGAGGCCGAGGCACATCGCCTCGAGCAGCCGGAAGGCGACCCCCTCGCACGCCGCGAGGTACGCGAGCATCGTCGCACGAAAGCCGGGCAAGAGCTCCGGCGCGGGCCAGCGGTTCGTCCCGTCGAGACCGACGTTCGCCGGGTGGTCGTCGGGAAGGTCCGGCCGGGGCAGCCGACCGAAGTCGAAGACCTCTTTCCAGTCGAGCGTCTGCTTCGTGTACTCGGTGTCGTAGTAGCCCCACGCGCGATCTGGAGAGCGCAGGAGCTCGCGCTTCTTCTCACGCGGCAGCGCGAAGAAGCGCCGCATCCCGGCGCCGAGCCGATCGAGCTGCGCAGGTTCGATGCCGTGGCCCGTGACCTGGAAGAAGCCCGGCTCGCGACACGCCGCGGCAACGCCCTGCACGACGTCGGCGGCGAGCGCGCCGCGCGAGCCCGCTTCGAGACCGAGGTCGATCCGAGGGATGCGCTGCACCGCCGGTACCGTAGCGTCTATTGATCCAAGCGACTGATCCAAGCGACAGCCCGCATCGCACCGGCTCGCTCGACGACGGCCGAGCACGCTCGCGCGCGAGGGCACTTCTCGTCGCGCTCCCGGTGCCGGGAGGGATCGCGGCGCACACCTACCGCGCTCGCGCCCCCGCGCTTCCCGCGCTGAACCCCTGAAAACGAGCCGAACCGACCGCCGGCTTCGCCTCTCGAAGGCCTCCCGGAATGGAGCAGAAGGGATTTGAACCCTCGACCCCCACGTTGCGAACGTGGTGCTCTCCCAGCTGAGCTACTGCCCCGTGAGAAGGAGCCGGCTCGGGCCGGCCCCGGAACGTCTATCAACGGCGCTTTTTTCCTTCAAGGCGACGGTCGGAGCGGTCGCGGAAGGCCCCGCGGGAGCGCCGGCGAGATCTCTGAGCTGCAGCCGAGACCAACGCCGGCGTCCGGGGCGGGCGGAAGCGCGGTCAGCCGGTAGTCGTCGTCGGCCGTGGCGGCGAGCCCGTCCCGGCTCGGCTGGTCGGCGAAGACACTGACCGTGATTCCGCAGTCGAGATCTCCGTTTCGCCGGCGGGGTTCTCCCGGCGTGATTCGACTCGTACGCCGAGATCGACCGACCCATCCCCCCGGGAGTGCGCCGACGGATCGACGAACGGGAGGTAGACGGGCACCCACGAGACGCAGAAAGGCAGGAGCGGCCGGGGCTGCCGGCGGGGCAAGGCGGTCACGCTCAGTGGATTTCTACCGGCTGCGGTCCCGGCTGCGGCTCGGGTCCGGAGCCGCCGTCCGTGGTGGCGCTGGCAAGATCGAAGAGGTCGAAGTCGTCGTTGCCCACGCCACCACGGATCCCCCCTTTCGCGGCAAAGGATCTATCCACGGCAGAGTTACGGATGGCTTACGGATCACCTTGCGACGTACGTTTCCGCATCCCAAGACTGGCGATGGGAGCCGCGGTCAGGTGGCGGAGCGCAGCTTCTCGAAGAGCTCCCGGGTGCCTCCCGACGGCTCGACCCCGAGCCCCGAGCGCAGCGTGCGCCGGCAGCGCTCGAAGGTCGCGACGGCCTCGGCGACCCGGCCGGCCCGCTGCTGGCAGCGCATCAGGCCCTGGTAGAGATCCTCGGCGAGGTCGTCGACCGCGAGCGCGTTCGAGTAGCAATCCGCCGCTCCGTCGAGGGAGCCGGCGTCCTCCAGCTCGCGGGCGAGCTCCTTCGCCGCGCCGAGGAACCGCGCGCGCAGGCGCTCGCGCGCCGAAACGGTCCAGGCGACGGAGGCTTCCGCCTCGAGAAACGTACCCCGATAGACGGCGAGGGCGCGCTGGAGCCCCGCGACGCGCGACTTCGTCCGCCGGGAAGCGTCCCGGGGCTCGGCGCGCGAAGCGAGGAGCGCCTCGAAATGCCACGCGTCCACCCAGCACGTCTCCGGATCGACGCGGACGCGCCCCTCGGTCTGGACGATCACGCGCTCCGATCCGAGCAGGCGCCGCAGGCGGTGGAGCGTCGTCGCGAGCGCGCGCTGGCCGGCGTCGCCGTCCGCGTCCGGCCACAGCGCGTCGGCGAGCTGCGCCAGCGGAACGTCACGGGGACCGAGTGCGATCAAGGCCTTCAAGAGCTCGAGCGGACGCTTCTGCGCCTTCCCGGTGAACTCGACGCGCGCTCCGTCCCGCTCGATCGCGAAGCCGCCGAGCGTCCGCACGCGGAGCGGCCATGGCCACGCTTCGGGAGCCAAGGCCGCGTCCGGCAGGGGGAGATCGAAGCGCTTGATCAACGTCACCACGTGTTCGGCTTCGATGCCGGCCTCGAGAGCGCGCGTGCAAAGACGCGCGAGGACGCGCGGCTGCCACCAGAAGTGGCGCAGCACGAGCCCGTGCTCGCGGCCGAGCGCGAACGCCTCCTCGAGGCGCGCGAGGCCGGTCTTCTCGTCTCCGGCTTCGAGCGCACACAGCGCGCGCGCCAGCATCATTCGGTACGTGAAGAAGGGACGCTCCGCTGCGACCGTGAAGGCTTCCGCCCGGTCGAGCCACAGCTCGGCCGCGTCGATCGCACCGCGCTCGACTTCGACGTGAGCCAGCGCCAGCCGGGTGAGCCAGATGGGAAACGGCGCGCCGGAGTTGATCGCGCAGCGAAGCGCGAGGAACAGCCGGTCCGCGGCGAGGTCCGTCTCGCCGCGCGCCGAAGCGAGCCACGCCGAGAGGTAGTGGTGCTCCGACATCTCGAGCGGACGCTTCTGCTCGAGCACGGGCTGCATGCGCTCGTGGAACGACGCGGCGGCCTCGAGATCCTCGCGCACGAGCGAAGCGCAGAGCCCCTGCGCCGCGAGCTGGAAGTCGAGAAGGCCGATCCCGCACGCGTGGGCGATCTCGGTTCCGTCCGCCACGGCTTCGAGACAGCGGTCGGGATCTCCGACGCTCCAGTGGTACACCGACTCCGCGAGCCGCCACGTCAGCCGCGCCTCGGGCGCGACGCCGCTCGATTCCGCGGAAAGGCGGAGCTGCTCGATCAACGCCGCGGCGACGGCGGGAACGCCGCCGTTCACGAACGCGAGCGTCAAGTGGTAGCCCGTGAGCATCCGCTGCCGTAGGTCGGCGAGATGCGGAAGCCGGTCGAGCGCGCGCAGCGACCAGCGCACCATCGTCGTGCTCGTCTGCGGGCGCCGGAAGCTCAGCACGCCGACCGCGTCCGCCGCGAAGCGCGCGCCGAGGTCCTGGCGCGGCGAAGCGGAGTCGTCGCCCGCGAGCTCGTCGATGCGATCGATCCACGGGTCGAGCGAGGTGAAGTCGCCCATCTCCTTCAGCGTCGACTCGACGACGCCGCACCAGGCGGTCAAGGCACCGATGCGATCGTCCGCCGCGCGAAAGAGCTCGTAGCTCTGCTCGAACGGAAGCACGGCGCTGCGCGGCTCGTGGACGAGGCGACATTCGCCGAGCCAGCAGAGGAGCCACGGCCGGGTCGCGAGGATCTCCTGCGGAAGACGCGAGAGCCACTCCTCGAGCGTCCGGCTTCGCGCCTCGGCGAGCCACCGCGGTCCGACGTCCTCGAGCAAGCTCGCGAGCTCGGCGTGCGCTCCGGCCGCGTACAGCACCGTGCACGCCTCGTCGGGCCGGCCGCCTTCCGCGAGCACCTTCCCCGCCCGGCGGCGCAGCGTCGCGAGATCGCTCGCTTCGAGCTCGCGCTCCGCCGAGCGCAGGAGGAACTCGCGGAAGAGCGGATGGTACTGGAACTCGCGCGCGCTACGCGCGCCGTGCGCGCGCACTTCGGTGAAGGTGTGCCCCTGCGTGAGCTCGGTGAGGAACTCCTCGGCGCGCCGCTCGTCCGTCAGCGCTTCGGCCATCCCGACGGTCATGCTCGGGAGAAGAGCGGTCTCGAGAAGAAACCGACGCCGGTCGCTCTCCAGCGGAGCAAGCATCTCGCTCGCGAAGTACTGGAACACGCTGTCCGGCGCTTCGGGACTCGGACCGGAAGACGGCAGACCACCCGCGCGCTCGAGGAGGAGCACGAGACCCGCCATCCAGCCGCGCGCGGTCCGGTGCAACAGGGTGACCTCGGCGGCGGAGCGCGAGCTGCGCCCGCGTAGCTTGACGATCGCCGCGCTCTCGGGCTCGGTGAGACGAAGGTCGTCCCAGCCGAGGACGTCGAGTCGTCCGCTCGCGCGAAGACGCGCGAGCGAAGCCGGCGCCGTCCCCCGGCTCAGGACCAGCGCGCGCGTTTCCGGCGGCAGGACTTCGAGAGCGATTGCGAAGATCGGCTGCGAAGGCGCGTCCGCGGGGATCTCGTGGTGATTGTCGAGAATGAGGATCGTACCGCGCGGCAGGCTCGCGTAGAATTCCTCGAAGAAGCGTCGAGCGAAGCTCGCGAGGCTCTCGGCGTGCTCGCTGCCGAGCCGCGGCAGGGCGCTCGAAGCGGGCGAGCGCGCCGCCGCGGCGCGGCTCAGATCGTTCAGCAAGGCCGCGGGATCGGCGTCGCGCGCGTCGAGCTGATACCAGAGCGCCGGCGGAGTCTTCTTCTCGAGCCAGCTCGCCGCGAGCGTCGTCTTGCCCGCACCGGCGGGTGCGGCGATCCAGATCGCGGGCGTCGCGGCGTCGAGCCGGCGGAACAGCCGCGTCCGCCGCAGCACGGCGGGCAGCGTCGGCGGCAGAAGCTTCGCAGGAAGGGACTCGCTCTCCCTCCCCTGCGCGACGAACGGCTCTGGCTTCAATGGGACTCCGGGATCTGGAACCCGCGGAGCCTAACCGAAGAGAGGCTCGAGGTCAGCCTCGTAGAAACGCCTGGGGGGACGCCGTCAGCGGCCGGCGGTGCGCTCTCGCGCTTCCTCTTCCTCCTTGCAGCGGATGCAGAGGGTCGTGACGGGACGCACGCGCAAGCGGTCCGCGCCGATCGGATCGTCGCACTCCTCGCAGCGTCCGAACATGCCGCGTTCGATGCGATCGAGTGCCTCGTCGATCTTTCCGATCAGCTTTCGCTCACGATCGCGAATGCGCAGCTCGAGGTTGCGCTCGCTCTCGAGAACGCCGCGATCGGTCGGGTCCGGGAAGCCTTCTGCTTCGCTCCGGCCCATGTCCTGCGCCGTCTTTCCGGCATCGCCGAGAAGCCGCGCACGACGCTCCATCAGGTGATCGCGGAAGTACTCGATCTCGCCCGCAGTGAGCGGCTCGACCGTCCCGATGATGTTCCGTTGCAGCACCGGGGCCGACGCTACCAGCCGGACCTGTTGAAGGAAAGATCGTCTCGCAAGCGGGACGCGAGCGCTTCACGAAAAGAGCGCACGACCATCGCGGGTGACGCGGCCGAGAGGATTGCGCCCATCACGGCAACGCCGACGGCACCGCTCGTCACGACGTCCGCGACCCGCTCCGGCGTGATGCCGCCGATCGCGAGCACGGGAGCGGCGCTCGCATGCGTCACCGCAGCGAGACGCTCGAGGCCTTGTGGAGCGCCATAGGGCCGCTTGCTCGGCGTGTCGAACACCGGACCGAACACGACGTAGTCCGCGGTCGCCGACGCCCCGAGCTCCGCGAGATCGTGGATCGAGCGGCCGAGCAGAAAATCCGCTCCCGTGAGCGCGCGCGCCTCCGCGACCGCGAAGCCGTCGCCCGGAAGATGAACGCCGTCGGCGCGCGCTGCGAGCGCGACGTCGACGCGGTGGTTCACGAGAAGCTTCGCACCTGCTTCGTGACATGCGGTGCCGAGAAGCTCCGCGCGCGCGAAGAGCGGTCCGCCGTCGAGGTCCTTCTCGCGAAGCTGGATGGCGCCGACGCCGGCTTCGAGTGCGCCCGTGAGCGCCTTCCACTCCGCCGCCGAGAAAACCTCGCCGGGACCGGGCGGCGGAAAGCGCTTCCGGTCGGTGACGAGGAGGATCGGCGGCGAGAACGGCGCTCGCTTCAGTCGAGCATCCCCTCGATCGGGCTCGAAGCGGTCGCGTAGAGCTTCCGCGCGATCCGCCCGGAGCGAAACGAGAGCCGTCCCGCCTCGACGGCGAGCCGCATCGCGGTCGCCATCCCGACGGGATCGTCCGCGCCCGCGATCGCGGTGTTCATCAGCACCGCGTCGCAGCCGAGCTCGAGCGCGCGCGCCGCGTCCGAAGCGCAGCCGACGCCGGCGTCGACGATCACCGGCACTCGGCTCTGCTCGAGGATGATCTTCAGGTTGTACGGATTCCGGATCCCGAGCCCCGAGCCGATCGGTGCAGCGAGCGGCATCACCGCGGCGCAGCCCATGTCCTCGAGCCGCCGGCACGCGACGGGGTCGTCCATCACGTACGGAAGGACGACGAAGCCTTCCTCGACGAGAACGCGCGACGCCTCGAGCGTCGCCGGCACGTCGGGAAAGAGCGTCTTCTCGTCGCCGATCACCTCGACCTTGACGAGGTCGCCGACGCCCGCCTCGCGCGCGAGCATCGCGGTGCGGATCGCCTCCTGCGCGGTCGTGCAGCCGGCGGTGTTCGGCAGGATCGTGAAGCGGTCGAGCGGGACGTGGTCGAGCAGGTTCTCCTTGCCCGGATCGGTGATGTTCACGCGGCGCACCGCGACGGTCACGATCTCGGCGCCGCTCGCGTCGATCGCGCGGCGCGTCTCCTCGAAGTCCTTGTACTTCCCCGTCCCGACGATGAGACGCGAGCGGTACGAGCGCCCGCCGAGGACGAGAGGATCTTCGACAGAGAGGGGCGCCGCCCCTCTCCCCCATCGGGCAGAGCCCGAC
>VGTG01000101.1 GCA_016874795.1 Deltaproteobacteria bacterium | reverse complement strand
ATCGGCGTCCCTCGCAAGGAACGCCGACGAAGGAATATCTGGCATATTTCGAGGAGGTGTGACGCCGCGAGGGGCGTCGAGGGGCGGTAAGATGTTGACGCTATCTCGACGGCGGTGCACTAGCAAAGGACTCGGAGGGTGTTCGTGCGGGCGTCGCGCGAGAACGGCAAGCCCGCCGTCACCACGATGCACGCATCGGGAGCGAGACCGAGCCGCGCGCGCGCCCGCTTCGCTGCGCGCTCGCACGCCGCTTCGAAGTCGTCGCCGAGGTCGTCGACGAGAATCGGATCGACGCCCCAGACGAGGCTCAGGGCCCGCCAAGCGCGCACGTCCGCAGTGACGCCGACGATCGGCTGACGCGGCCGCCAGCGCGCGAGCGAGCGCGCCGTCGAGCCGGTTGCCGTCAACGCGACGATCGCCGCGGCACCGGCGGACTCCGCCGCGGCGCAAGCGCTTCGAGAGACTGCATCCGCGATCGAAAGATTTCGCGAGATCACGTCGGGCGCGACGCCGGGACGCTCGTAGGCCTCCGCGCTCCGGATCACGCGGTCCATCATCCGCACCGAAGCGACCGGGTGCGCGCCGATCGCGGTCTCGCCCGAGAGCATCACCGCGTCCGTTCCGTCGAGGACCGCGTTCGCGACGTCGGTCACCTCCGCGCGTGTTGGCATCGGCGCGTGCACCATCGACTCGAGCATCTGCGTCGCGGTGATCGCCGGCTTTCCCTTCCTCCGGCACGCCGCGAGGATCCGCTTCTGCAAGATCGGGACGTCCTCGATCGGCAGCTCGACGCCGAGGTCGCCGCGCGCGACCATGATCGCATCGCTCGCGTCCACCACGTCGTCGATTCCTTCCACTGCCTGCGCCTTCTCGATCTTCGCGACGATTCCGGCCGCGCCGCGCAGGGCTGCGATCGCTTCGCGGAGCTCGCGGACGTCGCGCGCCGAGCGCACGAACGAGAGCCCGACGTAGTCGACCTCGATACGCACGACGACCTCGAGGTCGCGACGATCCTTCTCCGTCAGCGACGGAACGCGAACGCCGGCGGTCGGGGCCGCGAGGCCCTTCCGATCGTCGATCGGACCGCCGACGAGAACGCGCGTGCGCACGCGCGGCGGCTCGACGGCGACCACCTCGAGCCGCACGAGTCCGTCGTTCAGATAGATCGGCGAGCCCGGCTGCACCTCGTCCGGCAGATCGGAGTGGCTCACGGAGACCTGGTGCGCATCTCCGACGACGGGCTCCGTCGTCAGCGTGAACGCGTCGCCCTCGTGCAGCTCGACCGGGCCTGCCGAGAACGTGCCGATCCGGAGCTTCGGCCCCGCGAGATCCGCCAGGATCGCGAGCGGCCGCGAACGGGATGCCGCGCGCTCCCGGAGCGTCGCCGTGATGCGCCGGAGGTACTCCGGCGTGGCGTGCGCGCAGTTGAGCCGAGCGACGTCCATGCCGGCCGCGAGGAACGCGTCGATCCGCTCCGCCGAATCGCTCGCCGGACCGATCGTCGCGACGATGCGCGTGAGCCGCCGCGCGTGCCGCGTGTCGCCCATCTTGGACGAGTTCGAGCGCAAGCGGACGGCCGGCGCAAGCCTGCGGTCGGACGGCTAGCCGCAGCAGGAGCGTCGGGGTAGAAATCGGGCCGGAGCCAGGCGCGCGCCTGGTCCGCAGCGCGCATGAAGCGAAGGCTCTCGGATCGATGGGTCGCGGTCGTGGCCCTCGGAGTGATCCTTCTCGGCCTCGCGATCTCGATTCGCGGCCTCGAGCGGCTCAACACCTGGTATCTCGCGAGCGACCAGTACGCGTTCCTCACCCTCGCGCATGCGCTTCGCGACGGCGGCATCTCCCACCACGACTTCGTGTACGACGTCATCCCAAAGGCGGGGACGCGTGACGCTCTCGCGCAGACCTACCTCCTCCGCGACGGAGAGCTGATCTCGCGGTATCCGCCGGGCTTCCCGGCGCTTCTCGCGGTCGCGGGTGCGATCGCGGGCGATCGCGGCGAGCACGCGCTGAACCCGCTTCTCTACCTCGTCGTCTTCGTGCTGCTCGCGTGGCTCGTCCACGTGCTGCTGCGGCCCACGGGTCGGGGGTTCGCGGCCGCCTGCGCGGCGGCCGCGGTGTGGCTCCTTCTCCTCCTTCCGACGGACGTGCACCTCTGGGGCATCACGGTCGCGCGCGATCTTCCGGCGCACCTCCTCGGGTTCCTCGCGGTGCTCGCGGCGGCGAGCGGGCGCTTCGGGTGGGCCGGGCTCGCGATGGGCTTCGCGTGCGTGATCCGCCCCGATGCGCTGCTTTACGGAAGCTCGCTCGCCGCGGTCGCGCTCGTGCGCCGCGAGCGGCTTCGCGACCTCGCGTTCGCCGTGCCGACGTTCCTCCTCGGCGTCGCCCCGCTCCTCGCCTACAACCAGGCGACGCTCGGGCACCCGCTCTCGTTCACGCAGGGCTCGGAGTTCGGGCTTCTGTGGAGCGCGCTCGGGCCGTCCTCCGCATACGCTTCTTCGGTCGTGCCCGCGGGAGGCGGCTTTCGGTTCTCGCACCTCGCGGGGACGCTGCCGGGGAACCTGGCGCTCCTCGAAGCCTCCTTCGGCTGGTTGATCCTGGCCGCGGTGCTCGGGCTCGGCTGGGCGATCCGTAGACGCGGTCTGCTCGCGGCTGCGTTCGCCCCCTACGCGATCACGGCGACGATCTTCTACAGCTGCTGGTCGCATCCGGACGCGCGCTATCTCGCGGGCGTTTCCCTGTGCCTGATCCCGCTCGCCGCGGTGGGCTGCGTCGTCCTGTGCCGGAACGCTGCGGCGCGCGAGAGCCACGTCCTCTGGAAGGTCGCGGTCTTCGTCGCGCTCGCGCTGGCGCTCCTCTGCGTGGCCGGGCTTCTTCCGTCTCTTCCCGCGCCCGGAATGCCCGCAACCGTCGTCCTCGTGGTCGCAGCCGCGGTCGCGGCTCTCTCGCTCTCTCCTGCCCTCGCCGAGCGGCTCGCGGGCGTCGCGGTGATCGCGCCCGCGGTCGCGCTCGCGGCCCTCGGGCTCTTCGAGGTCGCGAGCGGAAGCGGCTCGCGCGACCCGTACCAGGAGTACCAGATCGTGCGCGCGCGCCACCGGATCGAGAGCCTGCTCCCGCCCGGGTCGATCGTGATCACGTCGCCGTCGCTCGGACGCCCGGGCGAGAACCTGTCGCACTACACGCACGCGCGGGCGCTCTACGATTCGGAGCTCGACCTGCTCGGGGTCGGGCCCGGACGCCTCGCGACGTTCCACAAGCGGCGCGGGCGGCACGTCTTCTACCTCCTTCCGGAGGGCGACCTGGCGCCGCTGACGCGCCTCCGCCAGGGGCTCGTGGCGAAGCGCGTGCGCGACATCGAGCCCGGTGAAGCGATGGACTGGTTCTTGAACCCGCGCCTCGCGCGAGCCGGAGCCGTGCTCTACGAGATCGAGTTCACGCCGGAGCTGGCACCCCTCGTCGATTCGCTGCCGCCGCCGGAAGGACGCCCGCCCGAGTGACGCCCGCACCGTGAGCGCTGGCGCGCCGTTCCGCGCCGCAGTAGGAGGGCGAGGCATCCCGACGATGCCGGGAGGAGATCCGATGCCGAGCGGCAACGCATCCTATCGCGCGAAGCTTCGCACCGCGGACGAAGCAGCTGCGATGATCCCCGACGGCGCCACCGAGGTGCATTGGGTCGTCTCCGAGAACGGCGCGGCGTGCCTGAAGGGGAAGAGCACCGCCGAGCGAGCGCGGGCCCTGATCGAGCTCGCGCATCCGCGATTTCGCGACGAGCTCACCGCCGCGGCGAAGAGCCTGCGCTACGTCTAGACCGAGCGGGGCGGTCGACGACGCATGACCGAGCGGGGCGGTCGACGACGCATGACCGAGCGGCGACTCTCCGACCGCATCGTCGACGGCTTCGCGGTCGGGTTCGCCGCGTGGACGCTCGTCTGCCAGGCGGCGATCGCGCTCGCGCTGCCGTTTCGCGTGCTGGTGCCGGCGGGCCTCGTCGTGCTCGTGGCTCTCGCGGCGCTGTGCGCGACGCTCCGGCGGTCACGACCGAGCACGAGCTCGACTTCGCAGCAGCCCATCGCGAGCCCCTCCTCCGCGGAGACGACGGCGCTCGAGCGCGGCGCGATCGATCGGCACTTCGGGCTCTGGCTGTTCGCCGCGGCGGCGGTCGCCGGCGCCGGGCTCCTGCCGATCTCGCCGGAGCTCAAGTGGAGAGCGCTCGCGGCGTACGCGGTCGCGGCGGCTGCGGCTTCGCTTCGCGACTGGATTCCGGCGGTCGCCCCATACCGCGGCGTGAATCACGATCTCGAGGCGCGCCGCGATCGAGCCGTCCTCCTCCTCGCTCTTGCCGGCGGACTTCTCGCGACGGCGTACGTCGAGCCGAACCCCGACGACTCCGGCTACGTGAACCTCGTCGTCGCGCCCGTGGATCATCCCGAAGCGCCGATCTTCCAGACCGACACGATGCACGGCATCGCCGGCACCGGCCCGCTCTTTCCCGTCTACAGGCTGCACTCGCTGGAAGCCGCGGCGGCCGCGGCCGCGTGGCTCTTCTCCCTCCCGGCGGACGTCGTCGTGTATCGCGTCCTCCCGTTCGTGCTGGGGATGCTCTGCGTTCTCGCGCACGCGCGCTTCGCGCGGAGCGTCGGCGGAGCGTGGTGGCCGTGGATCCTCGGAGTCATGCTCGTCCTCTCCTTCGGAACCGCGACGGGCCCGTTCTCCGGCGTGCGCGCGCTTCGTCACGGGAAGGCGAGCCTCTTCCTCGTCGCGATTCCGCTCGTCGTCGCGTACGCGGTCGACTACATGGCTCGCCCGACCGCGCGACGCTGGCTCCGGCTCGCCGCAGCGCAGGTCGCCGCGATCGGCTTGAGCGCGACCGGCCTCTGGGCGGCACCGCCGATTGCGGCGGCGACGCTGACGGCGCTCTGGCGCCCCGAGCGCGACACGACCCGCCGATGGGCGATCGGTCTCGGGGCGTCGGCCTATCTCGTCTTCGTCGGGCTTCTTCTCTTTCCCGCGTCGCGGGCACAGCTCGCGAGTCTGCCGGAGCTGTCCGCTACCGCGGCTTCGGGGATGTGGGCGGGCGCCGTGCGTCACGGTCTCGGTAGCGCCGCGCTCCAGTGGACGTGCTTCGCAGCGACCGCTCTCGCGATCCCTCTCGCGACGAGCGGACTCGCGCGCCGTGTCGTTCTCGCACTCGTGCTCGCGTGCGTCGTCCTTCTCGTGAGCCCTCTTCTCTCGCCCTGGATCGCCGCCTCGGTCACCGGGAAGACGACGTACTGGCGTGCCTTTCGCGTTTTTCCCGCACAGCTCTGCGTCGCGATGGTGGCGATCGCGCCGATCCTCTGGAGCGAGCGGAGAGCGCGGGGGTGGAGAGTCGCCGCGATCAGCGCGACCTGCCTTCTGGTCGGCGCCATCGTCCTGAGCTCGCCCCGCGTTCTCCCCGCGTGGCCGCCGTCGCTCGATCCCTTCGCGCAGTCTCCGTACGAGGAGGAGCACGCTGTCGCGCGAGCGCTCACCGAGCACACCGCGGCGGGCGACGCGGTCCTCGCGCCCGAGAGCGTCGCGCAGTGGACGACGACGTTCCACGAGCCGCCGCGTCCGCTCGTCGTCCGGAAGGTCTATCTCTACGTCCTCTCTCCGCAGATTGCGCGGGACGAGTACGAGCGGCGGCTCGATCTCGAAGCCTACGTCGCCGGCACGCGGCGCCGTCCTTCTTCGCGCGCGCGCCTCGCGGAGTCGCTCCGGAACGACCGCCTCGCAGCCGTCGTCCTCGCGGGAGGCGCACCCTGGCTCGGCGAGATGCAGGGAACCCTGCTTCGTGCCGGCTGGCAGGTCGCCGGTCCGGCAGACTCGCCTCGCTACGAGCTCTGGCTCCCGCCGAGCCTCGCCGGCGCGGGCGGCGCTCGCCAGGGACGACTTTCCGGGGGCGCGCCGACGAAGCGATAGGCCGTGTTCTCTCCGCTCCGCGCGACCGGCTCGAGCCGCGCGGAGCACTCCAGGAATCGCAGCTCGGGAGAGCCGTCCGCGATCACGTACCCGGGTCGCTTCCGCGCGAGCCAGCGTTCCGCCAGATCCGCCGTCTCGAGATCGCGCGGCAGGAGCACGCCGGCGTTTCCGCACCAGAGATGAAGATGCCACGGATCCTCGGAGGCCACCACCGCATCCGGCTCGAGCGCTCCGCAGAGCTCGCGTGCGGCCGCGTCGCCCGGATGCACGAGACGCCGCGTCCCGACGGATCGATACGACTCCCAATCCGCCCGAAGGAGCGGTGCCTGCGACGCGAAGGCGAAGGTCCACGCGAGGACGACCACGGCGAGGGGAAGCGTGCGCACGAGGGCTCGCGCGGGGAGCGGCGTGCGACCGAGGACGTCGTCGAAGGCTCCGATCGCGGCGAACCAGAAGCAGACCACGCTCGGAAGCGGATAGCGCCACGAGTACCCGCCGTACGCGGCGAGCGCGGTCGCCAGCAGGAGAAGCCCGGCGCACGCGGCGAACCGGCGCTCGTACGAGTGCGCGCCGGCTCCGAAGAGCGCCAGGAGAGCTCCGGGAACCGCGATCCAGCCGACGAAGAGATAGCGCGACTCGAGAAACAGCGCCCGCCCACAGCGCGCGAGATTGTCCCCGATCGCCGCGGCGACGACGCCGGCAGGAGATGCCGATCCCGACCGCGACGGCGCTCGACAGTGACATCGTGCGGCGCGCGACGAGCACCGAAGCCGCTCCGATCACGCTCGCCCAGAGGACGTGGACGACGGCGAGCTCCGTCCAGCTCGCGCCTGCGAGGATCGGCAAGGTGAGCAGAGCCGGAAACACCGGCGGCCGGATGACCCACGCCGGTGCCGGGGGCCGCAGCTCGGGGAGGTAGCTCGTGTAGACGATCGGGTCGACGAGTCCGCGGCCGCTCGCGAGCGCATTGGCCGCGGCGACGTAGCCGATCGCATCGGGCGTTCCGCGCCACTGCGCGAGCACGGCGGGAAGCGCGCTCGCGGCGGCGACGACACCGACGAGGAGTGCGCCGACGAGGGTCGGCCAGCGGCGGCGCCTCGGCTCGCGTCGGGTCGTTCCGTTCCTTAGCGGCTCGAAAAGACGAGCCGCAATCCGATCCGGGCTGCGCGATCGGCGAGCTTCGCGGATTCCGGCGGGCTCGGGGCACGACCCTCCCTCTCTTTGACTCGACTCTGCCGACGGTCGATACAAAGAAGCGCCGCAGGCTCGCCCATGACGTCCTTCCTCAGCGCCCCGTTCGAGCTGGTCTGGCAGCTGGGGCGATCCGCGCGCGCTCTCGCCGAGCTTCCGGTCGCGCTCGAGCAGAGCCTCCGCGAGACGAACGCGCTGATCGCCGAGACGCGGACGCACTTGACGCTCCTCGCGGATCAGGTGCAGCGCATGATGGAGCAGCTCGACAAGATGGCGACGGTCGCGGACCGGCTCGTCGACGGCACGAGGGCCATCGCCGAGATCGCGCAAGACGCGAAGCTGGAGATGGCGTCGACCAGCGAGCAGATCGCAGCCGCGAACCGGAGCCTCGAGCAGATCGTGCGCCTGACCGAGCCGATCGATCGCATGAGCAAGAAGGTGGTCGACCGGCTCCTTCGCGTCACCGGCGGACGCGGCTCCGACGATCCCGCGTAGCGTCGCCTGGACGCTCCCGGGGATCGTGATAGCGTGGCCGCGATGCGAAACCCTCCTTCGATGAATCGAACGTGGCGGCACGCCGCTCTCGTCTACTCCCTCGCGATCGCGCTCGTGCTCGAAGCGTCGATCGGCGTCGCCGCGGCACTCGCACCCGCGACCGAGAAGGCGCTCGAGACGTCGGAGTACGTCTACATCGCCTCGACGCGGAAGGACGGCGAGCTCGGCGAGAAGGCCGAGATCTGGTTCATGTACGAGGGCGGCAAGGTCTACGTCGGAACGCGTCCGACCTCGTGGCGCGTCAAGCGCATCCAGTGGGGCCGGCCGCAATCGAAGATCTGGGTCGGCTCGCGCGAGGGGCCTTCGTTCGACGCGACGGGCGCCCTCGTCGACGATCCGAAGCTGCAGGAGAAGATGTTCGAGGTCTTCGCGAAGAAGTACCCCGAGGGATGGAAGCGCCACGAGGCGGGCTTCCGCACCGGCTTCAAGGACGGAAGCCGCGTGATGGTCGCGTACACGCCCGGCGCGTAGCCGCGCTTTTCACTTCACGGGCTCGCCTGCGAGCCGGCCGCGTCAGAGCCGCGGACCTTCTGCAGCGTCGAGATCGCTTCGCGCTCCCACGCGTCGATCTGATGGCGGAAGTCCGCGATCACGGCGGCGTGCTCGGAAGCGACGTTCCGGGTCTCGTCCGGATCGCGCGCCTTGTCGTAGAGCTCGTCGGAGCCAGCGGTCGCCTTCCAGATGTAGTGCCACTCGGGGCTCCGGAGGTAGTACGAGATCTCCTTCGCCGCGCTTCCCTTGCTTTGCCACTCGTGCATTCCGATCAGGACCGATCGCTTCGGCGCCGAGCCTCCTTCGATCGACGGACGGAGGTCGATGCCCATGCGGCCGGGCGGCATCGCAGCGCCGCCGTAGTCCGCGAGCGTCGGAAAAACGTCGATCGACGAGACGAAACGATCGTCCACTCGACCCGCGGGCACCCGACCGGGCCAGTGGAACACGAGCGGCGAGCGGACCCCCTGCTCGTGGAACGTGCCCTTCGCCTTTGCCCCCGCGAGCTTCGCGTGCGGCGCCTGCTCCCAGCCGTTGTCGGAGAGATAGACGATCAAGGTGCGCTCGCGCAGGCCGCGGCTCTCGAGGTGACGCACGAGCTGGCCCACGAGGTCGTCGAACCACGAGCAGCTCGCGTAGTACCGCTGCGCCTGATCCGACAGCCCCGCTTCGCGGTAGAGAGCGAGGAAGCGCTCCGGTGGATCGAGAGGGACGTGCGGGATCATCGGCGCGAACCAGACGAAGAACGGGCGGTCGTTGCTCTCGTCGATGAAGTCGAGAACGGGCTGGATCCCTTCGCGGCCGAAGCGGAGATCGCCGCCGGCGCGCGCGACGAGCGGATCGTCGACGGTCCCCTTCGTGAATCCCGCCACCTCGTACGTGCCCTCCCAGAACTTCCCCGCCTGGAAGCTCTCGTAGCCGGCCCGGCCGAGAACGCGCGGCAGCGTCGCAACCCGCTCGATCGCCGTGCGCCTCCACGTCGAACGTCCGGAGGCGCGAAGCGCTTGCAGTCGATGCCTCCACTGCACCGGATAGAAGCCGGTGAGAAGCGTGTTCAGCGAGGGTGCGCAGAGGCTCGCCGTGTTGTGCATCATCGGGAAGACCGTGCCGGCGCGCGCGAGCGAGTCGAGGTTCGGGGTGCGCACGATCTCGCTTCCCATGAAGCCGAAGTAGGGAAAGCCGTGGTCGTCGCCGATCAGGAGGACGATGTTCGGACGATCCGCGGTGCTCGCGGCCGGCGAAGGACGAGCGTCGTCCGAGGGAGCGACCGTCTCGGAGCCCTGCTTCAGCGCGGGCGTCGCCGTCTTCGCGGTCTTCGCGCTCGTCTTCGCGTTCGTCTTCGCGGCCGCCGATCCCGCTTCGACGAGCGCGCTCGCTACCACGCGAAGGCCGTCTTTCTCGAGGTGATTCTGCCAGTCCCGAAACGCGCTCGAGGGAAGGCGATCGTGCAGATCGAGCCACTCCTCGGGTCTCGCACCGATCCGGTTGCGCAGCTTCTCGATTCCCTGCTCGAGGTCGAGATCGCCGGAGACGCCGAGGCGTTCGAGCCTCTCCACGTCGACGGGCGAGACGTAGAAGAGAGCCGGGACGCCGGCGTCGCGTAGCCGCTCGAGGACGAGCCGGCCGACTTCCGCCATCGGCTCTTCCGAGGGATCGCCTCCGTACTCGGCGAGCGCCGTCTCTCGATCGCTTCGGGCGGTCGACGAGGAGCCGGGGATCGCGAGCGCTCCCGTGAGCCAATCGCTCGCCGCGTTCAACCACTCCTGGCCGCGAAGACGCGCGCCCTCCGGAACGTAGAGCAGTCCGACGCGCTCCTTCGCCCAGTGGAGCGTCGGATCGAGCGCCGAGAGATCCTCCTTGCCGAGGATGTCGCCCGCCGCGAGCTGGCTCCGAAACGAGAGCCGCCGCGACAGCGGCTCGAACTTCTCGATGCCCTGATATCGCAGCGCCGCAGAGTAGACGCGCAGGTTCAGCTCGACGACGACGAGATCGGGCTTCCCCGCGAGAACGTCCTCGAGGAGGTAGTAGAGATGGATCGGCCGGAAGGCCATGTGCGTGAGCGGCAAGACGTCGGCTTGCGCGCCTCGAGCCGACCATCCTTGCTCGAGAAGACCCGTGAGGTCGGGACCGCGGCGACGCTTTCCAACTCCGCGCGCCGCCATCGAAAGAGAGTCCCCGAAGAAAGCGACGCGGAAACCGGGACCGTCGCGCCCGCTCTGCCACTGCTCGAGGCGCGGCAGGAGCTTGCGCTCGATCACGACGCGCCGGCTCGCGGTCTCCCGCAGACCGACGCGGTGCGACCAGACCCAGGCGGCGAACGCGCCGACCACGATGAGGCAGGGGAGAGCGAGCGAGAGAAGGGCTCGCGCTCGCCCCGTCCGTGTGGTCTCGAAGGGTGGCCTGGCGCGGTCGCGACTCGGTGACTCGGAGGTGGTCATTCGAGGGTCTGGATCGAGAGAGCCTGGGAACCACGCTCCGGTCAACCGCTTCCGGAAGCCGCTCGCCTCCGATACACCCGCCGCGTGAGCGAAACGACGACGGAAGCGGCCTGGTCGGCCTTCTGCGACCGCCTGAAGGCCGTCGGCGAGCGGATCCACGAGGCCGACTTCCCGTCCGATCCGCGCTCGCGCGCCGAGGGGCTGCGTCATCTCACCAGGCTGACGACGTACGCCGTGCAGTGGTTCGTCGAGTTCGGCGATCCCGACTTCCCGGCGTTCCATCGCTACGACGACGACGTCGTGAAGTGGGGCGGGCCGAACGCCGACAACCACTACCTCCGCGCGAAGATCGACCCGAAGGGAACGTATCGCATCCGCCTCGACACGCGCGGCCTGCGCGAGGTGATCCTCTCGACGCCCGAGGGCGACATGCAGCTCGATCGCTATCGCGTCTTCGCCGAGCGAAGCCTGGCGGAGCTCGAGGTCGCACCGGACGGCACGCTCGAGGTGCTTCTCGTGCCGGAAGCCGAGTCGAACGCAGGCCGGAGCGACGGGGCGCGCAACCACGTGCCGCTCCATCCGGACGTCGATCACGTCCTTCTGCGGCTCTACGTCACCGACTGGGAGAGCGACGCAGCGCCCTCGGTCACGATCGAGCGCGTCGGCAACGAGGGCCGCGCCGCCGGGCCGCTCTCTTCCGCGCGCGTCGCGGAAGGCCTCGACCGCGCCGCCGAGTGGGTCGAGCGCAGCGTCGTCTACTGGCGGAACTATCTCGAGCAGCGCCGCACCGACATCGGCGAGAACCGGTTGACGCCGCCGCGATCCGTTCCCGGAGGCGCGGCCGACATCCTCTACGGCGGCGGCTGGTGGCATCTCGCGCCCGGCGAGGGCCTCCTCGTCGAGTGCGATCGGCCGGAAGCGCGCTACTGGTCGATGCAGCTCTACTCGACGCCTTGGTTCGAGTCGCTCGACATCGCGAATCGCGTCGCGAGCTTGAACGGCGAGCAGATGCAGGTCGACGACGACGGACGCTTCCGCCTCGTCGTCTCGGCGGAGGATCCCGGGATCCCGAACTGGCTCGACACCGAAGGACGCGAGAGCGGGCTCCTCTCGTATCGCTGGATCTGGGCGCGGACCGTGCCCGTGCCGACCGCGCGTGCCGTGCCGCTCGCTTCACTGCGGACGGAGCTCGGAAAGACGACGCCCGCGTTCGGCGCCGCCGAGCGGCGCGCGCAGATCGAGAAGCGGCGTGCGGGGATCACCCGGAGGTTCCGCCGATGAGCCACCTTCCTCCGCGGCCCTCGTGGGTCGAGGCTTTCAACACGGTGGGCGAGAGCCTCGGCGGCGCTTCGCACGTCGTCCCGATCGACGGAGCTCGTCTGATCGAGGACGCGGTTCGCACGACGGGGCTCGACGACTTCGGGGACGACTCGTGGCGCGAGGCGTACGCGGTCCTTCTCGAAGCGATCGCGCGCGAGGCGGACCTGAACCTCGTCGGACGCGTTCTCACGCACTCCGAGATCGCGCGGCTCCTGCAGAACCGCCTCCGCATCGTCGAGACGCGGAAGCGGCATCCGGAGATCGCGGAGATCCCGGTCCGCGCGCCGATCGTGATCACCGGCACGGCGCGCTCGGGAACGTCGATCCTGCACGAGCTCCTCGCGCAGGATCCGGCCCACCGGAGCCCGCGCGCGTGGGAGGTCATGTACTCGGTGCCGCCGCCCGAGCCCGCGACGTTCGAGACCGATCCGCGCATCGAGCGCGCGGATCGCGAGGTGACGCTCTGGCACGACGTCGCGCCCGAGTACAAGACGATGCACGAGAACGGCGGCGCGCTGCCGCTCGAGTGCATCTTCCTGATGGCGCACGAGTTCCGCTCGAACCACTTCTCGGGCGTCCTCGACGTGCCGAGCTACGCGGTCTGGCTCGCGACGCACGACCTCCGTCCCGCGTTCCGCTTCCATCGCGACCAGCTCCAGCTCCTCGGCTTCAAATGGGGTCCGGTTCGTTCTGGCGTATCTGCACCCAGGCTCAGTGGAGCCCGGGTGCAGATGCGCGATAACGAACCGGACCCCCTTCGCTGGCTCTTGAAGGCGCCGAGCCATCTCTCGGTGCTGCCGGCGCTCTTTGCGGTGTACCCGGACGCACGCTTGATCTTGACGCATCGCGATCCCGCGAAGACGGTGCCGTCGACCGCGAGCCTGATGGCGACTTTGCGGCGCATGCGCCGCGATCGGGTCGATGCCGTCGCCCTCGGGCGCCAGCTCGCGATGGGGATGGCCGCGGGGCTCGACCGCGTGATCGAGCAGCGCGCGACGGGCGAGATCCCGGACTCGCAGATCGTCGACCTGCACTACCACGAGCTGATCAGCGATCCCTTCGGCACGATCCGCAGAACGTACGAGCGACTCGGCCTCGAGCTCACGGAGGTCGCCGAAGAGCGCATGCGCGCCTACCTCGCCGCGAAGCCGCGCGCGAAGCACGGCGCGCATCCGTACGCGCCGGAGGACTTCGGTCTCGAGCGCGCCGCGCTGCGCGAGCGCTTCGCGACCTACATGCGGAAGTACGACGTCGCCGCGGAAAGCGGCTGAGGCGACGCATGCTCGTCTACGCGAACGCAAGCCAGCGTCTCGCACCCGCCGCCGTCGCGGAGCACGCGCGTCGCGCAGAGGCGATGGGCTACGACGGCCTGAACCTGCCCGAGGCCGTCCACGACGGCGTGATCGCGGCGACGCTCGCCCTTCAGGGGACGCAGCGAATCCGCGTCGCGACGAGCGTTCTCGTCGCGTTCGCGCGAAGCCCGATGGCGGTCGCGATGGCGGCGTGGGACCTGCAATCTCTCTCCGGCGGACGCTTCGAGCTCGGCCTCGGCGCGCAGGTGCGCGGAAACGTCGAGGACCGGTACGGCGTCGCATGGTCGCCGCCGATCGAGCGGATGCGCGAGTTCGTCGGCGCGCTCCGCGCGACGTTCGCCTGCTGGGCGGACGGGACGCCGCTTTGCTTCGAGGGCGAGCACTACCGCTTGACGCGCATGCAACCGTTCTTCGCACCAGAGAAGCTCGCGAGTGCGCCGCCGCCGGTGATCCTCGGCGCGGTCGGCCCGAAGATGATCGCGCTCGCGGGCGAGGTCGCGGACGGGCTCGTGACGCATCCGACGAACACGCACCCGCGCTACCTCCGCGAGGTGATCCGTCCGCGCCTCGCGCACGGCGCCGCTCGAGCGGGCCGAGAGGCTTCTTCCATCGTTCTCAAGGTCGCACCGATCTGCGCGACCGGCCGCGACGACGCCGCGGTCCGCACGGTCCGCGAGGAGAAGCGGAAGAACCTCGCGTTCCTGTTCTCGACGCCCGCCTACTGGCCGAGCCTGGAGCTCTTCGGCTGGCGCGAGCGCGGCGAGGAGCTCCACCGCCGGACGCGCGAGAAGCGCTGGAGCGAGATGACGGACCTCGTCACGGACGAGATGCTGGACGCGTTCGTGCCGAGCGCGCCGTACGAAGACCTGCCGGCCGTGCTCCGCGAGTGGTACGGCGGACTTGCGGACGTGCTCGTGTTCCCGGTGCCGGAGGACCCGTCCGACGACGCGGCGGCGGCACGCGCCATCGCCGCTCTCCGCTGAGCGCCGCTCGCGCTTGCGATCCGTCGTCCTCTTCCGCGAAGATCCCCTCATGCCCGCACCCGAGAAATTCGAGAACGTCACCGCGCAGACCAAGGCCAACGTCTACTTCGACGGCAAGGTCGTCAGCCATTCGATCCTCTTCGCCGACGGCACGAAGAAGACGCTCGGCCTGATCCACCCCGGCTCCTTCCACTTCGGGACCGACGCGGCCGAGCGGATGGAGATCGTCGCCGGCGCGTGCACCGTCAAGCTCGACGGCAGCACGACGAAGGCCGACTACGCCGCCGGGCAGGAGTTCTCGGTCCCCGCGAAGTCGGGCTTCGACATCGAGGTCCGCGAGGGGATCTGCGAGTACGTCTGCTCCTTCCTGCCCTGATCCCGCGCGGCGGGTTGGCCGGGCACGCGAGATCACGATAGAGGTCGCGCATGAGCGTCGGAGCCTGGCGGCTGATCTTTCCCGAGCCCGGCGTCTGCGTGCGGCTCGCGCAGCGGCTCGAGGAGGCCGGCTGGGACGGCGCGTACGTCGCCGACTCGCAGAACTTGACGGGCGACGTGTTCATCGCGCTCGCGCAGATGGCCGCGGTCACCGAGCGGCTCGGGCTCGCGACCGGCGTGACGAATCCCGTCACGCGTCATCCCGCCGTGGCCGCGACGGCGATCGCGACGGTGAACGAGGCGTCGCACGGACGCGCGGTGCTCGGCGTCGGGCGCGGCGACTCGGCGCTCTTCCAGATCGGCCTCGAGCCGGCGCCGGTCGCCGCCTTCGAGACGTTCCTGCGGCGCGTGCGCGGCTACCTGCGGCGCGAGGAGGTCGACGTCGGCGGCCACGCGAGCCGCCTGCGCTGGCTCGATCGTGCGCGCTTCGGACCGGTGCCGGTCGACGTCGCGGCGACGGGCGCGCGCGTGATCTCGGTCGCCGCGCGTGTCGCGGATCGAATCTCGCTCGCGGTCGGCGCGGATCCGGAACGCCTCCGCTGGGCGATGGACCGCGCACGCGCCGCACGTGCGGCGTCGAGCCTCGCCGCGGAGCCGCTGACGTTCGGCTGCTACGTGAACGTCGCGCCGCACGAGGACGTCGAAGCCGCAATCGAGTCCCTCCGCGGCGGCGTCGGCGCTTTCGCGCACTTCTCCGGCATGGCGGGAAGCCGTGGGGAGGGCCAGAAGCCGGAGGATCGCGCCGTGTTCCAGCGCCTCCACGACACCTACGAGCGCGACAAGCACACCATGAACCAAGCTTCGCACTCGCAGGCGCTCGATCGCGACTTCATCCGCCGCTTCGCGATCGTCGGCCCGCCGCAGGAGTGCATCCGACGGCTTCGCGAGATCACCGCGACGGGCGTCGAGCGGCTCGTCGTGATCGGACCGTCGCTCGACGCGGATCCCGACGTGCGCCGCCGCGCCGAGGACCTGCTGCGCGCGGAGATCCTGCCGGCCCTGCACGAAGTGTGATCGCAAGACGCAAGCAGCCCCGCGCGACTTTGGGGGGTTTGCCGCGCGAGGCTGCTGCGAGCAAGGGGATGCTCGCTCGGGTGCCGCGGAGACGTCCGCGGACGACCCGCGACGAGACGTGAGCTCGAGGGTTTCGACCCGGCCGGCACACCGTGCTCGGGTCGGCTCACGTTCACTTGCAACGCGTCGTAGCGGCGGACGGTTACCGCGGTGTGAGCCCACGCCGACGTGAGCGTGAGCATCGCGCGCGGTTGCACGGGGTCCGGTTCGATGCGACGTATCTGCACCCAGGCTCGATCGAGCCTGGGTGCAGAAGCGCCACATCGAACCGGACCCCCTCCTCAGTGGATCTTCATTTCAGCGCAGAGGACGAAGCCTTTCGCCGCGACATCGCGGCGTGGCTCGAGGAGCAGCTCTCCGGTGAGTTCGCGCAGGTCCGCCATCGCGGCGGCCCCGGCGACGAGCACGCCGTCTTCGAAGAGCGCCTCGCGTGGGAGCGCCGCCTCGGCGAAGCCGGCTGGACGTGCGTCGGCTGGCCGCGCGAGCACGGCGGACGCGACCTCTCCTTCACACGGCAGGTCATCTTCTACGAGGAGTATGCGCGTGCGGGCGGACCCGGCCGCGTCGGCCACATCGGCGAGACGCTCCTCGGGCCGACGCTGATCGCGTTCGGCAGCGAAGAGCAGAAGCGCCGCTTTCTCCCCGCGATCCAGCGCGGCGACGAGCTCTGGTGCCAGGGCTACAGCGAGCCGAACGCCGGCTCCGATCTCGCGAGCGTGCAGACGCGCGCGGAGCTCGTCGGCGACGAGTGGGTGATCCACGGGCAGAAGGTGTGGACGTCGGGAGCGGAGTGGGCGGACTGGTGCTTCGTCCTCTGCCGCAGCGAGCCCACGGCAAAGAGCCACGAGGCGCTGTCGTACCTCCTCGTGCCGATGAAGCAGCCGGGAATCGAGATCCGCCCGATCGTGCAGCTCACCGGGACGTCCGAGTTCAGCGAGGTGTTCTACGACGGCGCGCGCACGAGCGCCGCGAACCTCGTCGGCGCGCGCGGCGAAGGCTGGAAGGTCGCGATGGGCACGCTCGCGTTCGAGCGCGGCGCCTCGACGCTCGGCCAGCAGAACCTCTTCGCGAACGAGCTCGCGGAGATCTTCGCGGTCGCCCAGAAGAACGGACGCGCCGCGGATCCGGTCCTGCGGCAACGGCTCGTCGACGCGTGGATGGGCCTTCGCATCATGCGCTTCACCGCGCTCCGCGTTCTCGGCGGTGCGCAGACCGGCGCGTCCCTCGGCCGCGAAGCGATGATCACGAAGATCTTCTGGGCGACGTGGCACCGGAACCTCGGCAAGCTCGCGATGGACGTGCTCGGGCCCGAGGGCGAGATCGCGGCAGCGGAGCCCTACGAGCTCGGCCGGCTGCAGGCGATGTATCTCTTCACCCGCTCGGACACGATCTACGCCGGCTCGAATCAGATCCAGCGCAACATCATCGGCGAGCGCGCGCTCGGCCTGCCGCGCGAGCCGCGCGCCGAGCCGCAGAAGCCCTGAGCGAAGCAGCGAAGCAGAGAGGCCCTCGACATGCCCCCGTCTCCGCCCCCGTATCCCGAAGGTCGCAATCTCCTCGCTGGCAAGACGGTGCTCGTCACCGCAGCTGCCGGCACCGGCATCGGCTTCTCGGCGGCGAAGCGCTGCGTCGAGGAAGGTGCGACGGTCATGATCAGCGACATCCACGACCGCCGCCTCGCCGCCGCCGCGGAGCGCTTGACGGAGATCTCCGGCAAGCCGACGCCGCACCGCACGTGCAACGTGACGCGCGAGGAGGACGTGCAGGGCCTGATCGACGGCGCGGCCGCGGAGCTCGGGCGGATCGACGTCCTGGTGAACAACGCCGGCCTCGGCGGCACCGCGAACCTCGTCGACATGACGGACGAGCAGTGGAGCACGATCCTCGACGTCACGCTGAACGGCACGTTCCGCATGACGCGCGCAGCGCTCCGCTACATGCAACCGCGGGGCGCGGGCGTGATCGTGAACAACGCGTCCGTCCTCGGCTGGCGCGCGCAGCCGGGACAGGCGCACTACGCCGCGGCGAAGGCAGGCGTGATGGCGCTCACGCGCTGTGCGGCGATGGAGGCGGCGTCGGCCGGCGTGCGCATCAACGCGGTCGCGCCGAGCCTCGCGGTGCACGAGTTCCTCTCGAAGGTGACGCCGCCGGGATTGATCGAGGAGCTGACGACGCGCGAGGCGTTCGGCCGCGCCGCCGAGACGTGGGAGGTCGCGAACGTCATCGTGTTCCTCGCGAGCGACCTCTCGTCGTACATGACGGGCGAGGTCGTCTCGGTCTCGAGCCAGCGCGCGTAGCGTCTCAGCGGCAGACGAGCCGGCTCCCTCCGCCCTCGCAAGGCGCGCTCGCGCCCGTCCTGTCGATCACCTGGCCGTGCGTGAACGTCACGGCGACCGGTCCGGCGCTCCGGCGGGGCTGAACTGTGCCGGCGACGCATCGATGTCGCGCAGCATCGTCGCCACGCCGCCCGCGTGCGCCCGCGGCACGCCCGCGACGAGCAGCGAGAGCAGCGCGCCGAGAATGCTTCCGAGGCGCGGCGGAAGCCCGGCTTGCCGGCGCGCGCGAGCTCGAATCGTATTCATGTGCGACCCTTCCGTAGGTGAGCCGCGGAGGAGGTGGCGTCGGGTGCTCTGGTCGAGCTCAGGAGCGGCGGCACCGTCCTAGGTCGGAACACCGCGAAGCGCAATGCGCTTCTCGAAGACGAGCTTAGGAATCCTCCAAGCTCGCACCCCAACGCTCGCCGAAGGCGACCTCCGCGAGCGGCCGGCGTCTCGATGGCTGAAACGGCCGCTTCGGATAGCCGAGGGGAATCAGGGCGGGGACGTGCACGTGCGCCGGCAGGCCGACGATCGCGCGAAGCTCGTCCTCCGCGCCGAGCGCGAGGGTCGTGAGCGTCGTCCCGAGGCCAAGGCCGCGCGCCGCGAGCATCAGGTTCTGCACCGCGGGATAGATCGAAGCGTACGCGGCGGCGTCCGAGCGGATCCGCCCCTCCGGATCGGCGAGCGGCCCGAGCGCGCGCACGTCGAGCCCCGCGATCACGAGCACCGGCACTTCCGCGAGATGCCGCGCGAGGTGATCCACGCTCTGCATCATCGCGCCGTAACCGGGACGTTCTGCGATGTCGGCATCCGCACCGCTCGCCTCCGTGTACTGCTTCGCGCGATCCCAGAGACCTCCGTAGAGCGACGCGATCCGTGCGCGCGTCTCGGGCTCACGCACCGCGACGAAGACCCAGGGCTGCGCGTTCCGCGCGCTCGGCGCGCGCGTCGCGGCGGAGAGGATCTCGCGCAGGACCGCTTCCGGCACGGGATCGGGACGAAAGCGGCGCACCGCGCGCTGCGTCAGGAGCGTCGTGAAGAGGTCTCCGCCGCTCGCGTCGAGGCCGCTCTCGAGCACGCGACGGAGACCGAGGAACGCATCGCTCTGCATCACCTCGGTGTGCAGGCGCAGCGAACGCCCGCTTTCGAACGAAGCACGCGTGTACTCGCTGTTCGGTCGCACGCCGCGATAGACGTAGCGCACGCGCGTCCCCTCGCCCTCGGGAAGGAACTCCCACGCGACGGGACCGAGCATGTCGCCCTCGGCGTACTCGAGGTCGATCCGCCGATGCGGCCGCAGGTCCTTCACCTCGATCACCCACGACACGGGCCCGCCGCTGAAACGGAAACGGCTTCCCACCTCGAGAACCGCTTCGGTCCCGAGCGGCTCGCAGCGGACACGCCGCCACCACTCCGCGTAACGACGGATCGCGCGCACGAGCGCGAAGCAGCGTCGCGGCGAAGCGGCAACGAACGCATCGTCGGCGTGGAAGTAGGAGGTCTCCATTCGCGGCGCGAGTAGAGCACAGGCCGCCGACGCGCAGAAGCGCCGATGGGTACCGCTTCGACGTCGTGCTACGCCGGTCCGCCATGGACTTCGCTCTTCAACTGTCGGGTCATCCCGCGCGCGAACTGATCCAGTTCGCGAAGAACGCGGAGCAGCAGGGATTCTCGTCCGTCTACGTGCCGGACCATTTCGCGAACGAGCCGCCGGGCAGCGGCCAGCTCGACCAGTCGATCGTCAACGAGGCGATCAGCATGCTCGCGGCGATCGCCCAGGCGACCGAGCGCGTGCGCGTCGGTGGCCACGTCCTGTGCAACCTGTTCCGCCATCCGATGGTCACGGCGCAGGCGATGGCGACGATCGATCAGCTCTCGAACGGCCGCGCGATCCTCGGTATCGGCGCCGGCTGGACGAAGAACGAATTCGACATGAGCGGCGTTCCGTTCCCGGACATCAAGCCGCGCTTGCGCATGCTCGACGAGTCGACGCGCGTCATCAAGTCGCTCTGGTCGCAGGAGCGCACGACGTTCGCGGGCGAGTTCTACCAGCTGAAGGACGCGTTCCTCACCGCGAAGCCGGTGCAGAAGCCGCATCCGCCCGTGCTCTTCGGCGGAAGCGGCAAGGGCCTCCTGCGCATCGCCGCCCGCGAAGCGGACATCGTCAACGTGATCGTCGACATCGGGCGCGCCGGGACGGCGCTCGTCAGCGAGATCGCGAAGCTCACCGAAGACGGGTTCAAGCAGAAGCTCGACTTCGTGCGCGCGGAGGCGAAGAGCCACCGCCGCGAGGTCAAGCTCTCCTCGACGATCTTCATCCTCGCGATCACGAACACGCCCGCCGAAGCGGCGCAGCTCGCGGACGGGCTCGCCGCCGGCTTCGGCCTGCGGGGCGCGGCGACGCGCCGCATGCCGCTCGCGCTGATCGGCACGGCGGACGAGTGCGTGGAGGAGCTTCGGCGCCGCGAGCGCGAG
>VGTG01000100.1 GCA_016874795.1 Deltaproteobacteria bacterium | reverse complement strand
GAAAACCCTCGTCAAGCAAGGAGAACTGGACACGGAGAAGAAGGTCGCATAGGGATCATCAACCGAGCCGCCGCTCTCGCCGAATCAACAGCGACCGGGACATCCCCTCGGCTTCACCTGTCGTGGTCGTCACCGCTGTCACCCCGGGCGCTCGGGCGAAATCTCGTCGAGGCTCCGCCCGCTCGTTTCGGGGAACGCAAGGAGGACGATCGCGGGGCCCATGAGGGCGAAGCACGCCAGCAGCGAGATGGCGAGCCAGTGCGAGCCGAGCACAGCGTAGAGAGCGGACTCGAGAGAAAGCCCCAGCACCGCGCCGATCGTGCCGAGCCCGGCGCGCATGCCCGCGGCTGTCGAACGGTAGGACGTAGGAAAGAGCTCGATGCCGAAGAGCGCGAGAAGCACGCCGCTTCCCATGCCGAAGAACAGCATCCCGATCCACAGCACCGGGAGGAAGCCCCACCAGGTGTTGTAGAACAGCACGATCACGACCGGAAGGGCGGTGAGGAACACGAGAGCGAGGCGCTTTCGCCCGAGCTGATCGCTCCAGCGGCCAGTGAGCGAGTTGGCAAAGACCGCGACCGCGCCGCCAAAGAAGCCGAGCAGGCTCACCAACGCCGGGGTGAACGCGTGCACCTCCTGGAGGTACTTGGGCGCAAAGAAGAAGGCTGCGTGCTGCGACACGCCTAGCAGCAGGTAGAGCGAGCCCACGGCCGCGAAGCGGAGCGGGTACTGGCGGACCAGACTGACGAGCGGCGCGAGCATGCCGTGCGGTGTCGTTTGGCTTTGCGCCCGCGCGGCAGCGAGCCGCGCAAAGTGCCGTGTCTCGGTCATGTCGCGGCGCAACCACGCGATCATGAGGAGCGGTGCGAGCCCAACCAGGTAGAGCGACCGCCAGCCGAACGGCAGAAGTTCCACCAAGCCAAAGAGCGCGAATGCAAGCCCGTGCCCGCAGGCCGACAGAGCGCCTAGGGCGCCAATGCCCCAGCCGCGGGCATCATCGTCGAGCTCTTCGCCGATCACCACGACGGCCAACGCGTACTCGGCCGTGATGAACATCTTGGCGAAGAACTGGAGCGCGACGAACACCGCTGCGCTTGGCGAAAAAGCCGTGGCACCCGTGAGCAGCGTGTAGGCGAGGACGGTCGCCATGAGGAGGCGACGCCGGCCGAGCCGGTCGGCCGCCCAGGTAAGGAGCAGCGCCGGGAGGGAGCCGAGGGCCACCAGCGACGAGAGCGTACCGACGCTTTGCTCGGGAATCGAAAGCTCCATCTGGATCTGCTTCAGCGCAAGCGAGAAAAGGCCTGCATCGTATTGATCGAAGAACGACGCTGCGGAGACGAGACCGAGCACGGACCATTGGCGACGCGTGAGCCTCGGGGGCTCCCCCAGGAAGGGAACCCGGTCGAGCCAGGCCGGCCGAAAGCCACGGTCCTGGCCTGGGTCCGTTGTCGGTGCCGCTGTGGGCATTCGCCGGCTCCGCCTACTGCGGCCGCCGGAGGCACGCCATCTTGCGGCCGTAAGGGCCGATGCATGCGAGCATCGTGGAAATTCGGAGGAGCATTGATTGACGCATGTTGTCACCAGAGACGACCATTGGCCGAGCCCTTGCGGGCCATGCGCCGGGGGAAGCCTCGTTCGTCCATGGCTGCAATCGACTAAAACCCGCTCGACGTCGAGCAGAATCGGGATCCTCATCCGCTCTTTGCGCGGGCCTGGCGCGAAGCGCCGGTCTTCTTCAGCGAGGCTTTCAACCTCTCGAGCGTCTTGCTGCGCGCGGCCGGGCCGACATCGTCTGGGAGCTCGCCCATCCGCTGCCCATGACGGTGATCTCGGAGGTTCTTGGCGTGCCGCGGAGCGATCTCGACACGTTCAAGCGATGGTCGCATGATCTGGTGGCGCGCCTCTCTTTCGATCTGCCGCTCGAGCGCCAGAAGGAATGCGATGGGCACGAAGGCCAATTTCTCCCGCGGTGGCTCGCTCGCGCTCCTCGGCAACCAGCGGGGGATCGAGACCGCCCTGAAGGAGTTCCCGAACAACCTGATGTGGGAGACCGACTATCCTCATCCCACCTCCCGGTGCCCGAGCCCGAACAGCTCGGCCGTGCATCCGGCAGACCATGCAGACGCGGCACTCGCGAACGTGCCGGAAGAAGCCGTGAGAAAGGTCCTGCAGGACAAGCCGGCGCGAATCTACGGCGTCCGGGTCTGGCCGGGGCGGCCGCGTTCAGGGAGTCGATGTCGCGTTCGTAGACCAGACGACCGGACAATCCGTATGGTCGAGCACTTCGCCTGCGCGAACGCCCGCGTGATGCGGCTTCTGCGCAGCACCGCGGCGGATCCGGTAGCGCGCGTCGTCGCCGCAGTATCGAACGGACATCGCCCGCCGACGCCGGCCGTTGGACGAGTTGCCCTCGGCGCCGTGGAGCGTGAGTCCGTGATGAACCGTGAGGTCACCCGGCTTCATCTCGAAGCAGAGGATCTCGGCGTCGCGAAGACTCGTACGGGGGCGAGCGGGCACGGACGAGGCGTCCACGGCGTGATAGTCCGGGGCCTCCTCTCCCTCGGTGTCGGGGATCGAGCCCGTCTGCACGAAGTAGTTCGGGCGGTAGAGCTTCTTCCAGGCGTGGCTCCCCTTCACGAACAGGAGCGAGCCCGTCTCGCGGGTCACCGGATCGAGGGGGATCCAGCTCGTGCAGACCTGCGTGCCTTCCACATGGAAGTACGGCAGATCCTGGTGGAACATCGTCCTCTCGATCGCGCCGGGCTCCTTGACGAGGATGCTGTCCTCGTAGAGGTTCACCTTCGTGGCGCTGAGCAGTCGGCCGACGAGGGCGGGCAGAGGCGACTCGCAGGCGAACCGGCGGCAGTCCGAGTCGGTCTTCCAGTGATCCGTCCCTCCATAGAAGTGGGCACGAGGGCGGCCCCCCGCCGGCGTGAGTCGTGTCCCGAAATCGGAGAGGCTGAAGCGCGACGACGAAGCGAGCCAGCGCTCGACGCCGCGCTCGACCACCGCGATCCACTGCGCCGGCAGGATCTCGCGCAGACAGACGACGCCATCCCGCCAGAAGGTCTCGCGCTCCGCGTCGGTCACCTCGCGGAGGGCAGCCGGAAGCTCTTCGCCCATCTTCTCGCCTCATCCATCGGCCGCGGTCGACGCAGCCGTCGATTCCCTCCGACGGGAAGGCATCGAGACCATCGCAGGAGAACGAAGGCCTTCGCAAGCGGGCTTGAAGGCACCCGGAGACCTTTTCCCCACCCCCCGCTAAGTTCATCTCGTTCTCGCAGAGCAGGGCCTCGCGTCCGAGTCGCGCGAGGTGAACCTCGTCGCGAGCGAGCAGCACGCGCCCGACTCCGTGAAGCTGAACCCGAACCACGTGGTGCCGCCGAACCTCGCCGTCTGATGCGGGCGTCTTCGTCTTCGTCCCCGTGGACTTTGGCGGCGCTGGCCGTCCTTGCCGTGCTCGGCGCGTGCGGCGACGGCGCGTCTCGTGCTCCTGTGGGCGGGGCGCAGAGCTGGCGCGCGTCGATCGAGCCCGACGGCAACGCCCTGTCGATCACGCCGACGGAGCCACTGCGCGGCGGGCGCACCTACGGCGTCGTGTTGACCCGCGGGATCCGAGACGTGTCCGCCCGTCCGCTCTCTCCCGACGCCGCGTTCCGGGAGCTCCTCGGCCGGGCAGGCGCGGCCGCGGCCGAGCCCGTCGCTCTCTACAGCGCCGACCCCGAAGCAGAAGCGAATCCGTACCCCGATTCGCGGCTCGTGCGCGCGGACGGAACGATTCGCGTGCCGGACGGCTGGCTCCTGCGCAGGATCGTGAGTGAGCCGGCGAGCGCCCGGACGTTCCTGCGCGCGCTCGCCGACGAGCAGGACCGGCTCGCCGGCTTCGGCACGACGGCGCCGCTGCGCTTCCCCGTTTCCGGTGAGATCGACCTCGACAGCGTCACCGCGGAGACGTTGCTCTTCTTCGAGCGTGCGGACGGGGCGCTCGATCTCGCGGGCCTCCTCGCCGAGACGCAGCGGCGCGGCGTCGCCCGCTCTCGCATCGCGCTCGCGGTATCCTTTCCGACCCAGCCGATCGCCGGCGATCTGCTCGCCGTGCGGGCGCTCCTCCTCGAGCGCGCCGCTGCGTCGCCGCCGCGGCTCGAGCTCACCGACGACGCACCGGAAGACGACGTCGCGGCCGGCGTCTTCGATCGCGAGAGTCCCGGGCCGTTTGCGCCGTTGTTTGCCGCCAAGCCGGCGCTCGGGCGGGTAGCGCGCGGCTGGATGCGATCGCCCGAGTTCCGCGACGCGCGCGGCGTCGTCGATCCGCGGCGGGTCGCCGGGGAGGTGCCGCCGGAGGACGTCCGCATCGACGTCGTCCTCACCGTGCCGGGAGACTTCTCGGCACCGCATCCGGTCGTGCTCTTGCAGCACGGCTTCGGCGGCAGCAATCTCTCGTTTCTCGAGTTTGCCGGCGATCTCGCCGCCGAGGGCCTTGCGACCGTGGCGATCTCCGCCGTGCAGCATGGTCGCCGCGGGAATCCCATCACGCTCCTCGACTCGACGCCGCTGCAGACCCGCGACATCTTCCGGCAGAGCAACATCGATCAGATGGCTCTCGTGCGACTCGTCGAAGCCGGGATCGACCTCGATGGCGACGGCGCGAGCGAGCTCGACCCGGGTGACATCCGCTACTACGGCGTCTCGCTCGGCGGCCTCCTCGGCGCGAGCTTCGTGCCGCTCGAGGACGCGATCCGGACCGCCGTGCTGGTCGTCACGGGTGGCCGAATCGCCGCGCTCGGAAACGCGCCGGCGATCCGACCGCTGTACGCGGACTTCTTCGCAGAGCGCGCCGGGCTGCCTGCCGAGAGCCCCGAGTTCGCGGACGTGCTGACGCGCATCCTCGAGCTCGGCCAGCAAGGAATGGACGCGGCCGACGGGCTGAACTTCGCGCGCCATTGGTTCCGCGAGCCGTTCGGGCGCGGCGGCAAGCGGATCCTTCTCCAGGCGGGCGTCGGCGACGACTGGGTGCTGAACGAGAGCACCGTGGAGCTGGTGACGGCCGCGGGAATCGGACCCGTCGGATCCGTGCACGGCGGGGAAGGCGTCTCGGGACTCTGGTGGTTCGACCCGCCCGACGAACCCCGCGGCCACGGGATCAGCGGACGTCCCGAGGTGCGCGCGCAAGCGCGCCGCTTCCTCGCCAGCGACGGCGCCGCGATCGTCGACCCCGGTGGCTCCGATGACGAACGCGCTCGCGAGGCCGGCAGCCGACTCGGCGAGGAGTGACTCGCCGACGGCGAGCCGGATGGCGCGGAAAGGCGCCGGCTCGCCCCGAACCTCCGCCGACATGCCGACGGATCATTCGTCGCATCGAGCAGCGAGCTGCAGCGCCGGTTCCGGCGGAAACAGCTGCCGAGAAGGGCACAGCGATCTTACCGCGAGCAGGGAAGGCCGGGAACGAGGCGCTCGCACGCGAGGTCGCGGTAGAGCGCGTCCGCCGCGAGCCGATGTCCGCGCGGCGTCGGATGCCACGGGTCGAAGAAGAGCGGCTCCTCGGCCGCGCTCTTCGCGGCGAGGAACGCCGGCAAGAGGTCGATCACCGGGAAGCCGCGCTCCTCGCCGAGCGCGCGCAATCGCTCCTGCACCCCGTGCGACGCTCTTGGCTCGAGCTGGAACATGTCCGGGAACACGACGAGCGCAAACTTCGCTCCGCGGGCAGCGGCCAACTGCGCCATCTTCGCGTAGTGGCGATCGAGCCAAGCGAGCTCCGTCGGGCTCGGATCGTGGTGCGGCGCGATGCCGGCGAGCTTCGTCGCGAGATCGGGCTCGCCCCAGCCCGTCGCTTCGGCGATCGCATTGCAGAGACGCGAGCGCGCGCAGAGCTCGCGCGCCCCCGACGGCGGCGCGCGTCGCACGGAAGGATCCGGATACGCCTCCTCCGGGATCTCGCCGAGCGCGAGCGCCGTCGAGAAGTCGAAGTGGATCGACGGGTCGTTCAGGTCGTTCATGCAGAACTGCGCGAGAACGAGATCCGGCGCGTACGCGAGTCCGACGTCCTCGAGGAGCGCGGCCTCCGTGTACGGGTTGTATCCGCTGACGCCGAGGTTCAGGACCTCGTACGAGCGATCCGAGCGATCCGAGGCGCGCGACGCGCCGGCGAGCTTCGTCTCGAGCTGCTTCGCGAACGTGTCCTCGAGCGCAACGCCGTAGCCGAAGCTCACCGAGTCGCCGAGGAGCGCGATGCGAAACGTCGCGGGCGGCTTCTCGTGCGCGACGTCGCGATCACGGAAGCCGTCGGCGTTCACGCGATAGGTCGCCTCGGCGGGCTCGGTCAGCGTCGCCGAAGTGCTCGGCCGCATCCCGTAGAGCCAGGGCTTCTCCGGACGGAGCTCGTGCAGCGCGCGCATCCCGCCGCCCTCGCCGAAGCCGAAGCCGATCCCGATCCCGAGCACGCGGACGAGCATCTCTCCCAAAACGAGAGCGGCGAGAATCCCGACCGCAGCCGCGAGAAGCTTCCGCTGCACGAGCTCGAAGTGGCCTCAGTCGGTCGCGCGGCCCGTCTTCGACACCGAGGCGAGCCGCTGCTCGACTTCCGCGGGCGTGTAGCCGGCGGCCTCGACGTTCTCGAGGTGCGGCACGACGGGCTTCTTGAACTGGTTCATCAACGCGACCTTCGTGAAGAACTGGCGCACGCGCGAGTCGTTCGGGTCGGCGCGCATGTAGTCGGTGAGCCAGCCGTCGGTGTTCGCGTTCGCGATGCCGAAGGAAGAATCGATCGACTGCGGAACGCTGAAGTCGAGGATCGTGAAGTCGTCCGTCACGAGTGGACCCTCGCCGGTGAACTCCGCGACGTCGTCGCCGCTGAAGACGAAGTGCGAGAGGAACCCGAACGGTCCGCTCACGCCGACGCTCTCCATCTCGGCCTCGACCTTCGGGTCCTCGAACTTCGCCTCGAGGAGCTTCAGGTCCGGTCCATGCGAGGTCAAGCTGCCGTTGATCACCCACGAGTAGCGTGCCGGTCCATGCCAGACGCTGACGACGGGGAACACGTGCTGGATCGTGCGGACGAGGTGGCGCAGGTCGTCCACCGGAGTCATCGCGGCGTTCACCCAGATGCTGAAGATGCCGCCGGGTGCGAGGTGATCGCGCGCGAGCTCGAGAAACTCCTTCGTATAGAGGTTGACGATACCCGCGGTGTGGAGCTCGGGCGGATCGAGGCGGATGACGTCGTACTTCTCCTTGGACGTCAGGAGGAAGTTCCGTCCGTCCGCGATCGTCATGTGGATGCGCGGATCCGCGAGGACGTCGCGGTTCGTCTCCTTGAAGAAGGGCGCCGCCTCGAGCACGCCGGGGCTCAGCTCGACGGAGTCGATCCGCTCGACGGGATGCATGAGGAGCGAAGAGAGCGAGTTCCCGACGCCGAAGCAGATGTTGAGGATGCGGAGCGGGTGTGGATGCAGCAGCATCGGGATCTGCGCGTACATCCGGTCCTCGATGACCGAGACGTCGCCGGCGGTGCCGCGGCCGTCGCCGTAGCGGATCATCTTGCGGCCCTTCGCGTCGGCGGTGACCATCACCGTGTCGGTCACCTCCTCGCGATAGAAGAGGAGGGAGCCGTAGCGGCGCTCGAAGCTGTCGCGGAAGAGCGACGTCGGGATCGTGAGGCCGAGCACCGCGAGGAGAGCGACGCTGACGCCGGCCGACGCCCACCGCGTCGTCGTTTCCGTCACGGTCGCGGCGTTCCAGAGCAGCACGACGCCGAGTGCCAGGTTCAGGAACACCAGGATGAAGAACGTTCCGACGAGCCCGAGCAGCGGGATGAGGAAGAAGCCGACGAGGAGCGAGCCGAGGATCGAACCCGTCGTATTCCACGCGTATACCGACGCGATCCGCTCGCCGACGACGGACACGGCGTCGACGGCGGCGCGCGCGACGAGCGGAAAGCTCACGCCGAAGAGAAACGTCGTGACGAAGAGGACCGAGCCCGCTTCGCTGAAGATCAGGGCGACGACGCGTCCCCACGACTCGATGCCGCCGAGCCGATCGACGACGAGCGGGATCAGGCGGTCGAGGTTCGCATAGAGGAGGAGAGAGAGGACGACCGAGAGGCCGATTGCGATCTCGACGATACCGAGAGCGAACAGGGGGCGTCGCAGACGATCGACGATCGGCGAGGCGACGGCGCTGCCGAGCGCGATCCCGATCAGGAACGTCGCGAGCATCGCGCTGTAGGCGTAGGTCGAGTTGTGGACGAAGTGCTCGAGGGCACGCGTCCAGAGGACCTCGTAGCCGAGCGCGGTGAAGCCGGAGATCGCGGTCGCGATCGTCGCGAGGCGGAGCGTCCTGCTCTGCGGCGGCGTCCACCGCGGCCGGGCGAGTGACGGCGGCAGCCCGATCGACACGGTCCATTCGCGGCCGGCGATCACCGCGATGATCCCGACGATTCCGCTGATGCTGACGGCGAGCGCGCTCGTCCACGTGAGCCCGAGAGTCGGGATCAGGACGAAGCCTGCCGCGAGGCACCCGGCGACGGCTCCGAGCGTGTTCACCGCATAGAGCCCGCCCGCGCCGCGTCCGACCACGTCTTCCCGGTCGATCACCGCCTTGCTGAGGAGCGGCAGCGTGGTGCCCATGAGCGTGCTCGGCACGAGCAGGATCGCGAAGGCGAGCAGGAACTGGCACGCCATCAGGAGCATCGCCGATTCACCGGTGAGCTCGCGGATCCACATGTAGACCGGCGTCAAGTGCAGGATCACAAACGGCGCCGCGAACGCGACGACCGCGAGCACGCACTCGACGACGCCGTACGCGAGAAGGGGGCGCTGGACGCGATGGCTGACGCGCCCGGCGATCGCCGCGCCGAGCGCGAGCCCCGCCATGAACGCGCAGAGCACGGTCGTCACGGCGTAGACGGTCACCGAAAGAGTGAGGCTCAAGAGCCTCATCCAGACGACCTGGTAGATGAGGCCCGCGGCTCCGGAGGCGAAGAAAAGCCCGAGCAGCGCGAGCCGCAGGGATGCTGTCATCTGGCCGACTCTACCCGAGGTCCTTTTGCAGCGCTACGCGCGGATCGCACCTACCGGACCGGCTTCTGATCGTTGAGACTCCAGTCGTACGGCGCGAACGCGACGTCGTACGACTCTGCGATCGCGCGCTCGAGATCGGCCTTCTTCTCGGGTGGCGCATAGAGCAAGGCGTAGGCGAGGAGCGAGCCCGACTGGCCGGGATGCGAGCTCTCGTAGCCCTCGACGAAGTCGTCTTCGTACCAGTCGAGGATCGAGGACAGCGTGACGCGGCGCTCGGCATGGTCGATCGAGAGGTTCCGCTCCTCTGCGAAGAAGCGGCGCGCCTCGCGGTCGAGCTGCTCGTCGAGACGGCTCCCGACGAACGGCTCGCGCGGAAGCTGCGGGCAGCCGCGCGAGGCGCAGTTCAACGCGAAGTGCGCGCGGGGCTCCTCGAAGCGCGGCCGGATGAGCGAGTTCTCGAGCGCGTAGAGGCTCGTCTCCTCGCCCCCGAGCTTCACCTGCTGCAGGAAGAAGAATCCGATCTTCGGATCGACGAGCGAGAGAGGGAAGGGCGTCCGCACGTCCGCGACACCGGCGATCGGATAGTTCCGCAGGACGACGACGAGGACGCAAGCGTTGTAGGCGTTGATCCAGTACGCGAGCTCGTCGTTCCGCGTCGGGAACAGCTCCGGCTCGTCGTCCGGGCTCGTCTCGCTGAGCCAGAGGTAGTAGCGCTCGAGGCGCCCGGGGACGCGCTTCAACCCGCGGTAGTCGACGAGCCCCTTCTCGTCGACGCGATCCCGCAGGACCTCCGCGAGATCGGCATGCGCGATCTTCTCCGTCGTCTCGACCGACGGCAGCGACACCGAAGCCGGCGTCACCGCCGTGCTGCATCCGGCGAGCGCGAGGAGAGCCATGGCGCGCATCCCGAGACGCCGCATTCCTTCTCCGTGCCGCATGCCGAGATCACTCCGGGTACGGACGCACGTTCGCAAGCTGCTCGGCGAACACCTTCGGATCGCTGGTCGGCAGCGCGCAGACGCGGTTCTCGCAGACGTAGGCGGTGACGCGTCCGTCTCGTGCGGTCTTTCCCTCGACGAGCGGGACGATGTCCGCCAGCTCCACCGCTTCGCTCTCCGTCGTCGCGACGACGACGGAGCTCGGGAGGAATTGCCGGGCGAGGACGTCGAGGAACGGATCGAGGCTCCCGCTTTCGTCGGGTCGCACGAGGATCACCTCCTTCACCGTATCGAGCGAGAAGTCGAGCGCCGCGAGCATGCGCGGCGAAGCCTCGGGGTGCTCCGTGAGCGCTCGCGCGAAGACTTCGAGCGTCTTCTCCGCGCGCTCGCGATGGCGCTCGTCGGTCGTGAGCTCGTAAAGGCGAAGCAAATTCGCGACCGCGACGGAGCTGCCCGAAGGCAGAGCACCGTCGTACGCGTCCTTCGTCCGGACGAGGAGCTCTTCGCCGTCCGACGCGGTCGCGAAGTACCCGCCGTGCTCGGCGTCCCAGAAGCGACGGTCGAGATCCTCCTGAAGCGCCAGCGCTTCGCGCAGCCAACGCGGATCGAACGTCGCTTCCCAGAGGTCGACGAGGCCCGCAATCAGGAACGCGTAGTCCTCCAGCACCGCCGCATGCTTCGCTTCGCCTCCGATGTAGGAGCGCGCGAGGCCGCTCGGTTCGTTCATCTTCCGGAGGACGACGTCCGCCGCCGAAGCCGCCGCGCGCGCGAAGCGTTCGTCGCGCAGAACGCGAGCACCGCGCGCGAACGCCGAGATCGCGAGACCGTTCCAGCCGGCGATCACCTTGTCGTCGCGAAGCGGCGCGGGCCGCGCCGCGCGCACTTCGTACAGCGCGGCGCGCGCCGCCTCGATCTCGAGCTGCGCTTCGAGCGTCGTGAGCCCGACCTCTCGCGCGACGTCCTCCAGCGGAACGGCTTCGTGCAGGATCGTGCGTCCTTCGAAGTTCCCCTTCGGGCCGACGCCATAGCGCTTCGCGAAGAGGCGCGCGCGATCGGGACCGACGACGGCCTCGATCTCCGCCGTCGCCCACGTGAAGAACCATCCCTCGACCTCGCGGCCGTCGGGCGCCTCGCTGTCCGCGTCGGTCGCGGCGTAGAAGGCACCCTCGGGCGAGGTCATCTCGCGCTGCAGGTACTCGAGGATCTCGCGCGCGACGGCGGCGAAGCGCGGCTCGCCGGTGACCTGATACGCATCGAGGTATGCGATCGTCAGGAGCGCGTTGTCGTAGAGCATCTTCTCGAAGTGCGGCACGAGCCACTCGCGATCGGTCGAGTAGCGATGGAAGCCGCCGCCGACGTGGTCGCGGATGCCGCCGCGCGCCATGTGGTCGAGCGTGTCGACCGCCTCCGCGAGCGCGTCCGGATCGCGGCTGCGCCGATGGTAGCGCAGCAGCAGCTCGAGGACGTGGCTGCGCGGAAATTTCGGCGGCCCGCCGAATCCGCCCCACTCGCGATCGTAGCCCTGCGCAAGGACGAGGCGCGTGCGCTGGAGCGCCTCGACGCCGGGACGATCGCCGGGCGGCTCGGGCCGGCTCCGCTCGCGGAGATGCTGCGTGATCCGCTTCGCGTGTCCGGCGACTGCGTCCGGGTCTCCGGCGTAGCGGTCCGCGAGCGCGACCAGGATCTCCTGCATGCCGGCGCGGCTTCCGCGATCGCCCGCGCGCGCCGGGAAGTACGTCCCGCCGAAGAACGGCTCGCGGTCCGGCGTGAGGACGACCGTCATCGGCCAGCCGCCGCCGCCGGTCAGCAATTGCACGACCTCCATGTACACGGCGTCGACGTCGGGGCGCTCCTCGCGGTCGACCTTGATCGGCACGAAGCGCGAGTTCAGGATCGCGGCGATCTCCGGATCCTCGAACGACTCGCGCTCCATCACGTGGCACCAGTGGCAGGTCGAGTAGCCGACGCTGAGGAACACCGGACGGTTGAGACGCCGCGCCTTCGCGAAGGTTTCGTCGCTCCACGGATGCCAGTCGACGGGGTTGTGCGCGTGCTGCAGGAGGTAGGGGCTCGACTCCGCGACGAGGCGGTTCGTGTAGAGAGGCGAGCCGTCCTCGCGCAGGTGGCGCGTGCGCGGCTCGTAGCCAGCCGCTTTCGTCGCGAGCTCGTCCTCGAGGCGCTCGCGGAGCAGCGCGTCGAACGGCTCCGCGCCCGGAAGCGAATCGGGGACGGCCCGGGCGCGGTGCGTCACGGCCGTTTCCGAGGAACGATCGCAGCCCGGAAGCGCCGATGCCGCGAGGAAAGCCGACGCCAGGGCGACCGCCGAGGCGCTCGCCAGCCGCCGAGCGGAGCACCGGATCGTGCGGCGGCGCATCGCTTTTCCTACGGCGCCCATCGCGGAAAGTCACTTCCGAGAAGCGCTCGAATGGGTGCACTCTCGACGCATGGACGCGTCCCTCAAGCTCGAGATCATGCGGGTCCTCGCGGTCCTGCCCTTCTTCGTCTTCCTGCCGCTCCTCCTCGTGACGCTGCTCACGCCGATGCGCGTGCTCGTCGAGCGCCGGATCGACCGCCGCGTACGCGGCCGCTGACCGCTCGCGCGAACGAGCGCTTCGTGGCATAGGCCTCTCGCCGGGACCGCCGTCCCGCGTCTCTTTCTTGGGGGATCGATCATGAAGCGCGCTCACTTCGCGTCCGTACTTCTCTCGCTCGCCGTGTCGCTCGGTCTGCCGGCGGCACGTGCCGAAGCCCTCTCCGTCCTCGTCACGAACGACGACGGCATCGACGCGCCGGGAATCGCGGCGGTCGTCGCGGCGCTCGCCGAGAATCCGGAGGTCGAGCTGCACATCATCGCGCCGGCGATGAACCAGAGCGGTACGGGCGACCGGATCACGGAGGGACCGCTCGTCGTCGAGCCGTCGCAGACGTCGAACGGCTTCTCCGGATTCGCGGTCGAGGGCTTTCCCGCGGACACCGTCCTCTGGGGGGTGCTGCAGGAGCTCGACGTGCGGCCGGACCTGATCGTCTCCGGGATCAACACCGGGCAGAACGTCGCCGAGCTCGTGAACATCTCGGGCACGGTCGGCGCGGCGCTGACCGCGGCGCGCTTCGGCATCCCGGCCTTCGCCGTGAGCCAGGGGCTGTCCGCGCAGATCAGCTTCGACGAGGCGGCGGAGTACACCGCCGACCTCGTCGAGGAGTTCCGCACGAACGGCTCGTTCCGCCGCATGCTCGAGCCGCTTCGCGGCACGCCGTCCGCGCACGTCCTCAACATCAACTTCCCGACGTGCAACACGGGCTCGCTGCGCGGCGTGCGTGCGGTGCGTCTCGGCCGGGCGGCGCGGGTCGTCGGCTACGATGAGCTCTCGAGCGACACCTGGCAGGCGGTGCTCGAGCGGACGCCGATCGGTAGCAACGACTGCAACTCGACCTTGCAGGATCCGCGCACCGACCTCGAGGCGATGAACAACGGCTTCGCTTCGGTGACGCCGCTCGGCGCCGACTTGACGGACGAAGGGCTGATCCCGCGCATCCGGCGGCTCGTCGAGCAGCCGGGGGTCGGCGGCATCTCGTCCTGTCTCGCGGGCGGCGATCTGTTCGACGCGGAGGGCCGGATCCCGGTGGGAACCTGCGGCGTGCGTCTGCCGCAGCGCTGATTCCGGCGCGTCCGGTCTACTCGACGTAGCCGAGCATCTTCAGCTTCTCGCGTCGCTCGGGATCCGCTTCGTCGGCGACGATTCCTTGCGCGGGCTTGCCGCGCGCAGTCTCGGCCTTCAGGGAGAGGTCGCGGTACCCCGTCGCTTCCTGCGCGAGCGCCGCGAGGTCCGGCCGGCTCTCGGCGGGAATCGGCTTGCTCTCGTTCGGATCGGTCGTCAGGTCGAAGCAACGGACCGTGCCCTTGTCGGCGACCATGCACTTCGCGTTGCCCGCACGCGCGACGAACCAGCGGGTCTTGTGCGTGATGATCGACGGCGGCACCTCGCCGAAGACGATCTCGCGCTCGATCTGTGCTCCCTCGAGCAGCGGTACGAGGCTTAGCCCGTCGACGGCGGCGGTCGCCTTCGTGCTCGTCAAGGCCAGGATGGTCGGTACGACGTCGACCAGCGACACCGGCGCTTCGATCTCGAGCCCGGCGGGAACGACGCCCGGCCAGCGGAAGAACATCGGAACGTGCATCACCTCGTCGTAGAGCTGCGAGTGCGTGACGGCGCCGTGCTCCTGGAACTCCTCGCCGTGGTCCGCGGTGATCACGAGGAGCAGCTCTTCGGGCGGCCCCAGCGCGGTGAGCTTCGCCAGGAAGTCGGCGAGGAGGCGATCGAGATGACGGATCTCGCGCTCGTACGCGCGCTTGGGCAGGCCGGGGCCGGCGGGTGAGGGCGCGCCCGCGAACGCCTCCTCGGTGTACTCCGGCGGAATGTACGGCGAGTGGACCTCGTAGGTGTGCACGAAGAGGAAGTAGGGCTCGTCTCCCTGCCGCTCTGCCCACTCGATCGCGCGACCGAACGTACCCTCGGCGTCGCCGCCGCCGCTCTTCACGTCCTTGTTCTCGAAGTAGCGAGCGAAGCCGCGGCGGAACCCGGCCTTCGCGCTGAGAAGCGCGTCCTCCGTGAAGGCGGCCGTCTCGTAGCCGCCGAGTCGCATCTGCTCGGCGAGCGTCGGCAGGGCCTCGTCGAGCGGTGCGCTGCCGCGGACCTGATGCTTCGCCGGGTAGAGGCCCGTCAGCATGCTCATGTGCGAGCCGAGCGTGTTCGAGAAGGTCGTGAACGCGCGCAAGAAGAGCGTCCCTTCCTCGATGAGCTTCGTGAACGAGGGAGTGGTGTCGAGCTCGTAGCCGTACGCGCTCATGCTGCGCGTCCGCAGGGTGTCGAGCGAGATCAGCACGACGCGCCGCGCGTGCCGGCGCTCGGCCTGCTCGGGGCGAAGGATCGTCGGATCGCCCCATACGGGCAGCGACGGCCGGACGTCCTCGCGATTCGCGGGCAACGTCTTGAACTCGAGGCGGAACGGCTTCTCGCCGAGGTCGGGGAGCGGCACGTCGAGCTGGTGCCAGCCGCGGTCCTGCTCGCGCCTGGCGGGGTCGAGCATGCGGCGCGCGAGGCGGGTGCGCTTCTCGCGCCCGTCCTCCATCTCGATGCGCTCGACGAGGAACACGACGCGCGCGGAGTCGACGTCCCAGGCGGGCTCCTCGATTCCGATCCAGGTGCGGAGCAGGCCGCCGCCGGGGAGGACGATCTCCGGCGTGTCGATGGTGCGCTTGGCGAGAGGGGGAATCGTGTAGGCCGTGAACGCCCCGCTCGTCGACTCGGGCAGGCGCACGCGCATCGAGACCGGGACGCCTGCGAGGCCGTGCATGAGCTGTCGCACCTTCGTGAAGGCGGTCTTCTGCGCGCGCTCGGGCGCGACCGGATGCTCGCCCGTCTCCGCGTCGAGATGCGGGATCGGAGTCGCGTGCGCTTCCGCCTCCGCTGCGGCCTTCTCCTCCTCCTCGGGAGACGGCTCCGCGGTCTCGGCTTCCTGTCCCTCGGGCGGCAGGAGAGTCTCGACGATCGCCCAGGGCGTCCGGGGAAGGATCGGAGGAAGCGCCAGGGTGCACTCGCGGAAACCCGGAGCGTCCGGCGCGACCTTGCAAACGGGCCGCATGGTGAATGCGCGAGAGACGGTGAACGACGGACGATCGACGTCGCCGATCTTCGCGAAGCCGAAGCGCTCGAGCGCACGGTCCTCCGCAATCTCGGTGCGCGCGCCGACGAGACGGATCGCCGGAACGAGCGGGGGCGGCGTCTCGTCGCGGAAAACGTCGCAGCCCGCGGAAAGCGCCAGCACGAGCGTCGAGAGCGCCGCCAGGCGAGCCAGCGCGAGCGGTCGGTTCGGGATATTTCGGGAGATCATCGGGTCTGCGATCCTCGGGCTGACGGAGACGAAGGCGGGCGCGACCGGGGTGGCGGGTGAGCCTCCCTAGCCTGCATTTCTCACCAGATCACGTCGCGAGGCGGTCGAGAGTGCCGAAGATTCGCGAGCCTCGGACCGGAGGGCGACGCAGGCGTACTTGAACAGTACGTCGAGGAGCCCGGAGGGAGAAGCTCGCGAAGATTCGGTGCTATCGGCCGCCGCAGTAGGGATCTGGTGAGAAATGCAGGCTAGTTAGCGGGGGGCCCGGAGATCGTGCAACCGGAGACGACGGCGGCGCGCCCGCGCCGAGTCCTCCGCCGAAGCTCCTCGCGGACTCGAGCCGGTTTCCCCTCGAGTCCTCCCCTCGCAGGCGCGCGTCGTCGAGGAGCTGCGCACCGCCGCCGCGGACGCGCTCGAGCCCCTCGCTTCGGGCCTGGATCGAGCGCCCGCACGCTGATAGTCGGCGCTGGTGCGCCGCCGTCTCGACCGCACGCCTCGCGGATCGGCAGGGATCGCCGCCCTCGTTCTCCTCGCGGCGGCAGTCGCGGGCTGCAGCGGCGACGACTCTCCGCCGCGCGACACCGTTCGCGCGCGCATCGCGGCTCTCGCACCCGCGGCGAACCTCGGGCATCGCGGCACCGGCCTCACGCGCTCCGGCCATCCGTTCCCGGAGAACTCGCTGCCGTCGTTCCGGGCGGCGATGGACCAGGGCGCGGACGGGATCGAGCTCGACGTCGAGCTCACGTCGGACGGCTTCCTCCTCGTGATGCACGACGACACGCTCGATCGGACGACGACGTGCGAGGGGTGCCTCAGCGCGTACACGCTCGCCGAGGCGCGCGAGTGCCGGCTGCTCTCCGGAGACGGCGTGCCGACGGCCGAGCGGCCGCCGACTCTCGAGGAGGTCTTCGACGTCCTGCCGCGGACGGCGCTCGTGAACGTCGAGCTCAAAGTCTACGGCGGCACTTGTCGTACACCGACGACCGGACCGGAGACGCTCGCGGCGACCGCGGCAGCCGAGGTGCTGGCGCTCGGCGTGGAGTCGCGCGTTCTCTTCTCCTCGTTCGACGAGGAAGCGATGGCGGCGATCCGCGCGGAGCCGGCGGGCTTCTATGCCGCACTTCTCCTCGGTGTCCAGGAGAGCATCGATTGGCCGGACGCCCTCGCCCTGGCGCGCTCGCTCGACCAGGACGCGGTGCATCCGTTCTTCATCATCCCGCCGGAAGGCGTGGCCGCGGTGCGTGCCGAGGGCCTGCAGGCGAACGTCTGGACGGTGAACCTCGCGCGCGACATGGAGGCCGCGATCGACGCGGGCGTGACCGCGATCATCACGGACGAGCCGGCGATCCTGACGGAGGTCCTGCGGCAGCGCGGACGCGGCTGAGCTCCGCGGACGCAGCCGGCCTCGGCCTTGCTGAGTCTTCCCCTCGATCCGATGGCGACTCCCGATCCCCGTCCGCTCCTGCGTCCGCTCGCGCTCTCGCTTTCCTCGCGAAGAGCACCGCGCGCGCGCTCGGGGGCGCAACCGCCGCCGTTGCCTCGATCGCGGGCAATCGCCTCTCCGGCGGGCAGCCGTCCGCAGGAGAGACCTGGCGCGCGCTCTTCGCGTGCCGCGCCGCTCCGAGAGCGCCTGCTCGAGGGCGGCTTCTAGCCTGCATTTCTCACCAGATCCCTACTGCGGCGGCCGATAGCACCGAATCTTCGCGAGCTTCTCCCTCCGGGCTCCTCGACGTACTGTTCAAGTACGCCTGCGTCGCCCTCCGGTCCGAGGCTCGCGAATCTTCGGCACTCTCGACCGCCTCGCGACGTGATCTGGTGAGAAATGCAGGCTAGTGCACCGCCCCTCTCCTCCACGCTTCGACGCGCGCGCGTTTCGGCGCGGACGCCGGAGCGTGTAAGGGAGAAGCCTCGCCAGGCGAGCCGCGCCGGCACCTTCGATGCAGATCCGCTCGGACCTTCGCCGCAAGCTCTACTGGGTGTCGGTTCTGTACTTCGCCGAGGGCTTTCCGTTCGGCGTTGCGATCGACAACCTGCCGGTCTACTTTCGCGTGCACGGCGTCTCGCTGACCGAGATCGGGCTTCTCGGCCTGGTCGGCTTGCCGTGGACGTTGAAGGTCTTCTGGGCGCCGCTCGTCGACCGCTTCGGCCAGCGACGGCACTGGACGGTCGCGTCGCTCGTGCTGATGGCCGCGCTCGTCGCGGTCTTGCCGCTGCTCGATCCCGCGACGCCGGGTTTCTGGATCTGGACGATCCTCCTCCTCTTCACTGCGGCCTCGGCGACGCAGGACATCGCGATCGACGCGTACACGATCGGGCTCCTCGCGCCGGGCGAGGAGGGCGTCGCGAACGGCGTGCGCACCGCGGCGTACCGCGTCGCCCTGATCGTGAGCGGCGGCGGTCTCGTGATCTTCGCGGGCCGCGCGGGCTGGCCGCCGACGTTCTGGATCGCTTCGGCGATCCTCCTCGGGCTCGCCGTCGCGGCCGTGCGAAGTCCCGCCGTTCCGGAGATCCCTGCGGAGCAGCGCGCGTGGCTCGCGCCGCTCCGCGCGTGGATCCGACGTCCCGCAGCTTTCGCGGTGCTCGGCTTCGTACTGATCTACAAGCTCGGCGACGCGGCGATGGGTCCGATGGTCAAGCCGTTCTGGCTCGATCGCGGCTTGACGGTCGAGGAGATCGGCTTCGTCTCGACGTCGCTCGGCGTCGGCGCGAGTCTCGCGGGAGCGCTCCTCGGCGGCGTCTACACGTCGCGTGCCGGGATCTTCCGCGCGCTCTGGGTGCTCGGCCTCGTGCAGGCGGTCTCGAACCTCGGCTACGCGGGCGCCGCCGAGCTCGGGGGCGGAAGAGCGGCGATCTACTCGGCTTCGCTCCTCGAGAGCTTCACCGGTGGGCTCGGCACGGCCGCGTTCCTCGCATTCCTCATGCACATCTGCGACAAGCGCCAGGCCGCGACCGAGTACGCGCTCCTTTCGTCGCTCTTCGGATTGACGCGAACCCTCGTGAACCCGCTGAGCGGCTGGGCGGCGGACTCGCTCGGCTACGCGAGCTTCTTCGCGCTGACGTTCTTCCTCGCGTTACCGGCCTACGCGCTCCTTCCGTGGGTGCGCGGCTGGATCCGCGACAAGGAGGAGTGACGGAGGAGGGCGTCGAGGCGGACGCGCCCACCCGGCACCGCGCCGGCGAGCTCCTGCACGAGACGGATGATCTCGAGCGCATCGGAGGGCTCGATCGCTTCGTCGCTGATCCGCTGCTCGAGGCGGTCGAGCGTGCGCCAGAGGATCGTGCCGAGCTTCTCGGCGTGCGGCGTCTTCGGCAAGGCATCGTCGGCCGGCATCGTCGTCTCCTTCTCGTGCGACGGAAGGATAACCGCGGGCTGTGACGCGCGGATGAACGGCCCGCGATCTCGCGGTGACCGATGCGATCGGCTAGCCTCGCCGGGAATGCGACGGATCCCGATGGCGCGCGTCTTCGGCGTGGCGCTTCTCCTCGTGTCCGCCGTCGCGTGCACGAGCTTCTCCTTGCCGTTCGGCTTCACCGTGAACTTCCCGGGCTTCAGCGGCGATCCGATTCCCGCCGACGAGGTGGGGCGCCGCTTGAAGGTGCCCGAGGGCTTCCACGTCCAGGAGTACACGGGCGGCATCGAGGGCGCGCGTTTCATGCGCTTCACGTCCACGGGCGATCTCCTCGTCAGCTCCCCGGGCCTCGGTCAGGTCTTCCTCGTCGAGCGCGACCAGAACGGCGATGGCCGCGCGGACGGGAAGCGCGTGCTCCTCGACGATCTCGACAAGCCGCACGGTGTGGCACTGCACGACGGCTGGCTCTACGTCGCCGAGACGGGCGGCGTCCTGCGCGTGCGTTTCGACGCTTCGACGAGGACGGTCAGCGGCGCGCCGGAGCGGATCGTCGACGATCTGCCGGCGGGCGGACGCCACTACACGCGCACCGTCGGCGTCGGCCCGGACGAGAAGCTCTACGTCTCGATCGGATCGAGCTGCAACGTCTGCGTCGAGGAGGACGAGCGGCGCGCCGCGATCGTCCGCTACGAGCTCGACGGCTCGGGCGAGCGGATCTACGCGAGCGGCCTTCGGAACGCGGTCGGCTTCGCGTGGCAGCCGAGCACGGGCGTCCTCTGGGCGACCGACAACAATCGCGATCTCCTCGGCGACGACTATCCGCCGTGCGAGCTGAATCGGATCACGGAGGGCGGCTTCTACGGCTGGCCGTTCGCGAACGGCAATCGCGAGCGGGATCCCGAGTACGAGACGGGATACGACGCGGAGATCGCCTCGTCGATCCCGCCGGCGCACGACTTCGCGGCGCACACGGCACCGCTCGGCATCACCTTCTACGACGGCGAATCGTTTCCCGAAGGCTACCGCGGCGCCGGGTTCGTCGCGCTGCACGGCTCGTGGAACCGCTCGGAGAAGATCGGCTTCGAGGTGGTCGCGATCCGGTTCGAAGCGGATCCGGCGAAGCCGGGCGGCGCGGCTCTTCGCGAGGAGCCGTTCCTCACCGGATTCCTCGCCGGCGACGAGGTGTCCGGACGTCCCGTCGACGTCGCCGTCGGTCCCGACGGCGCGCTTTACGTCTCCGACGACTACACCGGGCAGATCTACCGCGTCTCGTACGGCTGGACGCCGTCCGGGGACGCGCCGGCGGCCGCGTCCGGAGCTGCCGCGCCTCGCGCGACGGCGAAGGCGGACCCGCTCGCCTCGCTCGGCGCGACCGAGCGCACTGCGGCGGCGCGCACGGGCGCCGAGCTCTGGGAGAAGAACGACTGCGCGACTTGCCAT
>VGTG01000099.1 GCA_016874795.1 Deltaproteobacteria bacterium | reverse complement strand
GTGCACTGGGACGTGCGCTCCTTCGACCGCGCGTTCGCCTGGACCGAGTCGCGCGCCAGGCGCGGCCTCGCCGGCGCCCGGCCCGGGAGCATCGTCCTCCTGCACGACACGCACGCGCCGCCACATCTCGACGGCTTCCTGCGGACACTCGGGCTCTTCCTCGCGGCAGCCCGGCGTCGCGGCTTCCGCTTCGCTCCGCTCGACCGCTCCCTCGTGCAGCAGGCGCTGCGTTGATGCACTCCCTCGTGCAGCAGGCGCTGCGTTGACGCGCCCCCTCGTGCAGCAGGCGCTGCGTTGACGCGCCCCCTCGTGCAGCAGGCGCTGCGTTGACGCGCCCCCTCGTGCAGCAGGCGCTGCGTTGATGCGCTCCCTCGTGCTGCGCGCGCTGCGTTGATACGCTCCCCCGGTGCGACTGAGTCCGCGCAGGCGCTATCTCGGCGGGATGGACTGGGTCCTGTTCTGTCTCGACGACATGACGAGGCGGGACACCGTGGTCGGGATGTCGATGCAGGTCGTGCTCGAGCTCGAGGGCGAGCTCGACGACGACGCCCTCCGCCGCGGCTTCGAGGCGCTCGCGGGGCCCTATCCCGAGCTGTGGGCGCGCGTGCGGCGGGCATGGCACATGGCGCCGTACTGGAGCCCGCGCCGCGTCCCGGCGGCGGCCCTGGCGCCGACCGTGCACCGGGTCGGCGGCGATCGCGAGGTGCGTGCGATCCTGGAGCGCACCGCCAACGCTCCGTTCCCCGCCCGCGATCAGCACATCGCCGCGCACGTCATCCACGCCGCCGGGAAGAGCACCCTCGCGGTCATCTTCGACCACCGCATGTTCGACGCGCGCGGCGCCGAGTCGTTCCTGCGCGAGATCGAGCAGCACTTCCGGCGACCGACGGCGACCCCGCCCGCGGATCGCTCGCGGCCGGAGCACCTCGACCGCTGGGCCGAGAAGTTCGCCGCCGGCCGGCAGGTGAACGCAGCCCTGTTCAAGCTGTTCGACGGACTGAAGCCGCGCACCCTGCCCGACCGCGGTCGCGGCCCGCGGCGGCGCTTCGGCTTCCGCGAGGTCTTGTTCGACGCACGGGAGACCGAGGAGATCCTGGCCCGAATCGAGGATCGCGCGGGTCTCTTCATGACGATGCCCTACAGCCTCGCGATCGTGTTCCAGGTGCTCCATGCCGTCTTCGAGTCCCGCGGAGTGACGGGAGACGACTACGTCGTGCCGGTGATGACCGACACGCGAGGGCCACGCGGGCAGGGCAAGGAGCTGCTGTTCAACCACTTCTCCTTTCTCCTCTTCCGTGAGAGCGCCGCGACGGTCGCGGACCTCCCTCGCCTCGTCGAATCGCTGAAGGAGCAGATGTACGAGCAGGTCAAGACCAAGCTCACCGTGAACCTCGCGGAGGCAAGCCTCCTCGGACGCATCCTGCCGACGCCGGTGCTGAGCCGGGTCGCCCGCACCGTGCTGCGCCGCGGCCTGGCCTCGTTCTGCTTCTCGTTCCTCGGAGAGACGAACCAGGTCCCGGTGAGCTTCCTGGGCGCCGAGGTGAAGCGGAGCTACCACATGCCGACCGTGCCGTTTCCGCCCGGGCTCGGCGTCTTCTTCCGTCAGTCGCGGTCGTGCCTCAGCGCGCAACTGACCTTCGCCGAGGGCGTCCTGACCGAGGCCGAGGCGGACCGTGTCGTCGCGGACATCGAAGGGAAGCTCCGCCGCTGATGCTGCGCGCGCTCGAATGCGACGTGCTCGTCGTCGGCACCGGGATCGCAGGCGTCGGCGCCGCCATCGGAGCGGCACGTGCCGGCGCACGGACGCTCCTCGTAGGAGACGAGGGCGGACCCGGCGGCGTCGCCACGGCCGGCATGCACCGCTCGATGTGCGGCCTGTTCCGCAGCGGGAGCCCGGCGCCGACCCGGCCGCTCAACGACGGCCTCGCCCAGGAGCTGTTCGACGACCTGACGGCGCGCGACCGGTCCACCGGCGTGACGGCGCTGGGCCGCGTGTACGTCCTTCCCTTCAAGACCGCCGACCTCGTCGCGACGCTGCAGGCGCGCATGGCCGCCGAGCCCGCGCTCGAGGTCCGGTACGGAACCCGGGTCGTCGCGGCCGAGATGGCGGAGGGACGGGTGGAGCACGTCGGCGCGCGGGACGCGCACGGCGAGCTCTCGATCCGTCCCCGCGCGCTCGTGGACTGCAGCGGCGACGGCGCAGTGGTCCGCCTCGCGGGGGCGACGTGCGCCAGCACTCCAGCCGGTGACATCCAGCTCGCGGGCCAGTCCATGCGGATCGTGGGCGTCGCGGATGCCGACGACATGCTCCGGCTGAAGGTGCCGTACCACCTCGCCGAGGCATCGAGAGAGGGGCGCCTTCCGCTCCACGCGCGGTTCACGCAGTACATCCCGGGCGACTCGCCCGGGGAGGGCTACCTGAAGCTCAGCGTCCCGCCCGACCGCACGGGTCGCGAAGCGCGCGCGAGAGAAGATGCGCACCGGGTGCTCCGCTACCTGCAGGAGACGCTGCCCGAGCTCCGCTCGTCGCGTCTCGTCGAGTGCTCGCCACGCGTCGTCGAGCGCGAGGGGCAGCGCGTCGAGGGAGACTACACGCTCACCGAGGACGACGTGCTCGGCGCGCGGAAGTTCCCCGACGGGGCCGTCAAGAGCGCCTGGCCGATCGAGATCTGGAGCCAGGAGGGCGGCCTGCGCTTCGAATACCTGCCGGACGGCGAGCACTACGAGATCCCGCTGCGCTGCCTGAAGGTCGCAGCGATCGGCAACGCCTGGGCGGCGGGCCGCTGCATCTCGGCGACGCACCTGGCGCACGCGTCGACGCGAGCCATGGGGACCTGCCTTTCGCTCGGCGAGACCGCCGGAGGCGAGGCAGCGCGCTGGGTCCGCTCGTGAACGTGCTCGACGAGATCCGGCGCAACGCGCGTCGACACCGCGACGTCACCGCACTCGCCGAGGGAGTCGAGCAGCTCCGCTACGCCGAGCTGCTCTCGGAGGTGGACGACGTCGCAGCCGAGCTCGCATCGCTCGGCATGAGCGTCCCAGAGCCGGTCGCGCTGGTCTGCCGGGACTCGATCGACTACGTCGTCGCGAGTCTCGCCGTCCTCGCGCTTCGAGCGACGATCGTGCCCGTACCGGCCGACACTCCCGGCGAGGTCGAGCGCATCCTCGAGCAGATCGACCCGCGCCTCGTCCTCTACGAGGCCGGTGCGGCGAAGCTGTCCGGCGGCACGCCGGTGCAAGGCCTCGGCCGCCGCGGGCGCGAGATCCGTCTCGTCGTGCGACCGGGAGTCCGGACCCGACCGCCCGGATACGACGATCTCGGCGCCGCCTTCCTGCGCTTCTCCTCGGGGACGACGAGCGAGAGCAAGGGCGTGGTCCTGTCGCACCGCGCGATCCTCGAGCGGACCGAGGCCGCGAACCACGGGCTGAAGATCGGCGCGTCGGATCGGGTGCTGTGGGTGCTCTCGATGAGCTTCCACTTCGTCGTGACGATCCTTCTCTTCCTGCGCAACGGCGCGACGACCGTCCTCTGCGGACGCGAGTTCCCGTCCTCGCTGGCCGACGGCGTCGTGCGTCACGAGCCGACCGTCCTGTACGCGTCGCCGTTCCACTACCGCATGATGGCCACATCGGACCTGTTCGATCCGGCCGCGCTGCGCCAGGTGCGCCTCGCCGTCTCGACCGCCGCACGCCTCCCCACCGAGCTCGCCCGCGAGTTCCGTCACAAGTTCGGGATCGCGCTCGCGGAGGCGTACGGGATCATCGAGGTCGGGCTGCCCTTCCTGAACGATTCGGGCGATCCCGCCAGGGACGGCTCGGTCGGCCTTGCCCTCCCCGGCTACGAGGTCCGCTTCGCCGACGTCGAGCCGGACGGGATCGGCGAGGTCGAGATCCGCGGCCCCGGCCTGCTCGACGCCTACTACGCGCCATGGCGCCCGCAGAGCGAGATCCTCCGCGACGGCTGGTTCGCGACCGGCGATCTCGGCCGTGCCGACGCGGACGGCTTCCTCCATCTCGCCGGGCGCCGGAAGAACGTGATCAACTTCGCCGGCATGAAGGTCTTCCCCGAAGAGGTGGAGGCGGTCCTCCGGCAGTGCCCCGGCGTCCTCGAGGCACTCGTCTACGCGCGTCCGCACGCCGAGTTCGGCGAGCTGCCGCTGGCCGACGTGGTGCTCGTGCCGGGTCTTGCGACCGACGACCGCGCGATCCGGCGCTTCTGCTACCGTCACCTCGCCTCGTACAAGGCGCCCAAGGAGATCCGCGTGGTCGCGGAGATCGCGAAGACCCCGAGCGGCAAGGTCCGCCGCTGGGATCGTGGCGAGACGGCATGAGCGCGGTCGCCCGCTGGCTCGACCTCGGATGGCGCGTGCTCATCACGGTCTTCTCGTGGTCGATCTTCGGGAGCGGCCTGGTCCTGTGGGCGATCGTCGTCCTGCCGGTGGTGGCGGGCATCTGCTTCTTCCTTCCCGCGACCCGGCATCGCCTCACCGACGCCACGCAGCGGGCGGTCGGCCTCTTCGTCCGACTCCTCCCGTTCATCCGCATCGAGGTCGACGACCGCCGCAGGCTCGCGTCGGGCTGCAGGGTCCTGGTCGCGAACCACCAGTCGTTCCTCGATCCGCTGATCATCTTCTCGGTCGAGCGGCGCGTGCGGGGACCCGCCCGCGGCTACCTCTTCCGCACACCCTTCCTGCGATCCTATCTCCAGTTCGCGGGCTTCTACGTCTCCGACCGCGGTCGACCGGCGCCGCTCGAGAAGATGCGCCGCTCGGCCGAGGACGTGCTCGCGTGCGGTGGCTCGCTGCTCTTCTATCCCGAGGGGACGCGCAGCAAGACCGGCGAGCTCGAGGAGTTCGGGATGGGCGCTTTCCGGGTGGCCCAGGAGTTCGGGCTGCCGATCCAGCCGATCGTCGTCGAGGGGCTCGACCGCGCCTACCCGTCCGGAAGCGTCGTCGTGCAGACGCGATGGCGAGCGCGCGTCCGTGTTCGCTACCTCGATCCCGTAAGGCCTCCGTTCGGCGACGGACCGCAGCGCCAGGTGGTGCGGGCGCTCGCGCAACGAATCCGCACGCAGATGGAGGAGGAGCTGCACGAGATGCGCGGCGACCGCGCGCCCTGCCGGTCCTTGATCCAGCCGGTTTCGCCGGGGTATGGGGTCTTGGAGCCGCCGGGCGGTGAGCTCCCGCCCCCCGATCTCGGCGCAACCAGGAAATGATCCACTCCGACCCCACCCTGCGGAAGATCCGAGACGGGCTCTTCCACGGCCTGCGCGACTACACGAAGAGCTTCCCCGACTTCTCCATCCCGCAAAAGTTCGAGATGGCGCGCCCGTCCGAAGGACACGCGCTCCTCGCGCGGATGAACGAGAGCCTGCGCGACGACGACGAGATGCTCCTCTACGTGCATCTACCGTTCTGCTACCACGAGTGCGTCTTCTGCAACACGGCGCCGCGGCGCGCGAACCGCGAAGGGCAGGCCAGATATCTGGCGAGCCTGCTGGGCGAGATCCGGCTCTACGGCGACGCGGGCATCTTTCAGGGGAAGCGCATCCGCTCCGTCTACTTCGGCGGCGGCACGCCGACCGCCTACCCGACCGAGGACCTGCGCGCGATCCTCGACGCCCTCGACGCGTACTGCGAGTTCGCGCGGGGCAACATCGTCACGGTCGAGGCCTACCCGAAGCACCTCTGCGGCAACGGTCGGCCGCGCGAGCTGGCCGACGCCGGCGTTCACCGCTTGAGCGTCGGCTGCCAGACCTTCGACCCGGCGGTCGCCGCACTTGTCAATCGCAGCAATCCGGCGGACCAGATCCGCGAGGTTCTGGCCGAGTGCCACGCCGCCGGTCTCACCGTCAACGTCGACATGATGATCGGCCTGCCGGGACAGACCCTGGAAGGACTGCACGACGACCTCGCCGCCCTCGACGAGCTCCGGCCCGACGCCGTCGAGTACATGCGCCACGAGATCGTGAACCCGCTCGCGACCGCACTCTACGATTCGCGACCGGAGCTCCTCACCGACGACGACGCCCTGTTCGCGATGGTGGTCGACTCGCAGGCCTGGATGGAGCGGAACGGCTACGAGCAGAACGGCTGGTTCGAGAGCGACCGCTTCTTTCCGTATCGCTACCACTGGCTGCAGGAGATCCCGTTCGTCGGGCTCGGGTCGCGGGCGCGCTCCTTCACGCGACACCTGAGCGTCGACAAGCACGAGTCGCTGCAGATCTACTCGCAGCTGATCGACCGGGGCGATCCGGCGATCGCGCGCTCGCTCGCGCTCGGCTCGCAGGACCAGATGTACCGAGCGGTCTTTCTGAGGCTGCAGCTCAAGCGCGGCGTCGACCTGGACGAGATCGACCGGCGCTTTCCGCAGTCGAGCCACGAGCTCACGCCGCTGCTCGACGATCTCGAGGCGCACGGCTGCGTCTCGCGCGACGGAGCCACGGCGCGGCTGACACGCTACGGCAGCTACTTCGTCGAGGACGTCTGCTGCGCCGTGATCGACTACGCGCTCCAGCGTTGCGGGTACCCGCCGAGCTACCGGCGCATGCCGCATTCGGCCGGCTCGCGGACTGCTCGGCTCGATCACTGAGGTCGCTCCGGAGATGTCACCGCCACGTCGTCAGGCACCGTCGGACGGGAAGCGTGTCGCGCTCGTCGTCGGGGGCAGCCGCGGCATCGGTCGAGCGATCGCGCTGCGTCTCGCGCGCTCCGGCTTCGACCTCTGGCTGACCTACCACGGCAGTCGCGAGGCGGCCGAGGAGGTCGCTTCGCTGGTCGCCGGGATGGGCCGCGAGTGCACCCTGCTCCGGTTCGACGTGGCGTCCTTCGCGGAGACCACCGGCGCCCTCCAGGCCCGGGCCGAGGAGCGGGCGCCGGACGTCGTGGTCTACAACTCCGGCATCACCCGCGACAAGCTCGTCGTCTGGATGTCCGAGGACGACTGGTCCCAGGTCATCGCCACGAACTTGACGGGCTTCTACAACGTCACGCGAGCGGTGCTGTTCTCGATGCTGCGCGCGCGACGCGGTCGCATCGTCGCCATCTCGTCGCTCGCCGGCCAGGTGGGCAACGCGGGGCAGATGAACTACGCCGCCTCCAAGGCAGGCCTGATCGGTGCCGTGAAGGCGCTCGCGCTCGAGGTCGGGAAGCGCAACATCCTGGTCAACGCGGTCTCGCCCGGCTTCATCGAGACCGACATGACCGCCGGCATCGACCTCGCACACATGGCGCAGCTCGTACCCCTGCAGCGCGTCGGCACCGTCGAGGACGTCGCCTCCGTGGTCCAGTTCCTGTGCTGCGAGGAGCACATGTACATCCACGGCCAGATCATCCCCGTGAACGGCGGGATGTCGACCTGAGCGCTCGCCTCCACATCCGATGGGGAAGTTCGACGACATCGTCGTGGGTAGCGGGATCGGCGGCATGACGCTCGCGCTGCTGCTCGCGGAGACCGGTCGCTCGGTCCTCCTCGTCGAGAAGAGCCGCGCGATCGGCGGCTCGATGCTGCGCTTCTACCGCGACGGCGTACCCTTCGACACCGGCTTCCACTTCACCGGCGGGTTCGTCGGGCAATCGCTCCTGCGCGACATGCTGCAGCTCGTCGGGATCGACGAGATGATCCGTCCGGTGTTCGTGGGCGGCAGCAAGGGCTCGAGCCGCATCCTCATCGAGTCGCACGACCGGGAGTTCGACCTGCCGACCGGATGTGCCGCGGCGGCGGACGCTCTCAAGGGCTACTTCCCGGGTGAGCACGGCGCCATCGACGCCTACTTCGCGACAGCGCAGCGCGTATGCGACCGCACCGCTGGCATGAGTCTGCGGCAGCCCGCGGCGTTTCCCGTCCTGCTACCGGAGGACCAGATCTCCCTCGACGAGGGTCTCGGTCGCCTCACGAGCGATGCCGCCCTGAAGGCGGTCCTCTCGATCTACGCCATGACCTACGGGACGCGGCCGTCCGAGATCTCGTTCGCGAACCACTGCCGGGTCGCGCAGGGGATGCACGAGTCGGTCGCGCGGGTGGAAAACGGCGGCGATGCCTTCGTCCGCGCCTTCCGCACACGGGCGCAAGGCCTTCCCATCGAGCTCAAGCGCGCGACGACGATCGTCGAGTGCGCCGACGTGCAGAATCGCACCGTCGGGCGATTCGTGTTGAGCGACGGCGAGGAGGTGGCGGCGGACCACTGTACGTTCACGATCCACCCGTACGACATCCTGAAGACCCTGCCGCGCGAGCACATCAAGAAAGCGTTCGTGAATCGCGTCACCGACTTCGAGCCGACGATCGGGATGTTCGCGGTCTACGGCGTCCTCGATTCTCCGGAGCCCGTCTCTCCGAGCGAGGCCTTCGGGCCGTCGATCCTCTCTCTCCTGCCGACGCCGGACGTGGACGCGATGTTCGATCCGCACCGCGAAGGCGACCAGGCGCTGGTCGTCATGCGCAGCATCGAGACCGCGGGAAGTCGCTCGCACAGAGTGGTGAACGTCCTCGAGATCTCGTTCACCGAGCACATCCGGCAGTGGCTCCACTGCCGCGCCGGCGAGCGCGACGAGAGCTACCTCGAGTACAAGGAACGCCACGTCGAGCGCATCAAGGAGCGCCTGTTCGCGGTCTATCCCGAGTACCGGGGCTCGTATCGCGTCGTGAAGGCCGCCTCGCCACTGACCTTCCGCGAATTCCTCAACTCTCCCGACGGCTCCGCCTACGGCGTGAAGCAGAAGATCGGTCAGCACAGCCTCTTCGGCAGGCTCCCGTTCCGGAACCTGTTCGCGGCAGGACAGAGCGCGATGCTCCCGGGGGTCATCGGCTCGATGGCAGCGTCGGTGGTCGTCGGCCGCGGCATCATCGGGAACGACGCGTACGTTCGTCTCCTCGGCGAGAGGCTCGGCATTTGAAGCGCGCGGCCGGACAGAGGCCACGCCTGTGAGACGCGTCGTCGGGCAGAGGCCACGCCTGTGAGACGCGTCGTCGGGCAGAGGCCACGCCTGTGAGACGCGTCGTCGGGCAGAGGCCACGCCTGTGAGACGCGTCGTCGGGCAGAGGCCACGCCTGTGAGACGCGTCGTCATCTCGGGCGTCGGCGCGATCAGCGGTCTCGGCAACGGCGTCGCGACACTCGTCGACGGCATCGCGGCCGGCCGCTCGGCGGTACGCCGCATGGAAGGCTGGGAAGCGTACAAAGGGCTGCGCAGCCTCGTCGGCGCGCCCGCCAGGCTCGAGAACGAGAAGGACATCCCGCGCAAGGCCCGGCGCTCGATGGGACGCATGGGGATCTTCGCCGTACAGGCGTCCGAGCAGGCGCTCACCGCCGCGGGCATCGAACGCGCAGAGCTCGGCTCCACGCGCGTCGGCTGCATCATCGGCTCGACGATGCCCGGCGCCGAGGCACTCTGCGAGACCTTCGAGATCATGCTGCCGACCAAGGATCTCTCGCTGCTCACGGCGATGAAGTTCTTCCAGTGCGTCTCGCACACGGCGTCGATGAACGTCGCGAGCTACCTCGGCATCAAGGGATGCGTGATGGCGACCTCGGCGGCGTGCGCCTCCGCGGCGCAGGCGATCGGGACGGGCTACGATCTGATCCGCCTGGGCCGCCAGGACGTCGTCCTCTGCGGCGGGGCCGAAGAGCTCCACCCGACGGTGACCGCGTCGTTCGACATCCTCTTCGCGACGTCGACGAGCTTCAACGCCGCCCCCGACCGGACGCCGCGCCCCTTCGACCGCGAGCGCGACGGCCTCGTGTGCGGCGAGGGCTGCGGCATCGTCGTCCTGGAGGAGTACGAGCGTGCCGTTCGCCGTGGTGCGCCGATCTACGCCGAGCTCATCGGCTATGACACCGCCGGCAGCGGCGAGCACGTGAGCCAGTCGAACACCGACGGAATCGAGGGCTGCATGCGCGCCGCGCTGGCGCAGGCCGGACTCCAGCCGGACGATGTCGACTACGTCAACGCGCACGGCACGGCGACGCGGGACGGTGACGCCGCCGAATGCGCGGCGATCGCACGGGTGTTCGGCGACCGCGTGCCGGTGAGCAGCCTGAAGGGCCACATGGGCCACACGCTCGGCGCGTCGGGAGCGCTGGAGCTGATCGTCTGCCTGGCGATGATGGAGCGCGGCCGCGTCTTCGCGACCCGCAACCTGGAGAACGTGGCCGACGATTGCGCGGGTGTCCAGCACGTGCGGGAATCGGCTGCGCGGGAGCTCCGGACGATCGTGAAGAACTGCTTCGCCTTCGGCGGGATCAATGCCGTCCTCGTGTGCCGGCGCCTGTGAGGGGACCATGGGTCAGACGGACGAACGGATCGCGGAGATGGTCGTCGAGGTGCTCGAGGACGACTTCGAGCTGGAGCGGGAGCGGATCGTTCCCGAGGCCCATCTCTTCGACGACCTCGAGCTCGACAGCCTCGACATCGTCGATCTCGTCGTCGCGATGCAAGTGAAGTTCGGGGTCCAGATCCGCGAGGACGAGCGCATCGTCGAGGTTCGCACGGTTGCGGACCTGCAGCGCTTCATCCTCCTCCTCAAACGCGAATCGGAAGCCACCTGATGGACGGTCCCTCGGATCCCGCCGCGAGGGATGCGCGAACGGCCCTCTGGCCCGCGACGCCGGAGATCGACGATGCCGTCGCACGTGGGGGTATCCTCGCGCTCGAGGTCGAGATCGGCCTCTCGTGCGGCGGCGCCTGTGAGTACTGTCGTCCCGAACTTGCCGGGCCGACTCCAGAGCGGCTCTCCCATCGCGATCTCGAACGCGTGCTCGCCGAGGCGCGCGCGCTCGGAGCGCGGCAGGTTTCCTTCGTCGAGGGAGATTGGCTCGGCTACCCGCATCTCGCCGAGCTCCTGGCCGAGGTCGACCGCCTGCAGCTCGGGCTCGAGGTCCGGCTCGGATCGCGTGCGCTCGAGCACGAACTCGCGGAGCGGCTCGTGGCGTCGCGGGCACGCATCGTCGTCGACGTCCACGGCGTGCGCGACGAGACGCACGATCGCGTCGCCAGACATCCTGGCTCTGCCGGGCGAGCGCGGCGCACGATCGAGGAGCTCCGCCGCCGCGATCCCGGGCACTCGTCGATCGCCGTCCGCGCCCGCATCTGTCGCGCGAATCGCGACGAGATCGAGCCCCTCTGGCGCTGGGTTCGCTCGCTCGGTCTCGAGCCCTGGTTCGAGAACGCGCCGCCTGGGCGCGACGACGCCCCGCCGGAGCTCGACGACGCGCTCGCCGGGCTCGACGCCCGCGCGCTCGAGGGTCTGTTCCGGCGGCTCGCCGAGGTCGACCGGGCGGAGTTCGGACACGAGTGGGACCCGCAGCCGCCCTGGCCCGGGCTGCGCGACCTGCGCCACCGCTACGCGTGCGCGGTCTCCGTGTCGGGCGTGGTGCGCCCGGCGGGCCTCCTCCCCCTGCCGATGGGCGACCTACGTGAGCATGGGCTCGACCACGTCCTCCGGGAGAGCGAGGTGATGGAGAACCTCCGCGCGCACGCGACGTCGCTGAAGGGCCCCTGTCGCGACTGCGAGAAGCTCCCGACCTGCGCCGGCAGCCGGGCGGTCGCCTTCGCGCTCACCGGCGACTACCTCGCGTCGGATCCGACCTGCTGGAGAAACGCCGACCGGGCGAGCGAGATTGCCCGGCTTCCGCTGGCGCTGTCGGAGCATCTCCCGCAGAAGGCGCCGATGCGCTTCGTCGACGCGCTCGACTCGGTCGGCGACCGCGTCGGTGAGTGTAGCGTCACCATCCGTGACGACCTGCCGATGGCCGGTGCGAACGTCGTCGACGACGTCGCCTACCTCGAGATGATCGCGCAATCGATGGCCGCGCTCGAGGTCTTTGCGCACCTGGGGACCGGCGACGGCGGGTTCGGCGGGTTCCTGGTCGGCGCCGAAGACCTCGAGGTCTTCGCGCCGGCGCGGCTCGGTGATCGCCTGCGTATCCGCGTGAGGAAGGACGTGCGGATCGGCAAGTACGGCATCGTGAGCGGCACGGTCCTGCGTGACGAGTCGGTCCTCGCACGCGGCAACATCAAGATCTGGCGTGAGAGTGGCGTCCCAGAGCCTTGAGGCCGGACGAGGGGATCGCCGCCACCGGGCCCCGATCGGGATCGCCGGCAGCGCGCTCTGCCTCCTCCTCGCGTCTTCACCCGCCTCTCCTTCTCGCGCCGCGCAGGCGCCCGATCCACCCGCTCCCACCGCGGCCGAGCCCGACGGGGGCGGCGGCGATCCGGCGGCGGCCCTGCGCGCCGTCGAGCGGATCGAGCGACAGTCGACCGGCATCCGCACGCTCAGTGCGTCGCTCGTGCAGGAGAAGCACCTCGCCCTGTTCGAGAAGCCACTCGTGCTCGAGGGCCGCCTGTACCTGCAGAAGCCCGATCGCGTCGCGTTCCGGATCGAGCGACCGCTCCGCTACACGATGGTGATCTCCGGTGAGCAGCTCCGCCAGTGGGACGAGGACTCGGGCGAGGTCCAGACGATCTCCCTCGCCGACAACCCTGGCTTCAAGCTCGTCCTGCGACAGATGCGCGGCTGGCTCTCGGGGTCGTACTCCTCGATGCTCGGCGAGTACCACGCGACCGTCCTGCGGGAGGAACCGATCGAGCTCGTCTTCGTTCCGCGCGAGCACGCCCTCGCCTACGGCACCGTGGAGCGTGTCCGGGTCGCGTTCGGCCCGGACGCGCGCCACCTCCGTGAGATCGAGATCCTCGACCGACAGGGCGACCGGACCCTCTTCCGCTTCGCGGACGTCCGCCTCGATCCGGACCTCGATCCCGCCGTCTGGGAAGCGGAGCCGCGTGGCCGCTAGCGCGTTCGCCGCCGTGCTCGAGGCCGTGTGGCGGCGCCGGCCGATCGTCCTCGGCGCGTCCGCGGCCGCGATCGCCTTCGGGCTCTACGTGCTGGCGACGGTGCCGCTCGACAGCGACGTCGCGTTCATGCTGCCGGCGGACCCGGAGGTGCAGCAGAGCATGACGTTCCTGCGCGAGTCCGACCTGTCCGGCAAGGTCGTCCTCTCGCTCGAGATCGCGCCGCATGCGGGCGGCCTCGACGCGCTTCTCGCGGCGAGCGCTCGCCTGGAGGCAAGCCTGGGCCCGCCGCTCGTGACGCGCGTCGAGTCCGGCGTGTCGGGCGAGTCCTTCACCACGGAGATGCAGCGCCTCCTCGCGCACCTTCCCGAGCTCGCCGGCGAGAGCGACCTGCGCGAGGTCGACGGGCGGCTCGACCAGGCGGGCGTCGACGCAATGCTGCGCGCCAGCTACCGGCAGCTCGTCGGACCGGGTGAGCTGTTCGCGAAGGATCTCGTCCGCGCGGATCCGTTCGGCCTGAGCCGCCGGCCGCTCGCGGCGTTGCAGAGACTCGCCGCCTCGGTCGGCTACGACGTCGAGATCGAGCAGGGCCGCTTCGTCAGCTCCGACCGCCGACACGCGCTCCTCGTCCTCGAGACGCCGATCGCGATCACGGATTCCGCGGGAGGACGGGATCTCGTCGCCTACCTGCGCGGCGCGATCGCCGGGCTGCCCGCCGGCGTGACGGCGGACATCGTCGCGGGCCATCTCCACACGATCAGCAACGAGGACGTGCTCAAGCAGGACCTGGTCGTCGGGCTCGGCAGCGCGAGCATCGGTTTCGTCACCCTCTTTCTGCTCCTCTACCGAGACCCGCGGGCGGTGCTGCTCTTTCTCGTGCCCGCCGCGTCGGTGGTCATCGCGATCGGCCTCGAAGGGTTCGCGGCCGACCGGCTCTCGGCCTTCGTCGTCGGCATGGGCGGCGTGATCGTCGGAATCGCCGACGACTACGCGATCCACGTCTACATGGCGATCCGCGCGTCTGGCGGAGACGTGACCGCCGTTCGCTTCATCGCAGGACCGATGGTCGCGGCAGCGCTCACCACGCTGAGCGTCTTCCTCGCGTTCCTGTTCTCGAGCGTCCCGGGGTACCGCCACCTCGCCCTGTTCGCCGTCGTGAGCATCAGCATCTGCGTGCTCTTCTCGCTCTTCGTGCTGCCGCTTCTGGTCGGCGGAAGAGAGCGCCGCGCGTGGAGCCGCGGCTTCTTTCCCAACGTCCCGCAGCTCTCCGTCACGGCCGGCACCGTCGCCATCCTCGCGTGGGCCGCGATCCTGCTGGGCGGACTCGCGACGCTGCGCTCGCTGGACGTGCGGACCGACCTGCGGCAGATGGACGGCAGCGAACCCTACGTCCTCGATGCAGAGCGCCGGTTCGAAGAGCTGTGGAGCGTGCGCGGCCAACCAGCCATCCTCGTCGCGTCCGGAGCGACTCTCGATGAAGCGCTCGGCCTGAGCTCCACCCTCACCGAGGCGGTGGTCGCCGCGATGGGATCCGAGAGCTCGAGCCGCTTCGGCAGCGTCGCGCCGATCTGGCCGTCGCGCGAGCGCCGCGCCGAGAACGCGGCGCGCTGGAGGTCGTTCTGGCGCGGCGACCGGGCGGCGCACCTGCGCTCGCTCCTCACCGAGATCGCGCCGCGCTACGGCTTCGCGCCGAGCGCGTTCGACCCCTTCCTCGCGCAGATCGCGGACGGAGACGCGGCGGACGCGAGCGACGCGGCCCCGTTCCCCCTGCTCGCGAAGCGGTTCACCCGGGCGACTCCCTCGGGATACCAGGTCTTCTCCTTCTTCCCCGACGAGCCACGCTGGCTCGAGGCCGTCCGAGAGATCTCGCAGCGCAACCCCGGCTCCTTCGTCGTCTCGCGCGCCGGCCTCGCGAGCGGGCTCGCGCGCTCGGTATCGTCGGAGGTCCGCTTCATCGCCACCGTCGCGGCCTTCCTGATCCCGGTCCTGACCTTGTTCCTGCTGCGCAGCGTCCGCTTGACGGCACTGGCGCTGGTGACGGTCGCGTCGAGCGTCGTCGCGATGCTCGCGGTCCCCACCCTCCTCGGTTGGAGCTTGACCGCCCCGGCGATGGTCGCGGCCACCGTCGTCGTCGGGCTCGCGATCGACTACGGGATCTTCATGGTTCACGCCTGCGACCGGCACGTCGACACCGAGACCACGGCCGCGGTCACGATGTCGTCGGCGAGCACGCTGATCGGGACCGGCGCGCTCATGCTGTCGCGCCACCCCGTGCTGTTCTCGATCGGGTTCACGATGTTCACCGGCATCAGTGCCGCCTACGCGACCTCCGTCCTCGTCGTACCCGCGCTGTACGACCGCTTCTTCCGCGCGGCGGAGGCTCGTCCGGGGGCGCGATGAGGCCCCTCACCCTCCTCGCGCTCTGGCTCGCGCTGCTCTTGCCGGCGGGCTGTGCGCCGCAGTCGGTGCGGGCGCTGCCGCCGCTGCCCGAGGTACCTGCCGAGCCCTACCGGGTGGTCGAGGCGTTCGCGGCTCGCCTTGCGGACCCGCTCCGGGTCGTGAACACCGCGACCTTCGAGCTCGGCTGGCAGACCCTCGTGGTTCTCGGGCTCACACGCGTGGATGCCGCGACTGGAACGTTCGCCGTCGTCGGCCTGTACCCGGCGGGCGGGGTGAAGCTCTTCGAGGTCGAGGGCGATCGCGCTTCCGTCCGGCGTTCGTTCGCCCAGCCGCAGCTCCTCGAGCGCGGCGACCTGCCCGCCGCGGTGGCCGAAGACACGCGGCGGATCTATCTCGATCGCGTGCCTGCTCGCGAGGCCGTCTCGACCTTCGAGGATGGCGTGCTCCGCTTCCGGCAGCCTACCGGGGCCGGCACGCTCGAGTTCGCCTTCGCAGGGCCAGAGGCCGTGCTCGTGGAGAAGAGCTATCGCGAGGAGGGGGCCCCGGCGTGGACCGTCCGCTACGGGGACTACCGCAAGCAGGGGGGAAACCTGTACGCGGGGACGATCGTCCTCGAGCACCACGACTACGATTACCGGTTGACGCTGCACCTGAAGGAGATCCTGTCGTGAGCAACGGCCGCGACCTCGTCCACGCCGACGGCGGCTCCTCGAGCCCGATGGCGGAGCAGATCCGCGCGGCGATGGGCGCGATCACGTCCGAGCCGGGTGAGCTCCGGGCGAGCTTCACCTTCGGCCCGGACTTCGTCGGCTTCCAGGGCCACTTCCCGGGCCGGCCGATCCTCCCCGGCGTGTGCGAGGTCCAGGCGGCGCTGCTGCTCGTCGAAGCGCACCTCCATCGTCCCGTGCGGCTGCGGCAGATCGAGCGCGCCCGCTTCTCGGCGCCCGCCACCTGCGGCGAGCGCCTCGACTTTCACTGCACGACGAAGGTCGACGCCGCCGGCGAGACGGTCGTCCGGACGATCGTCCGCCGCGGCGAAGCGACGATCGCGCGCTTCCGTCTTCGCGTCGCGGTCGGTCTTCGCGGCACGGTGGGCGGCACGGTGGATGGAGCGGCTGGCTGATGCCCCGGCGCCGCAAGCGAGAGTACTTCGATCGGATCGAAGGTGCGCCGCCACCGATCGTCGCGCGGATCCACCGCCGCGTCCGGTTCAGCGAGGCGGACGTCATGGGCATCGCCTGGCATGGGCGCTACGCATCGTTCGCCGAGGAGGCGTGGGCGGAGCTCGGCCGCCGCTCCGGTCTCGGCTACCGCGACTTCCAGGCGGCGAAGCTTCTGGCACCGATCGTCATCCTCCACTTCGACTACCACCGGCCTCTCCAGCTCGACGAAGGGTTCACGGTCGACGCGGCGTGGGTGTGGTGCGAGGGCGCGCGGATCAACACCGAGTACACGCTGTCCAGGGAGAACGGTGAGCTCGCAGCGAGCGGCTACTCGGTGCAGATGCTGGTCCACGCGGAGACGCGGCTGCCGTGCATGGTGTCGCCCCCGTTCCTGGACCGCTGGCGGGCGCGCTGGAGGGCGGGCGAGTTCCGGTCGGACGCGACGCTGCGGGCCGGCGAGCCCGGAGCGCAGGACACATGAGCCGTCGCGCGATCGCGGTCGAGTTCGACCTCGTGTCCGCCCTCGGGCCCGACGCGGAGACGACGTGGGGAGCGCTGGTGACGGGCCAGAGCGGCGTCCGTCCCTTCGCCCGCTTCCCCGCCGGACCCGCCCGACCGTCGAACGCGGCCTTCGTGGACGGCCTGGAGCCCGGGCATGGCGACACGCTCGTCGTGCAGATGCTCCGCCCCGTGCTCGAGCGACACCGCCACGCGATCCCGTCCGATGCGCAGCTGCTGCTCGCGACGACGAACGGAGAGATCGAGTACCTCGAGCGCGCCGTCGCTGGAGAGCCTGCGTCGGCGAAGGACAGCGTCCCGACCGTGCTCGCGACAAAGGTCCAGGCCCTCGTCGGACTCGAACGACCCGGCGTCGTCGTGAGCGCCGCATGCGCGTCCTCGACAGTCGCGATCGCGGAAGGTGCGGCGATGATCCGCGCCGGCGAAGCAGAGAGCGTCCTGATCGTCGCATGTGACTTCGTGAGCGAATTCGTTGCTGCCGGCTTTCGCTCCCTCGGCGCGCTCGCACCTGATCGCGCGCGGCCGTTCGATCGCGACCGCAGAGGCCTCAGCCTCGGAGAAGCTGCGGGCTTCCTCCTCCTGATGGACGAGCACCGCGCGCGGGCCGAAGCGAGGACTTGCCACGCCGAGATCGCAGGCTGGGGGGTGAGCTCCGACGCGGACCACATCACTGCCCCCTCCGCGACGGGCCAGGGCCTCGCGACCGCGATCCGCAAGGCGCTGGCGACGGCCTCGGTCGACCCGCGGAACGTCGGCAGCATCTGCGCCCACGGGACCGGCACGCGCCCGAACGACGCGATGGAGCTGCAGGCCTTCGCCCGCGTCTTCGCGGACGCGGTCCCGACGTATTCGGTCAAGGGCGCCGTCGGGCACACGATGGGGACGGCAGGGCTGGTCGACGCGATTGTGGCCGTGCAGAGCTTGACGGTCGGAACGGCTCCGCCGACGGCAGGCTTGCTGGAGCCCGACACGGACGCGCTGACGTGGGTGAGCGCCAGCCCTCAGAGCTGCTCCCCGATGGTTGCGCTGTCGACGAACTCGGGATTCGGCGGCGTGAACTCCGCCCTGGTGCTCCGGCGATGCGAGGCGCCGCGATGACGTCGCCCCTGGACGACGGCGTCCCGAGCGCCCGTGTGACCGGCCTCGGCTGGATCGCCGGCGGACGCTTCGCCGCGGAGCGCCTCGGTCTCACCGGCTCCTTCGACGACCTCTCCGAGCTGCGCGACGAGCTCGTCGAGCGCGGGATCCTGCCCGCACCGATCCGTCGCTTCGCCAAGCTCGACGACGCCTGCCGCATGGCGTCTCTCGTCGCGGGCCTGGCGCTCCACGACGCGGGTGTCGCGTGCGGTGGCGACGTCGCGCGCGACGTCGCCGTGCTCGGCACGAGCGAGCGCGGCTGCCTGGAGACCAACCGTGCGTTCTTCGCGGACTACCTCCGACACGAGCGCCGGAGCGGCCGCGGTAGCCTCTTCGTCTACACGCTGCCGTCGATCCCGGCGTCCGAGGTCTCGATGCAGTTCAAGCTCGTCGGCCCGACCGCATGGCTCGGCAGCGCCGACGCGCGGGGGCGACTCCTCCTCGACCGAGCGGAGGCGATGCTGCGACGCGGCGACAGCGCGGCTGTGCTCTGCTTCGACGTGAGCGAATCCGGCGGCGTCGGTCTCTTGCTCGACCGGGCGCCGGACGGCCCAGGACCCGTCGCGGACCTCGCGAAGGTGAGGAGGTTGGCGCCGTCGCTCGCCACGCTCGAGCCGATCGTCGACGTCGTCCGCCGGGCGTTCCGCGCGTGAGCGGCGGCGCACGGCGGCGTTTTCCCGCCCGTCGTGGGATCTGCGCGAGCAGAGCGACGAGCTTGCCCGCCAGCGAGCGAGCCGATAACAGGGCGCGGTGCCGACCCGAGCCGACGTAGCGCAGCGCGCGAAGGAGATCCTCGTCGACGGCCTCCGGCTCGACATCACGCCCGAGGAAATCGTCGACAGCGACCCGATCTTCGGCGAAGGCCTCGGCCTGGACTCGATCGACGTGCTCGAGTTCGTCCAGCTCGTGGAGGAGGAGTTCGGAATTCCGATCTCCGACGAGGAGGTCGTGCGGGAGGCCTTCTCCTCGATCAGCTCCCTGACCGATTTCCTCCTTACCCGGATCGACACGAAGGCTACGGGGTAGCCCAGCCGCTTCTGCCCGCGTGCGCCGCCGCGACGCTGCGACCTCCCGGCGTTCGCCGAGCGGGCAGCGCGCTCTCCCCGCGAGGTCGTAGCGAGACCCCTTGCCGTCGTTGCTTGAAGCGCGGCCGCGCAGTTGCGATAGTCGAGTCGGCGCATCGGCGTTCGGTCGTCTTCACATGACAGGTCGTTGGGACTTCGACGTAGCAGTCGTCGGCGGCGGGCCGGGGGGCTCCGCAGCAGCCGCCGCACTCGCGCGCCGCGGACACGCGGTGGTGCAGATCGAGAAGACGACCTTTCCGCGCTTCCACATCGGCGAGTCGCAGCTCCCGTGGCTGAACGGGGTGCTGGCCGAGATCGGCGCCACCGAGGCGGTCGCGGCTGCAGGCTTCGTCCAGAAGTGGGGCGCTGCCTTCGGCGCCGGTGATGCAGACATCGAGCGCTACGCGGACTTCGCCCGTGCCCCCGAGGTGCCGGAGCCACAGACCGTCCAGGTACCGCGCGAGCGCTTCGATCAGGTGCTGCTCGACCACGCGGCGGCCTGCGGCGCGACCGTGAAGCAGCACTGCCAGGCCCGGCGTGCGAAGTTCGACCCGGACGGCGTCGACCTGACCTACGAGACCGCGGACGGCGGCGAGGCGACCTTGCGCGTCGGCGCGGTCGTCGACGCTTCCGGACGGTACGGCTTCCTCGCCCGGACGTTCGGACAGCGCAACTCCGATCCCGAGCTGCGCAACATCGCCGTCCACCGCCAGTACGAGAACGTGCCGCGGCGCGACGGACGGCGCGCGGGCGACATCCGGATCTTCACTCGCGCCGACGGCGGCTGGTTCTGGCTCATCCCGATCAGCGACCGCGTCATGAGCGTCGGCGTCGTGCTTCCGCAGACGGCGTACCGCGCCGTCGCCGCCGGACGTCCGGAGGACACGCTCGACGCGGTCACCAGGGCAACGCCGAACGTCGCGGCCCTGCTCGCGAACGCCAACGCGGTGAGCGAGGCGCGCTTCGAGGCCGACTACTCCTACCTGCACAGCCTCCAGGCCGGCGACCGCTTCGTCCTGGTCGGCGACGCGGGCGCGTTCCTCGATCCGATCTTCTCGACCGGCGTGCTGCTCGCGATGCAATCGGGCGTCGAGGCTGCGGCGGCGATCAGCGCCGGGCTCCGCGACGGAGACCTGAGCGCGCGGCGCTTCCGCGCCTTCGAGCGCCAGGTCGTACGGCGCTACCGTCACTTTCGCCGGCTCGTGGTCGGCTTCTACGATCCGGCGTTTCGCGATCTCTTCTTGAGCCCGAGCTCGCGCCTGGGCCTGTTCGAGGCGGTTCTGTCGACGCTGGCCGGAAACTGGCGGCCATCGTGGTCGATCCGCTGGCGGCTCTGGCTCTTCTTCGCGCTCGTCCGGATCCAGCGCCACGTCGCACTCGCGCCGCGGCACCTCGAGGCGACATCGGCAGCGGCCAGTCGCACGTTCCTCGAACCCGCTGGCGACCCATCGTCACCCCGTCTGGCGGAGACGGGCGACGGACGAACTTGACGGCAGGCCGCGACGCTGTCGGGGCCCCGGCGGTCGCGTGATCTCGTCGAACCGGACTTCAGGACGCGCGGCAGATCCGTGCTGCCAGGGCTCGGATCGACCGCAGGTCCTCGCGTCGCATGTCGGTCCGCATGAGCTTCACCTCGAAGCGC
>VGTG01000098.1 GCA_016874795.1 Deltaproteobacteria bacterium | reverse complement strand
TTCGTCTCCACGGTAGGGCGAGACGAGGCGGTGATCCGGAAGTACATTCAGAAACAGGAGATCGAGGACCGGCGCCTGGATCAGTTGAACTTGCTGTAGGGCACCGCCTTTAGGCGGTTCATAGGAACGGGCCGCCGATGGGCGGCCCGAAACCAGCCGCTTTGAGCGGCTCACATAAAGAATGCCCCCGGCTTTGCCGGGGGATCGTTACCTGCGGCCGCGACGGCGGTCAGCGGTACTCAGGCGGTGATCAACGAGGAGATCTATCAAAAGGGTCTTCTCGGGTTTGTGTGGGTGGAATCGGCGCGAAATTCGTCCCACTGGCGCTGGGGTCCGCGCCGGGAGGCTGCTTGGGCTCGCCGAGCCACGGTCGGGACCGCGCTCGAGCGTCGAATCTCCTGGGCACCGCGCACTTGACTCGCCGGGCTTCGTCTCAACCCCGGCCAGCGCGGTGCGACGTTCGAGGGTTCAGTTTCCTCCTCGATCGCGAGACCGGCGTGCCGCTGTTCCCCGTCGAGGAGCGGCCCGTGCCGAAGAGCGACGTTCCCGGCGAGGAGAGCTGGCCGACGCAGCCGATCCCGACGCGGCCGCCGCCGCTCGTTCCGCAAGAGCTCACGGAAGCCGATCTCTGGGACCTCGATGCGGACCGTCTCGAACGCTGCCGCGCGCGTCTGCGCGAGCTTCGCAACGACGGCCTCTTCACGCCGCCGAGCCTGCGGGGCTCGGTCCTCTATCCGTTCACCGGAGGAGGCGCGAACTGGAGCGGCACGTCGTTCGATCCGCGACTCGATCTCCTCTTCGTGCCGGTGAACAACCTCGTGCACGTGCTCACGCTCGAGCTGGTCTCCGACGAGAACGTGACGACGTTCACGCGCCGGCCTCTGCACACGCTCGAAGGGCTCTGGTGGCTCTTGACGGGCGGAGAGGGCACCGGGCTCCGCTACTGGGTCAACCCGGTCGACGGACGCGTCGTGCTGCGCGAGGACGGCGTCCCGTGCAACCGGCCGCCGTGGGGCTGGGTCGTCGCGGTCGATCTCGCCGCGGGAACGATCCGCTGGAAGGCGCCGATGGGGGAGAAGGACGGTGTCGTCGGGCTGAACGGCTGGGGACCACCGCTCGCGACCGCGGGCGGGCTCGTGTTCCATGCAGGCACGCGGGATCTCCGCCTTCGCGCGCACGACTCCGAGACGGGCGCGATCGTCGCGACGTTCCCGCTCCCCGCCGGCCTGCACGCGGGGCCCATCACCTATCGAGTTCGCCCGAATGGCCGACAATACCTCGTGGTCGCGCCGGGCGGCCACGTGCAGCTCGGCACCCAGCTCGGCGATCACGTGATCGCGTACGCGCTGGGAGAAGAGGCGACTGCGGCCGGGCCTTGAACCAGCGAGACCCGTCCGGCAAGCAGTGGGGTTCGCGGCGGGGAGGGTACCATGAGCGGTTCGAGCGAGGTGGCGGGAGAGACGCGGAAGATCGACCTTCGGGGTCACTCGCTACGCGTTCGGATCCTCGGAGACGGTCCGCGCACGATCGTCTGCCTGCACGACTACTCGGAGGGGATCGACGCGTGGAACGAGGCGGCGCCGCTCCTCGCGAAGCTCGGCCGCGTCGTGCTGATCGAGCTCCGCGCGCACGGCTACTCGAGCGCTCCCGAGGGCGACTACCGCTGGGAGGATCTCGCGGGCGACGTCATCGGCGTGCTCGACGCGCTCTGCGTCGATCGTACGGTGCTCGTGGGCCATCGGTTCGGGGGGATCGTCGCGATCGTGACGGCGCTCCAGGCGTCCGCACGCGTGGAGCGGCTCGTCCTGATCGGCACCGCGACCGACCTCGATGCCGCCCGCCACAACTCCTGGCTCGAGGTCATCAAGTCGGGACGCATGAACGGACTCGAGGGGATCGCGCACGCGCTGCACGGACCGATCAGCCGGCAAAACGTCGAAGGGAATCCCGTCGGGCTGACGGCAATCGCGCGGCTCGCCGAGACTCTGCAGAAGGCGCCGCTGACGCCGCGGCTCGCCGAGGTGCGCTGTCCGGTCCTCGTCCTCGCGGGTCAGAAGGATCCGCTGCCGACCGCACCTCTCGCGGCGGCGCTGCCCGACGCGCGCGTCGAGACGCTCGCGAACCTCGGCCCGTCGCCGCAGGCGGAGGACTCGGGGGCAACGGTCGCGGCGATCGGTCGCTTCCTCGCTTGAGCGAAGCCCCCCTCGTCGGCGAGAATGGGGGAGATGATGCTTCTCCTCCTCGCGGCGGTCGGCGGCTTCCTCTCGTGGGGATTCGTCGAGTACGGGATCCACGGGTTCCTGTCGCATCGCTGGAAGACCGTCGTCTCGCCGCTGCACTGGACGCACCATCGCGATCCGGACGCCGTGTTCACGGCGCCGCTCGCGTGGATCCCGGTCGCGCTCCTCGGCTTCGGCATCGTGACGCTCGTCTTCGGCCTTCCTCTGGCGAGCGCCTTCACGACGGGGCTCGTCGCGGGGTTCGCGCGCTACGAGTACGTGCACTGGCGAATCCACTTCCGCGAGCCGCGGAGCGATCGGCAGCGCGCGCTCCGTCTGCACCATCTGGCGCACCACTACGCCGACCCGCGCGCGTACCACGGCGTCACGACGCACCGCTGGGACCGCCTCTTCGGGACGCTCCCCCCGTCGTGGCGCGAGGACTACGCGAGCGTCGCGGACCGGCCGCTGCTCACGGGTCCGAGCAACCTGGGGCTCGTGTACAACCCGCGCCTCGCGATCGGACGTGTGCGGACGGCCTTCGCGAATCGCGAAGCGCGCGACGCGTGAGTCGCTCGCGGAGCCGAGCTCTCGTCGCTCAGCCTCGGCGCTCGCACCAGCTCTCGACGTCGACGTGCTTGAACCGGACGAAGTCCTTGACGTCGACGGAGACGAGGGTCAGCTCGTTGACCCGTGCGACCGCGGCGATCTGCCCATCGACGTACCGGGCGGGCTTGCCACGAGCCTCGCTCGCTCGATTCCGTGCCAGCGCGCAGCCGCCTCGTCGTACGCAAGAACCGGGAACGACGCGAGGACGACGTGCTCGAGGTAGGTCTCGAGGGCCTCGCGACGCTTTCCGCGCGGCAGCCGGTGACACCCGTACGTGAGCTCGCTCCAGACCGGAGCAGCGATCGCACACTCGTGCCCGAGCGCCTCCAGCTTCTCGAGCACGCGTGGGTTCGGCCTTTTGGAGACCGGCGAGGACACGATGCTCGTGTCGAAAGGGTACCGCGAATGGGGACTTCACCATGGCGGCCTCGCGAGCTCTCTCGCTCTCGCGGAGGCCGGTTTTTGACTTGACCGCGGTCTTGCGCGCGCGATATCCCTCCACCCGCCACTCGAAACCTCCACACACCCCGAGAACCCACCCCATGCTAGGAGCCATCCTGGCCGGAATGATCGCGTGCTCTGCCGTCGATTGTCTCGGCGAGCCCGGCCACTACTCTTTTCCGCCGGGCGAGTATTTCTTCGATCGACCCGTCACCTTGGTCGCCGATCCGCTCGATCGCTACACCGTCATCGAGGGCGCCGGCCCCCGGTTGACCACGTTGCACTTCACCGGTGACGAGTTCGCGTTCGTCCTCGACGGGGCGGCGGGCGTCACCTTCAAGGACCTGAGCATCTCCATCTCGCCCGAAGCGAAGGGAGCCCTTCGGCTCGTCGATGCGAACTACAACCGGCTCCACAACGTGATCATCGAGGGCTCACCCGCGAGTGGTACCGGCATCGTCCTGGAGACGGTCGACAGCACGACGTCCCACAACGCCTTCGATACGCTCTTCCTGGCGAACCTCGGGGTCGGCATGACTTTCGACGGTGACTCCAACAGCAACATGTTCCAGGACCTCACGTTCCAGGGTGCCGTCCAGCAACCCCTGCAGCTGGACGGCTCGACGAACACGTTCGTCCACATGCAGGTCCTCCACGGCGACCCCGCCTTCTTCATCGGACCGAACGCGCGAAGCAACAGCTTTATCAGCGTGACGTTCGACGGACCGGCGCGGGGGATCCACGCCGAAAGAGGCAACACGGGGAACGTCTTCGTTGGATTGACGCTGACGACCCGGCCGACCGGCGCCGGTGCTTCGGCGTTGAACTTCGTCTCGTCCTCGCACTCGGGTCGGAGCAGCCAGGCCGAACATGACGTCCAGCGCAAGGGAACGCAGCTCGGGCCGGTCACCCGCGACCAGCTGAAGGACCAGCCCGAGGGTACGATCGTCTATTTCTCCAACTGCGGACGGTCGACGTCGTGCGCGCGCGGCCGAGGTGCGTTCGCCTTCAAGACGCCCCGGGGCTGGGTATGCGCTCTTTGAAGTCCGCCGCTCAGCGCTTCTGGTCGCGGCGCAGGTCGAGGCGGAAGCTCGTGTCGATCCCCGTGCACGCGACCTCGTAGACGCCGGGGTCGATGCGCGGCAGATGGATCTCGCCCGCGTCGTTCGTCCGCGCGGAGAAGAGCGAGCGGCCCTTCTGGCGGAGGAAGATCCGCTCGCCGCCGAGAGCGACGTCGTTCAGGTCGCGCAGCAGGATGTCGAGGTGCACCGACTCGCCGTCGGGGACGACGGTCGCCTCGATGCTGCCGGCGCTCGCCTGCAGCTTGAAGCGAAGCGGGTTCGACTCGTCCGACGAGCGGAACGACGCGGCCGCCACCGGGAGCGGCTCGAGATCGACGAGCGGCGCGACGAGGGTTTGTCGGATGAGCTCGAGCCCTTCGCGCGCGACGCGGATCACGACCTCGGAGAGGGAAGGCGCCGCCGTCTCGTGCCAGCGCGAGGCGACGCGCTCCGCGAGCGCGACCGGAACGGACGCGAGCGGTGTACGTGCGAGCTGCGCGTTCATGCGGAACATCTCGCGCGCCTCGTGCAGGCACGCGTCGCAGTGCGCGAGGTGCTGCTCGACGCGAGGCGGAGGAGCGACCGCCTCCGCGAGCGCCGCGATCTCGGACTCCGCGAGGCAATCCGCCGTGCGGACGCGATCGAGCGCATACGCGAACGGGTCGGTGCCCGTCGCGAGACGGGCGACACCGGCGCGGCCGGCGTGCGCCGCGCGCTCGAGCGCGGCCACGTCGTTCCGGCAGTGGTCGCAGGCGGCCACGTGCACGCGCAGGCGGCGCTCCGCGGCGGCTTCGAGCTCGGCGAGCTCGCCGTCCGCGAGCTGCGAGAGGAGGGTCGGTTCCGGGCAGTCTTCCCGTGTGCGAGTCGGGCTCATGAGGCCTCCACTTCCGCCACTTCGCCGAAGGCCTCGAGGAGGCGCTTGCGAAGGCGGAAGATTCGCGAGCAGACCGTGCCGACGGCCTGTCCGCGGAGCCGGGCGATGTCCTTGTAGGGCGTCGTCACCTTGTACGCCTCGATCTCCCGGACGAGACGCTCTCGCTGGCGGGTCCGCTTGGCCAGGGCCGTTTCCAGCTCCACCCGTCGTTCCTCCAGCCGGCGCCTGCGCTCGGAGTCCACGGGGCCCAGAAGACGGAGCGATTCCCGCGTTTCTTGCGGATCCTGGCTGCGCACGTGGATCCAGCCCCAGGTGGAGTCCAGCTCGTCCCGAAGTTGCGTCGCTTTTGCGTCCTTCGCCCGGAGCCCGTCCTGGACTTCCGCGACCGCTGCCGGGGTGTCCCGGACCGACCGGCCGGAGAGCCGGGCGAGGAGACGGACGTCCTCGGGCGTCAGGTCCTGCTCGACCAGGGAGAGGAGCTTCAGGTCGAGGCGCTCCTCGGGCTCGAGGCCGGCGACGAGCAGGGTCGCCTCCGGTCCCGCCGCGGCGGGGGCGGGGGCCGCCGATGCGGGATCGGGCAGGACGTCCTCGAGCGTCCCGCCCTCGTCGTCCCCGCCACCGAGCGGCGTCGCGAGGGAGACGGTCCGGATCTCCTTGTGCGTCCTTTGCCACTCCACGAAGAGCGCCTTCAGCACGTAGAAGGAGAGGAAGGTCCGGAACTGGATCCGGTTCCGACCCTCGAACGTCCGCAGGCGGTGGAAGATCCGGTCCCGCTCGAAGACGTAGACGTAGAAGTCGGCTGCCTGCGCCTCGTCGACGCCGTAGATCTTCGTCGGGAAGCCGTAGATCGAGGGACCGAGCTCGTCCTGGAACGCGCGCCGCGCCTTCGCATCTCCGGCGATGCAGTCGTCGAGCCACTCCGGCGCGCCCGTCCGCGCGGCCGCCGCTGCCTTGCGGGCCGAGCGCGTCGTCGAATCGGTCGTGCTCATGCGGCTCCGCCGAAGCGCGCGAGGAAGCCCTGGGCCTCGTGAAAGTCCTGCGTGCTGCGTCCTTCGGGGAGAGCCGCGATCGCCTTCTCGAGCTCGGCGGCGGCCTCGTCGCCACGCCCCCTCTCGGCGAGGAAGCGCGCGAGCGACATCGCCGCGCGGAGCCCGGAGGAGCGCACCGAGAGCTGCTCCGCGAGGTCGAGCGCGCTTCGGTAGCACTGCTCGACCTCCTCGTCCGGCGCGTGGACGCCGCGCCACAGGAGATCGCCGCGGACGCGCGTCAGCTCGATCAGGTGCAGCCGCTCCGACGTCGCGGCGACTTCCTCGAGGCCCTTCGCGACGGTGCGCATCGCCTCGGGGATGGCGCCCTTGAAGCCGTGGATGATCGCGAGCAGCGCCATGTAGCCGCCGCGCGAGATCCGCGCGCCGGTGCGCGCGGCACCGTCGAGACCTCCCTGGATCTGCGCGAGCGCGTCGTCGAACTGGCCGAGCCCGAGCCGCGCCCAGCCTTCGATCATCATCCCCGAGCTCTGCTGGAAGACGAAGCCGTGCTCGGCCGCGAGCCGGTTCGCGCGTCGGGCGAGATCGAGGGCGGGCTCGTAGAAGCCCGCGTACGCGAGAACGATCGCCTTTGCGAGGAGCGCCCAGTCGAGCGTCAGGGGGTGCGCGAGGTGCTCCGCGAGGTCGATCCCGGCCTGGCAGGTCGTGAAGGCGCGATCGGAGTAGCCGCGGTGCCACTGCGCCCACCCGAGCCAGCTCGAGCACGCGGCGCCCGGATCGTAGCCGCCGTAGAGCGACACGTGCATGTCGTGCTGCGCCGGCTCGTACAGACCGATCGCGCGCTCGAGATGGCTCTGGGACGTCTCGAGCTCGACGAGATCGAACAGCGTCACGCCGTGGCCGTAGTGCGCCTGCACCTGCGCGACGACGTCGTTCGATCCTTCGAGCAGGCCGAGGAGCTCCTCGCCGAGCTGACGTGCGATCCCGTGCTCGCCGCGCACCTGGTGGAACGACATGGCGCCGCGCAGGACGGGATGGAGGTGGGGGCCGGGCTCGATCTCGCCGCAGAGCGCCCGCGTCCGTGCGAAGAGGACCTCGACCTCGCGCGCGGCGAAGCCCTGCGTCGACATCAGCGGTCCGGTGAGCCGCGTCAGCGTGATCAGCTCGACGAAGCGTCGCTCGTTCGGATCCTCGATCGAGCTTCCGAGAGCGAGGCAGCGGCGCAGGTGATCGGCGGCCTCGCGGTCCGCGAAGCGGTGGATGGCATTGTCCGCGGCGCGCGAGTGGTGATGGATCGCCCGCGGCACGTCGCGGGCGGCGTCGAAGTGCGCCGCGAGCGCTCCGGCGATCTCACCTACGCGCTCGCCGTAAGCCGCCTCCTTCCGCCGTCCGATGCGCGCGTGCAGGCGGACGCGACGCGCCTGCGCGACCTGCTCGTAGAACGCGTCGCGGTAGAGCGCGTGGATGAACCGGTAGCGGCCCGAGAGCGTCCCGTCGGGCCACTCCTCGACGCCCTCCGCGCGGACGAACTGCTCCCGCCCCGCCATGCGCTCGAGATGCTCTTCCGTCTCGTCCGGGTCCGCTTCGAGCGCCGCGACGAGCTCCGCGACGGAGAAGTCCTGCCCGGCGACGCTCGCCGCCTGCAGGAGCCGCCGCTCGTGCTCCGAGAGCGCGTCCGCCTGCCGCCCGATGACCTGGCGCAGGCTCTCCGGAACGTTCGTGTCTTCCGCGCTCGGGCCGGAGCTCACGTCCGCGAGGCGGAGCTCGTCGTATTCCTCGACGAGGATCCGGCGGCGATGCAGGTCGTCGACGACGTTGACGAGGAAGAGCGGATGTCCCCCGCTCCGCCGGTGCACCGCGCGCGCGACCGTCTCCGCGACGCGCGCACGCGGGAAGCGCTCGTTCAGGAACTCTCCCACCGCCTCCGGTCCGAGCACGTCCAGCCGGAGGTCGCGTGAGCGGCCGCGCGCGCGGAGCTCGGCCGTGAGCGCGCGGAGCGGGTGATCGGGCGCGAGCGCTTCCGTCGGACGATGCGTGCCGACGAGGAGGAGGCGCGCCTCCTCGCGGCGCTCGGCGAGATACGAGAGCAGCTCGAGCGTCGACTGATCCGCCCAGTGGAGGTCCTCGAGGACGAGCACGAGCGGGCGCGTCCGCGTCGCCGCGGAGGCGAGATCCGCCATCTCGCGAAGCATGCGCTCGCGGCTCGTCGGCGCCGTGGACGACGCGCTCGCGAGCTCCGGCATCTGCGCGAGCCACGTCGGCGCGTGCCGGCGAAGCGCTGTGCGGATCTCCGTCGCTCCCGCGAGGCGCGTCAGCGCTTCCAGGACGGGAAGATACGGCTCGCCGGCGCCGTATTGCTCGATCGATTGTCCGTGGCCGACCCAGATCTCGCCCTATCCGCGACGCGCCGCACGAGCTCGTCGACGGTCGAGGTCTTGCCGATCCCTGCTGCGCCCGAGACGAACACGAGCTGCCGCTCGCCGCGGAGCGCCAGCTCGAGCGAGTCCTCGAGCCGCGCGAGCTCGCCCTCGCGGCCGACGACGCGCGACGAAGCGGTGCGCACGACGCTGACCGCGCGCGCCTCGTGGCTCGCCTGGTCCGTCGCGATCTCGACCGAGTAGCGGTAGCGCGTGCTCGCCGCGGGCCGCGGCTCCGTGCCGTACGACGGCGTTGCGCCCGGACGCGTGTCGACGGGGACGTGGCTCCGGAGCGGTACGTACGCCGGATCGCCGTAGAGCACGTAGCTCGCCCACGCGAGCCCGCCGCGATGTCGCTCGCCGATCACCGCGCGACGCGCTCCGAGGAGCGCGGTCCCGAGCGTCTCGCCGGCGGCGAGCGCCTGGTAGCAGGCGAGGGCGAACTCCACGCTCTCGTCGTCGCGGACGACCCAGAACGTCCCCACGTAGTTGCGCACGCCGGCGAGCAGGAAGGCGCTACCGATGCCGAAGGCGCGCGTCTCCTCCTGGCGCGTCTTCGTCTCCGAGGTGTCGTCCCGCTGCGCGCTCGCCCCGGCATCGCAGGAGTTCGAGAAGACGAGGCGCGGCGGATACGCGAGCCGTGCGAGCTCGCCCGCGGTGAGCACGCCGTCCGCGAGGCGCCAGCCGCTCCGCGCCGGCGCGTCGGCGTCGTAGTGGCTGTGGCCCGCGAAGTGGACGATGTCGTGGTCCTGCAGCGTCGCGAGGAGCGGGATCCGACGCACGCTGCTGCCGGCGAGGAGCGTCGTCTCGATCCCGGGGATGCGATCGAGGAGCGCGCAGAGATCCTCGCTCTCCGCCGCGGCGCGCGGCAGCGACTCCGTCGGATCGGCGACGAGGAGGACGCGCAGGCGGCCGCTCTCGCGCACCGGATCGCGCGTCTCCGGGATCGGCTGGCCGGTGATGACCTGTCGTCCGACGCGGAACTTCGTCGAGAGGAAGGAGTCGCCGTCGTGGCAGAGCTCCCACGGCACGTGCACGAGCCGCTCGTCGAGCCGGAGATAGAGGTCGCGCGGCGTCGCGGCCCGGAGGCGTCGGCGCGCGGGCTCGCTCAGGAGGTGCGAGAAGATGAGGCCGCCGACCCGCTCGAGGTCGCGGTAGAGGTTGCCGGAAGCCCCCTCCTGCACCGGGGCCCGCTGAGCGGCGGCGCCGAGGCGCTGCATCTCTCCCGCGAGGTCCGCCAGGAACCCGTCCGAGACCTGAACCTCGCTGCGCGGAATCAAGGCGCCCACCTCGGCGAGATCGACGATGTTGACGTCGCCACGCCGGTGGATCGTCAGATGGATCGGGTTCTCCCCACGGGACGCGCGCAGGCTCGGGTCCTGGGCCACGGTGTTCTTCGTAGCCCTCGCGCCAGGCAGGGTACAGCGCGGATGTGGATGCTACCTTGGGACGATGCCGGGCACGCGTGGACTCCTGGGCGCGCTCGCGCTGGCGGCGGCGGTCTCGGTGGTGCTGTGGCTCCGCTCCGGGGAGGACGGGCGACCCGAGTGGGTGACCGGGCCCGTCGAGCGTGGCGCGATCGTGGCCGCGGTCACCGCGACCGGTCGCGTCGACCCGCGCACCTCGGTCGACGTCGGGACGTACGTCTCCGGCCCGATCCTCGCGATCGATGCGGACTTCAACTCGCCGGTCCGGAAGGGGCAGCGCATCGCGAAGATCGATCCGCGCACGTTCGCGGGGAAGGTCGACCGCGCGCGCGCGGATCTCGCGCTTGCGGAGGCGAACGTCGCCCGCGCGGAAGCGGCCCTCGAGCTCGAGCGCTCGCGCCTGCGGCGGCAGGAGTCCCTGGGGAAGCGCTCGGTCGTCTCCCAGGAGGAGCTCGACATCGCGCGCTCGAACGAGCGTCAAGCGGAAGCGGAGCTGCAGGTCGCGCGAGCGGAGATCGAGAGGGCGAAGGCGACGCTCGCCGAAGCCGAGGTGAACCTCGGCTACACCGACATCGTCTCGCCGATCGACGGCGTCGTGATCTCGCGCGCCGTCGACGTCGGGCAGACGGTCGCGGCGACGTTCCAGACGCCGGTCCTCTTCGTGATCGCGAACGACCTCGCGCACATGCAGGTCCTCGCCTTCGTGAACGAGGCGGACATCGGCCGCGTGCGCGAGGGGCAGCAGGCGACGTTCACCGTGGACGCGTTCCCCGGCCGCGAGTTCCCCGCAGTCGTCCGACAGGTGCGTCAGACCTCGGAGCCGCCGGCGACGCCGGAGCCCGTCGTGAGCTACGTCGTCACGTACGACGTCGTCCTCGACGTCGACAATGCGGACGGTCTCCTTCGCCCCGGCATGACGGCGAACGTGCGGATCGTGACCGCCGAGGCTTCGGACGTGCTGACCGTGCCGAGCTCGGCACTTCGCTTCGAGCCGCCGGGGACGGATCGCGCGCGGCCCGGACCGGAGCGCGGGACGGTCTACCGCCTGGAGGACGGAGCTCCGTCTCCGGTCGAGGTCGGCGTCGGGATCACGGACGATCTGCGCGTCGAGGTCGACTCGCCGGATCTGGCCCCCGGGGATCGCGTGGTCACCCGCATCAAGACGAAGCCCGGCGCGCAGGGCTGGTCGCTCTTCGGACGCGGGGCGCGATGAGCCCGGCCGGCGACGCGACCGCGGCCACGCCGATCGTCCGGGCGCGCGGTCTCGAGCGCATCTACTTCGCCGGGGAGCGGAGCACCGAAGCCGACTCCGCGACGGACGGTTCGCCGCGAGCGGCCGAGGAGATCTCCGTGCACGCGCTCCGCGGCGTCGACCTGACGATCGGTCCGGGCGAGTACGTCGCGATCATGGGACCGTCGGGGTGCGGCAAGTCGACGCTCCTCAACATCCTGGGCTGCCTCGATCGGCCGACGTCCGGCAGCTACGAGCTCGCCGGCCGCGACGTCGCGCGGCTCTCCGCGGACGAGCGGGCGGTCGTGCGGAATCGGACGCTCGGCTTCGTGTTCCAGGACTTCCATCTGCTCCCGCGCACGACGGCGCTCGAGAACGTCGAGCTGCCGCTCGTCTACCGCCCCGACGCGACCTCGGGACAGCGCGAGCGGGCGCGTGCGGCGCTCGCGCGCGTCGGGCTCGCCGGGCGCGAGTGGAGCACGCCGCGCGAGCTCTCGGGCGGCCAGCAGCAGCGCGTCGCGATCGCGCGCGCACTCGTCGGCGAGCCCTCGCTTCTCCTCGCGGACGAGCCGACGGGCAACCTCGACTCGGACACGGGCCGCGAGATCCTGGCGCTGCTCGACGATCTGCACGCGCGCGGCTTGACGATCGTCCTCGTGACGCACGACGCGGACGTCGCGGCGCGCGCCGAGCGCGTCATCCGGATGCGCGACGGCCGGATCGCGACGGACGAGTCGCGCGTCCGGAAGGAAGCGCGATGAGGCTCTGGCTCGCGACTCTGTGGCTCGCGCTCCGCTCTCTCCGGCGGAACCCGCTTCGCTCCGCGCTGACCTCGCTCGGCGTGATCGTCGGCGTCGGCGCCGTGATCGCGATGGTCAGCGTGGGGCAGGGTGCGCACGCGAAGCTGCAGGAGCAGATCGCGAGCGTCGGCACGAACGTCGTCATGGTGTTCCCCGGCGCGACGACCTCCTCGGGAGCGCGCGCCGGCTGGGGCACGGCGGAGCCCCTCTCGGTCACCGACGCGAAGGCGATCGAGCGGCAGATCGAGGATCTGGGCGGCGTCACCTACTTCCGCCGCGGCGTGGTGCAGGTCCAGGGCAACAGCGAGAGCTGGACGACGACGCTGATGGGCGCTCCCGAGAGCTACGCCGCGGTGCGCGACTGGCCGGTCGACCGCGGAGCGTTCTTGCGGCAGTCGCACGACGACTCTGGAGCGAAGGTCGCGGTGCTCGGGAAGAGCGTCGCGGAGATCCTGTTCGGCGCGGGACAGGACCCCGTCGGAGCGGAGATCCGCATCGGCGACGTGCCGTTCCGCGTGATCGGCACTCTCGAGCCGAAGGGGCAGACCGTCTGGGGACGCGATCAGGACGACGTGATCGTGGTCCCGTTCTCGACCGCGGAGCGGAAGGTGCTCGGCGCGAAGCGCATCGGCGACGTCGACATGATCCAGGTGATGCTCCGCGATCGCTCCGACGAAGCGCGCGTCATCGAGGAGCTGACGCGTCTCCTGCGACAGCGGCGCCACATCCAGCCCGGCGAGGAGGACGACTTCGCCGTGCAGACGCTCTCCGAGATGGCGGACACCGCGGAGGGGACGACGCTCAACATGACGCGGCTCCTCTTCGCGATCGCCTCGATCTCGCTCGTCGTCGGCGGCATCGGGATCATGAACATCCTCCTCGTCTCCGTGAGCGAGCGGACGCGCGAGATTGGTCTGCGCATGGCCGTCGGCGCGCGGAGCCGGCACATCCTGCTGCAGTTCCTTTCCGAAGCGGTCGTGCTTTCCACGCTCGGAGGAATCGCCGGGATCCTGGTCGGTGTCACGGCGTCCGTCGCCATCTCCGAGCTCAGCGATTGGCCGACGCTGATCTCACCTGCGAGCGTCGGCGGCTCGTTCTTGTTCGCGGCCGCGGTCGGCGTGTTCTTCGGGTACTACCCGGCGCACAAGGCTTCGCGGCTCGATCCGATCGAAGCGCTGCGACGCGAGTGATCGTTCTGCAATAGGCTCTGCAACGCCCTCGTCTTCTGCGCCCATCAACCCAGGGCGTGAAGGCGAGAAGCGGTGGCGCCCGCATTCCCGAGGCCGCCGGCGATCCCGAGGCCGCGGGCCAAAGGAGGAGCGCCATGAACTCGGGATGCTCGTTGCAATGTTCCCCCACGGGAGTCACCGCAGTCCTGGCCATGGTCGGTCTCGGTCTGCTCGCGTCGAGCGCGCACGCGGCCGTGCTGACGAAGTCGCAGCAGATGTGCGTGACGACGATGGAGAAGGACCTCGGCAAGGTGGACAAGCAGGTCGTCCGTCAGGTCGCGACCTGTCTCAAGAACAACGCGAAGGGCCGCCCGCTCGTTCCGCAAATCCCGTTCATCGACGACATGGACTGGTGCACGGAGCAGGATCCGCTCGGCAAGATCAATCTCTTCGAGACGCGCACCGTCGCGGACTTCAACCTCCGCTGCCTCGCGCCGCCGACGGGCCAGAACCCGGACGGCTTCCCGAGCTTCGGCGTGACGACCGCGATGCGCGTCAATCAGGAAGCGAACGCGATCATGCCGGTCCTCGCGAACGACATCTGGGGCGCCGACCTCGACACGGGCGTGCTCGCGAAGGAAGCGACCAACCCGGCCGGTGCGAAGTGCCAGGCGAAGGTGTGGAAGGCCGTCACCAAGTGCGAGCAGACGCGCGTGAAGGAGTTCGAGAAGTGCACGAAGACGGGCGTGAAGGGCACGAACCCGCAGATCGACAGCTCGGCGGACCTGCGTGACGTCTGTCTCGGCGTCGGCGCGGCGGGCCAGGCCGATCCCAAGAAGAAGATCGAGAAGAAGTGCACGAACCCGACGAAGGGCATCCAGAAGTTCGTCGAGGGCAGCTGCGGCGGCCAGTCGCTCGTCAACCTCTTCCCGCGCTGCAATACCAACAGCCCTGCGGGCCTCGCCAACTGTCTCGACGACAAGGCGGCTTGCCGCGTGTGTCTCGCGATCAACCGCGCGACGGGCACGACCCGTGACTGCGAGCTCTTCGACGACGGTCTCGCCAATCAGAGCTGCGCTTGCGGCAACGGCATCCTGAACGCCGGCGAGCAGTGCGACGACGGCAACAACGACTCCGGCGACGGCTGCACCAAGTCCTGCCTCTTGGAGATCGGATGAGTTGCGAATGAGACTCGGAGCCTCCGCGCGCGAAGCGCGCGGCCGAGCGCAGCGAGCAGAGGAGTGGGGCCCCGTCAGGCTTTGCCTGACGGGGCGAGGAGACGGGTCTCCTCGTTCAATGGTTCGACCTTGACCCTCGCAATGGGGCGCCGTTATATCCGCTCGAAGACCGCCAAAAACGCGGAAGCGCGAGCCCTTCGCGAGCCAAGGAGCGAGCCATGGAAGAGCGACTTCAGTTCTATATCGACGGACGCTGGGTCGACCCCGCCGACCGTCGCACTCTCGACGTCATCAACCCGGCCACCGAGGAGCCGATCGCGAAGATCGCGATGGGCAACGCGGAGGACGTCGACCGCGCCGTGACCGCCGCGCGGAAGGCCTTCGAGTCCTTCTCGCAGACGAGCAAGCAGGACCGGATCGCGCTCCTGCAGGCGCTCCTCGCGGCCTACCAGAAGCGCTACGACGCCTTCGCCGAGACGATCTCGCGCGAGATGGGCGCTCCGATCTGGCTCTCGAAGATCGCCCAGGCGGCGACCGGCGTCGCGCACCTCGCCGAGATGATCAAGATCCTCGAGTCGTACGAATTCGAGGAGAAGCGCGGCAATCACCTCATCCGCCGGGAGCCCGTCGGCGTGTGCGGCTTCATCACGCCGTGGAACTGGCCGCTGAACCAGATCCTCTGCAAGGTCGCACCGGCGATCGCCGCCGGCTGCACGATGGTGCTGAAGCCGACCGAGGTGGCACCGCTGAACGCGATCCTCCTCGCCGAGGCATTCGACGAGGCGGGCTTCCCGCCGGGGGTCTTCAACCTCGTGAACGGCGACGGCCCGACCGTCGGGCAGGCGATCTCGTCGCACCCCGGCGTCGACATGGTCTCGTTCACGGGCTCGACGCGCGCCGGCATCCTCGTCGCGAAGGCGGCGGCGGACACCGTCAAGCGCGTGACCCAGGAGCTCGGCGGCAAGTCCGCGAACGTCATCCTCGACGACGCGGACCTCGACACGGCCGTCGCGGGCGGTGTCAGCGGCTGCTTCATGAACAGCGGCCAGTCGTGCAACGCGCCGACGCGCATGCTCGTTCCGGAGAAGCTGCACGACCGCGCCGCGGAGATCGCGAAGGCGGCCGCCGCGGGCATCAAGGCCGGCGATCCGTTCGCGGACGGAACGACGATCGGCCCAGTCGTGAACGACACGCAGTGGAACAAGATCCAGCGCCTGATCCAGCTCGGCATCGACCAGGGTGCGAGGCTCGTCGCGGGCGGCCCGGGCCGTCCCGAGGGGATCTCGCGCGGCTACTTCGTCCGTCCGACCGTCTTCGCGGGCGTCAAGAACGACATGACGATCGCGCGCGAGGAGGTCTTCGGCCCGGTCCTCTCGATCCTCCCGTACCGCGACGAAGAGGACGCGATCCGCATCGCGAACGACACGCTCTACGGCCTCGCCGGATACGTCTCGGGCAGCCCCGAGCGCGCGAAGCGCGTCGCCTCGCGCCTCCGCGCGGGCCAGGTGCAGGTGAACGGTGCGGGACCGGACTTCTCGGCTCCGTTCGGCGGCTACAAGCAGTCCGGAAACGGCCGCGAGTGGGGCGTCTTCGGCTTCGAGGAGTTCCTCGAGGTGAAGGCGGTGCTCGGCGCGGCGGCCTGAACGGAAACACCAGGAGATCCGAAACGTGAGCGAAATCTTCGAGCGACGCGAGTTCTTCATCGGGGGCGAGTGGGTGCGGCCGGCGGGCGAGGGGATGCTCGAGGTGATCGGCGCCGCGACCGAGGAGCCGATCGGCCGCGTGCCGAACGCTTCCCCGGCCGACGTCGACCGTGCCGTCGCGGCGGCGCGGCGTGCTTTCGACGAAGGTCCGTTCCCGCGCTGGACGCCGGGCGAGCGCGCCGACGCGCTCGGTCGCCTCTCGAAGGCGATCCAGGCTCGCGCACCGATGATCGCCGAGCTGATCACCAAGGAGAACGGCTGCCCGACGCAGCAGTCGATCATGACTCAGGTGTTCTCCTCGACGATGGTCCTCGACATCTACGCGGACCTGACGCGCAAGCACGTCTGGGAGGACGAGCGTCCCGGCGGCGTCGGCGGCAAGGTGCGCGTGCGCCGCGCTCCGGTCGGCGTGTGCGCGGGCATCATCCCGTGGAACGTGCCGCTCTTCATCATGATGCTGAAGGTGGCGCCGGCGCTCGCGGCCGGGAACACGATCGTCTTGAAGGCGTCGCCCGAGACGGCGCTCGATCCGTATCTCCTCGGAGAAGCGATCGCGGAGGCGGAGATCCCGGCGGGCGTGATCAACATCATCGCCGCGGACGCGCAGGGGAGCGAGTACCTCGTCCGTCACCCCTCGATCGACAAGGTGAGCTTCACCGGCAGCACCGCGACGGGCTCGCGCATCGGTGCGATCTGCGGCGAGCAGATCAAGCGCTGCACGCTCGAGCTCGGCGGCAAGTCGGCGGCGATCCTGCTCGACGACGTCGACATCGCGTCCGCGATGCCGAACCTCCTGATGTCGGGCCTGATGAACAACGGCCAGGCGTGCGCGGCGCAGACGCGCATCCTCGCGCCGAAGTCGCGTTACGACGAGCTGGTCGAGGCGATCGGAGCGGCGGTCGGCGCGATGAAGGTCGGCGATCCTCTCGATCCCGAGACCGCGGTCGGCCCCGTCGTGACGAAGAAGCAGCGCGACAAGATCGTCGGCTACCTCGATGCGGGGAAGCAGGCGGGCGCGAAGGCGGTGTGCGGCGGCGGGCGTCCCGCGAAGCTCGACAAGGGCTGGTTCATCGAGCCGACGGTCTTCGCGAACGTCGACAACCAGATGAAGATCGCGCGCGAGGAGATCTTCGGACCGGTCCTCTGCGTGATCCCTTACGAGACCGAGGACGAGGCGGTGAAGATCGCGAACGATTCGCCCTACGGCCTCGGCGGATCGGTGTGGACGGCGAACGTCGAGCGTGCCTACCCGATCGCGAGCCGCGTCCGGACGGGCTGCGTCGCGGTGAATTCGGCGATGCTCGTGGATTTCCTCGCGCCGTTCGGCGGCTTCAAGCAGTCGGGTCTCGGCCGCGAGCTCGGCCCGGAAGGCATCGACCCGTACACGGAGTACCAGTCGATCATCTACAGCTGAGAGGGCGGTGGGTTCGGCTCCTGCCCGTCGCAGGAGCCGAAGCCCCAAGCCAAAGACGCGCTCGGCTCGGCTACGGCAGCTCCACCGTCGCGCGCACGCAAAGCTCCTTCTCGCCCTTCGTGTCGAGCTTCAGCTCACCGAAGACGTCGTGCGTGTGGATGCGATCGACCACCCGTTGGTGCGACGGGGAGCCCTTCGCTGCCTTCACCTGATAGCACATGAGCTGAGCGTCCGGATTCGTCGAAGGCTCGCCGCCGAATCCGGCGGCGAGGCAGAGACGAGACGGCTTGATGAGGTTGTAGTGGCGGTCCTCGAAGGCGTCGTCGACCTCCGCCTGCACGCCCTTCGGCCACTTCTGCACGGTGTTCGCCGAGTAGCAGATGTAGTGGTCCTCGAGATTCCCTTCCGGAGCGGGCGCCGGGTCGTCGAGCGCCCAGCGAGCCGGTGTCTGAATGGTCTTCGCGCGGCTCAGCGCGACCATCCTCGTCCCGAAGCGATCGGCGACGCGGAGCTGCGACGGGACCGCGCGGCGGCTGCGCTCGCTCGCGCCGTAGCTGACCATCGAAGCCTCGGGCCAGCCGATCGCAGCGGATTCGACGCCGCCCGGAACGCAGAAGAGGCCCGGGCGCTGTAGGGCGAATGTCGCGTCCCCGCCTAGATCGGAGAGAGCGGCGTCCGGCACCGGCGCGAACAGCGGTGCGTTCTTGCTGGTGTTCGTCTGGTAGCAAAGGTAGTCGTTCTCACAGCCGAGCGGCTGCGTCACTCCGCCGACGCAGGAGCCGCCGGCGCAGCGATCGCCAGTCGAGCACGCCTCGCCGTCTTCGCACGGCGTGTCGTCCGCATCGATCTCGCACGTCGCCGAGCAGCAGTCGCCGTCTTTGGTGTTGCCGTCGTCGCACTCTTCGCCGGGATTCAGCACCGCGTCGCCGCAAGCGGCGCCGGTCGCGTGAGTGATCGTGTACTCCGAGGTGCCCTCGGTGCCGCAGGCGTCGTAGACCGTGAACTCGATTTCGTTCGCGCCGAGCCGAAGAGGGATCGACGCGCTCCAATGGGCGCCGCCGCCCGCTCCCATGTAGCCCCATTCACCGGTCGTTTGATTCTCCCAGCGTGCGCTCGGGCCGGGGGTGCCGTCGAAGAGATCGATCGAGACGATCGCCGGCGACACCGCCGAGCCGCCGATCGGCGACACGAGCGTCGCGCTCGGGGTCCGGACCCCCGGACCGAAGAGGACAAGCCGAGGCGCAAGGTCGAGGAGATCGGCGCCCGACGCGCTGCCCGGATGCTCCGACATGAAGCGCGCGCCGTCGCGCTGGTAGAGCTTGACGCTGCCCTCGCCAACGGTGTCGTCGGCGACCCGCAGGAGCCAGCTGACCGGCGCACTTGCTCCGAGTACGTCGGGCGTGACTTCCCAGAAGAGCCGCTCTTGCAACACGTTTGCGTAGAAGGCCTCGGTGCCCGGCTCCGAGTAGCACGGCCCGCCGGCGCAATCGTCGCCGCCGCTCCAGTCCTCCTGGGGGGCGCAGTCGTTGGTGCCTCCGTCCGCGAGGTTCTCGTCGATGCGACAGCTCCAGGTCGTTCCGCTTCCCGTGCCAGGAAACGTGCCGAGCTGCGCGCCGTTCCAGGAGAAGTCGTTGAAGGCCTGGTTTCCCTCGACCCAGTCGACGTTGAGCCGGTTCGCCGCGAAGTACGTGCCGTTGTTGGAGGGCGTTCCCTCATGGATGGAGAGCTCGAGCACGGCGCACTCGAGAGACGGCGTCGCCGCCGCCTGACAGGCGACATCGAAGCCGACCAGCCCGCGCACGTCCGACGAGCGCTTGAGCCACATCAGTCCCGCCGCACCGTCGTTCGAGCTCGCGTGCGCCTCCATCACTCGCGCGTCCTGTTGCGCACGCAGGATCACTCCGCCGTCGACCGGAGAGAGGTCGGGGGGACAGGGAGCGTTGGGTATTCCCAGACAGCCCTCGCTCGCGTTGCAGACGGACAGCTCGGGATCCCAGCCCGAGCCCGGACGGCAGATCGTGCCGAGGCTTTCGAACACGTCGAACGGACACACTCCGCCGAGCACGCCTGGACAGTGCTCTTCGGGGTCGCAGACGAGCCCGCCGCCCGGATTGCCGGAGCCCACGTTGCAGACCTGCGTGGACGGCGCGAAGACGTTCGCGGGACACGTCGCGTGCGGCATGCCGGGGCAGTGCTCGGGCGGGTCGCACTCGTAGCCGGTGCCGTTCGGGTCGCCTCCGCCGGGGCGGCAGATCGTCGTCGTCGACGCGAAGACGTCGGCCGGGCAGGCCCCGGCGCTCGTCCCGGGGCAGCTCTCGGAGGGATCGCACAGGTCTCCCGATCCCGCGCGGCACACCTGCGATGCGGGTGCGCGCACGTCGGCCGGACAGGTCGTTCCGGCCACTCCGTTGCACGCCTCGGCGGGGTCGCAGACGACGCCCGAGCCGCTCGGATCGCCCGAGCCGGCACGACACACCGTCCCGGCGGACGAAATCACGTTCGCAGGACACACCGCGCCGGCCGTACCGGTGCATTTCTCGCTCGGATCGCAGGAGTCTCCCGAGCCGGTCCGGCACACCGTCGTGGACGGCGCGATCACGTTGGCCGGACACGTCGCCCCCGCCGTTCCCGTGCAGCGCTCGGTCGGATCGCAGAGGTCTCCGGAGCCAGCGCGACAAACCGTCGTGGAGGGTGCGACGACGTTGGCGGGGCAGGTTTGACCCGCGACACCCGTGCAGCTCTCGGTCGGATCGCAGAGGTCGCCCGAGCCGGCACGGCAGACGGTCGACGTCGGAGAGATCACGTTGGCCGGACACGTCTGCCCCATGACCCCCGTGCAACGCTCGGTCGGGTCGCAAGCATCGCCCGAGCCGGTGCGACAGACCGTCGTCGATGCCGCGACGCCCGTGCTCGGACAGACTTGCCCGGCGACCCCGGTGCAGTTCGCGCCGACGTCGCACACGTCGCCCGAGCCGGCGCGACACTGTGTGGTGCTCGGCGCGACCACGTTCGCGGGGCAGGTTTGACCCGCGACACCGGTGCACTTCTCGCTCGTATCGCACACGTCGCCTGAGCCGGCGCGGCACACCGTCGTCGCCGGAGCGACGACGTTGGCCGGACAGGCCTGACCGGGCGTACCGCTGCAGACTTCGTTTGGATCACACGAGTCGCCGGAGCCGGTGCGACAGACCGTCGTCGATGCCGCGACGCCCGTGCTCGGACAGACTTGCCCGGCGACCCCGGTGCAGTTCGCGCCGACGTCGCACACGTCGCCCGAGCCGGCGCGACACTGTGTGGTGC
>VGTG01000097.1 GCA_016874795.1 Deltaproteobacteria bacterium | reverse complement strand
AGGGCGAGGTCGCATCGCGGAATCATGCCAAGTTTCCGCTCCCGCTCAACCTCGCCGCGAGCCGCGCCCAGCGCGGGTTTCCGAGCGTTCAGGCTCCCGTTTCTACCCACTCAAACGCCCGAAGACCCAAAACTCATTGCGACGTTCCTCCCGCGCTCCTCGGAAACAGACCTCGACGGAAGCGGCAAGACGAGGCCCTACAGCTTCACGAAGCGGAGCCGGAGCGCGTTCGAGATCACGCTGACCGAGCTCGCGGCCATCGCCGCCGCGGCGAAGATCGGGCTCAGCAGGATGCCGAGGAAGGGATAGAGCACGCCCGCGGCGATCGGCACGCCGGCCGCGTTGTAGACGAACGCGAAGAAGAGGTTCTGCCGGATGTTTCGCATGACGGCGCGGGAGAGCCGCCGCGCTCGGACGATTCCGCGGAGGTCGCCCCTCAGGAGCGTCACTCCCGCGCTCTCGATCGCGACGTCGGTTCCCGTGCCCATCGCGATGCCGACGTCTGCCGCCGCGAGCGCCGGCGCGTCGTTCACGCCGTCTCCCGCCATCGCGACGACGCGTCCTTCGCCACGCAGGCGGTCGACGACGCGGCTCTTCTCTTCGGGAATCACCTCTGCCTCGACTTCTGCGATGCCGAGCGTGCGCGCGACGGCCTGGGCCGTCGTGCGGTTGTCGCCCGTCAGCATGACGATGCGGACGCCCTCTGCCGTGAGGTCGCGCAGCGCCTCGCTCGTCGTCTCCTTCACGGGATCTGCGATGGCGAAGATCCCGGCGAGAGAGCCGTCGCGCGCGAGGTACACCGCCGTCGCACCGGAAGCGCGAAGCTCTTCGGCGCGGCTCTCGAGCGACGCCGTCGAGACGCCGAGCTTCTCGAGGAGCGCCGCGCTGCCGAGCGCGATGCGAGCACCGTCGACGGCGCCGATCACGCCCTTGCCGGAGAGCGATTCGAAGCCGGAGACCGGCGTGAGCGAAACGCTTCGCTCGCGCCCCGCGGCGACGACTGCGGCCGCGAGCGGGTGCTCGCTGCTCTGCTCGAGGCTCGCGGCGAGCCGCACGACCTCGTCCTCGGAGAGCGCTCCCGCGGATACGACCGTCGTCACGCGCGGGCGGCCTTCGGTCAGCGTTCCCGTCTTGTCGACGACGAGCGTGTCGACCTTCTCGAGCCGCTCGAGCGCTTCGGCATTCTTGATCAGCACGCCGGCGGCGGCGCCGCGGCCGACGCCGACCATGATCGACATCGGCGTCGCGAGCCCGAGCGCGCACGGGCACGCGATGATCAGCACCGCGACGGCGCAGACGATCGCGTATCCGAGCGGCGGCGGGGGTCCCCAGATCGACCAGGCGACGAACGCGAGAACCGCGACGACGAGCACCGCGGGCACGAACCAGCTCGACACGACGTCGGCGAGACGCTGGATCGGGGCGCGGCTTCGCTGCGCCTCGGAGACCATCTGCACGATGCGCGAGAGCATCGTGTCCCGGCCGACCTTCTCGGCGCGGAGCACGAAGCTGCCGCTCTCGTTCAGCGTTCCGCCGATCACCGCGTCGCCCGCCGCCTTCGCGACGGGCAGCGACTCGCCCGTCACCATCGACTCGTCGACGGCGCTCTTTCCCTCGACGACGACGCCGTCGACGGGGACCTTCTCGCCGGGGCGTACGCGGAGGAGGTCGCCCACGAGGATCGAGTCGAAGCTCACCTCCTCGTCGGGAGCCCCTTCACGCACGCGCCGTGCGGTCTTCGGCGCGAGGTCGAGGAGGGCGCGGATCGCGCCGCCCGTGCGCTCGCGCGCCCGGAGCTCGAGCACCTGCCCGAGGAGGGCGAGCGCCGTCACCATCGCCGCCGCTTCGAAGTAGACCGCGACCGTTCCGTCCGGTCCGCGGAACGCTTCCGGGAAGGCGTCGGGGACGACCGTCGCGACGACGCTGTACAGCCACGCGACGCCCGTTCCGAGCGCGATCAGCGTGAACATGTTCGGGCTTCGCGCGCGTACGGAAGCGGCGCCGCGCGCGAAGAAGGGCCAGCCGGCCCAGAGCACGGCCGGGGTCGCGAGGAGGAGCTGCAGCCAGGTCGAGAGACGCGGCGAGACGAAGCGGTGCAGGCCGAGCAGATGGCCGCCCATGTCGAGTGCCATCACGCCGAGCGCGAGGACGAAGCCGACCCAGAAGCGACGGGTCATCGTGACGAGCTCGAGGTTCGGGCCGGTGTCGGCCGAGAGGTCCTCCGGCTCGAGCGCCATGCCGCAGATCGGGCACGTGCCGGGTCCGACCTGGCGGATCTCCGGGTGCATCGGGCACGTGTAGATCGCGCCGTCGGGTGCGGCGGGCGAGGTCTTCGATGCGGCTGCGCCCGTCTTGTCGGCGAGGAACGGCTCCGGCTCCGCGGTGAAGCGCTCGCGACAGCGGTTCGAGCAGAAGAAGTACTCCTTCCCCGCGTGCGTCGTCCGGTGCTTCGCCGTGTCCGGAGAGACGTTCATCCCGCAGACGGGATCGCGCTCCGCCGGCGCCGCTCCGTCCGCCGGCTTGCCGGGGGTGTGCTCGTGGCCGTGCCGATGCTCGTGCATGCTCTCTCCCCGATCCCCTCGATACGGGTACCACGTCGCGCGCTGCGTCGACGAGCTCCTCGAGGTGTTCGGCCGCGGCCAGGAGGACGTGCTAGGGTCGTTCCCCATGTTCGTCAAGATGCTCGGCCGCGATCTCGCCATCCTCGTCGTCGCGGCGCTCGCCTGGCCGCTCCTGTCGCCGCTCTCCGCGGGAACCGGGGTCGTCGGCGACATGACGGGCGTCCTTCTCGGTCTCCTCCTCGGCGTGTGCGCGTATCTGCTCCACGAGTGGGGGCATCTCGCGGGCGCGCTCGCGACCGGCAGCGTCGTCCATCCGAGCGCGAGCCTCGGGTCGCCGTTCGTGTTCTCGTTCGAGTCGCGGCGGAACTCGCAGGCGCAGTTCCTCGCGATGTCGTTCGCGGGATTCGCGGCGACGGGATTCGTCCTCTGGATCGCGTACGGCGTCCTTCCACCGGATCTCCTCGCGACGCGGGTCGCCCGCGGAGCGGTGGTGTTCTTGACGTTCCTCGGGCTCGTCCTCGAGGTGCCGCTCGTCGTCTACTCGCTCGTCACGCGGAAGGTCCCGCCGGTCGATGGGATGGAGCCGGTCCGGATCTACTCGGAGCCCGGCGGCGGCAGCCACGCGCCGCGATAGTCGCGCGCGCGGAAGGGCAGGTCGAGACGCGGCGCCCGCTCCGCGAACCGCCGATAGAGCGGCGGGAAGGTCGCGAACGCGGCGGAGTTCATCACGCGGTGGAAGAGCACCTCGGCCGCCCGCCGCTCGAGCGCTTCGTATCGGAGGCACTGCGCCTTCACCTTCGGGTCGCGGCACGCCTCGATCGACGCCGCGACGCCGTCCGGGTCCCACTCGCTCGGCATGAACTCGCGAAGACCGTCGTCGCCGCCTTCGTGCGGGACGGGTGCGTTCGCGGTCCGCCACAGTGACGTTTCGCCCGCCGCGGCGAAGGGATCGACCGCCTCGCCGCCGAGCCACACGTTCAGGTGCAGATGCGGCGCGACCCAGGGAAAGAAGAGGACGATCTCGACGCCGGAGGCGCCCGAGAGCCCGATCGGGTCGCCGCGCCGAACGAGCTCGCCCTCGCGCACGCACGTTCGCGCCATGTGCGAGTACGTCGCGAAGAGCCCGTCTCCGTGGTCGACGCAGACCTTCAGGCCGCCGCGGTCGAGGTCACACGCGACGCGCAGCACCTTGCCGGAGGCCGCGGTCACGAGCGGCGTGCCGACCGGCGCCGCGAAGTCCGTGCCGTTGTGGCTGTCGTACGTCCACCGGCCGCCCTGGAAGTCGCGACAGTCGGTCACCCGGACGGAGTACGCCGCGTCCTTCGGCCGCCGCGTCCGGTTGAAGAAGTTGTAGACGGGAACGAGCCCGTCCTCGCGCGTTCGCCCGAGCCACGCGGCGAACGAAAGGCGCGGCTTGAAGATCTTGAGCGAGGAGACGCCCCACTCGGCCGGTGGCGAGCCGGGCTGTCCGACGATCGCCTTCCGTGCGTCCCGGAGGGCGGGGCCGAGCGGCGTCAAGCCGAACCGCTCGCGCCAGCCGGTGCGCCCGCGCGCGCCCGCCGCGAGGGCGGAGATCGCCGCCGCTTCGGTGCCCGGACTCGCCATCGCGCGCTCTCCGCTCGAGATCAGAAGCGGATGGGACAGCTCGACGGGCCGCGGACCGTGTTCGTCTCGACGTACTGGACGGCGCTTCGATCGACGTCCCACTCGGGGAAGCGCTTCAGCGTCTCCTCGACGCCGACCCGGCCCTCGAGACGCGCGAGCGCCGCGCCGAGGCAGTAGTGCGCGCCGTAGCCGAGCGTCACGTGGCGATCGAGCTTTCGCTGGACGTCGAAGCGGTCCGCTTCGGGGTAGCGGCGCTCGTCGCGCCCCGCGGAGCCGGTGAGGAGCGCCATCGTCGAGCCCTGCGGGATCGTCACGCCGTGCATCTCGACGTCGCGCGTCACATAGCGGCCCTGGATCGGCGAGGGCGCCTCGAAGCGCAGCAGCTCCTCGACCGCGTTCGTCACCAGCGAGGGATCGTCGACGAGCTTCTTCCGCTCCGCCGGCCACTCCGCGTAGACGACCGCGGCCCAGCCGAGATGCCGCGCCACGGTCTCGTTCCCGGCGGCGCTGATCAGGCTGATCATGCCCATGGTCTCGATGTCGTCGAGCGTGCGGCGGCTGCCGTCGAGCTCCTCGAACTCCGTCGCGAGGATCTGGCTGATCAAGTCTTCGCGCGGGGCGCGGCGGCGCTCCTGGACGGCGTTCCAGTAGTAGAGCTGCGACTCTTCCATCGCCTTCTTGCCGATCTCGGTGAAGCCCTCCTGGCCCTCCTCGCGGTAGAGCGCCGCGTCGCTCCACTCGCGGAGCATCTCGTGGTCCTCCTTCGGGAAGCCGAGGAGCGACGAGATCACCATCACCGGGAGCCGCATGCCGAAGTCGCGCACGTAGTCGAAGCCGCCGGAGCCGACGAACGGGTCGAGGTAGCCGGCGCAGAGCTCGCGGATCCCGTCCTCGAGCGCACGCATCCGGCGCGGCGTGAACATCGGGCTCACGAGCTTCCGCAGCACGTCGTGCTGCGGCGGATCGAGCATGATCATGATCGGGTGCGCCGGCTTCTTCCCGACCGTGTCGAGGGTGATGCCGTAGGCCGAGCTGAACGTCCCGGTGTCGATCGAGGCCGCGAGCACGTCGTCGAAACGCGTCAGCGCCCAGAAGTCGTACTTCGCGTTGTAGTACGCGGGCGCGTCGTCGCGCAGGCGACGCCACGCGTCGTAGGGATTTCGACGGATCGCGGCGTCGTAGGGGTCCCAGTACGGCTCGGCGCTCATTCCGCTCCTCGGTGCTTCCATTCGAGCCCTTTCCCTATCTTGTCGGGACCGCGGCTGCACGGACGTGACGAGTGCCCGGGCATCTGCCGATCGACCGGCGGCCGGCGAGCTGATAATCGGGCGCCATGAAGAGTCCTAGAGCCCCCGTACCCCTCGCCGCGACGCTTCTCCCGATCCTGCTTGCCGCGTGCTCGAGCTCGAGCCCGCCGTCGAGCGACCTGCAGGTCGGCGCCGCGGCGGTTCCGATCACGCCGTGCGGGGAGAGCTCCGCCTGGGACGGGCCCGTCACCGGCACCGGCGTCTGGGGCGAGACGTACACGGACCAGAACGGCAACGGCCGTTACGACGTCGGCGAGCCCTTCACCGACGACCCGCGAAACGATGCGCTCGATGCGAGCTCCGCCGGCAAGTACGACGGCATCTACATGGCCGGGTTCGGCAACGACCGGATCGCGAAGGGCTGCCATGACGACCTCTGGGCGCGCGTCCTCGTGATCGACGACGGCGAGAAGCGCGTCGCCTTCACCGTCGTCGATCTCGTCGGGACGCTGAAGTACGGGCGCTACTACGGCTTCGCGCACGCGGAGGCGCAGGTCGATCCGGCCGCCGGCATCACGCAGTACGTGCACTCGAGCACGCACAACCACGAGGGGCCGGACTCGCTCGGGCTCTGGGGCACGGACACCCTCGTCGATGGCAAGTTTCCACTTTACCTGACGTTCGTCGACACCCAGCTCGCTCGAGCGGTGAGCGAGGCGGTAGCCGATCTGCAACCGGTCGGCTCCGTGCGCGCCTACCGCACCGACCCGACGGAGACCGCCGACCTGCGCGGCCTCCAGGTGCGCACGGGCTGCCGGCCCCCGTTCCTCTTCGACGAGGAGGTCCGCGGCATCGCGTTCTTCGACGAAGACGGAGCGGCGATCGCGAGCCTGCTCAACTGGGCGACGCATCCCGAGTCCCTCGAGGACGAGAACGAGCTGATCAGCTCCGACTTCATCCACTGGATCCGCGAGGAAGTGGAGAGCGGCATCGGCGGCACGGCCGTCTATTTCTCCGCGGACCTCGGCGCGAGCGAAATCGTCGGCGACTCGTGCGTCAACGGTGCGAATCCGAGAAATGCCGACGGCTCGAACGAGCTCGACGACCGAAGCAACATCGGCTTCGCGCGCACCGAGCGGATCGGTCGGATCGTCGGGGGCGTGCTCGCGCGCGGGCTGCGCGACGCACCCGAGATCGAAGCGGAGCGCCTCGACGTGAAGAGCGCGCACTACCGCTTGGCCTCCTCGAACCCGACGTTCGAGCTCGGCCGCGAGATCGGGCTCCTCGACCTCGATCCGGCGATCTACGATCCCGCTCTCTGTCCCGGTACGAACGGACTCTGCGGGCCGGGCGAGCAGCACCTCGTCACGCTCTCGGACGACGGGGGCACGCCGCTCGCACAGATTCTCTCGGTGCCGGGCGAGGTCTTCCCCGAGCTCTATCTCGGCGTCGCGACGCATCGCCGGACCGACTGCCCGGCCGCGGACACCGGCGCGCCTGCCGAGCCGTCGATCCGCGACGCGATGGCGGCGCCGTTCCGGTTCATCATCGGTCTCTCGCCGGACGAGATCGGGTACATCGTCCCCGGCTACGACTTCCACCCCGCGAACATCTTCGACGAGGCGGTCGATCCATGCGACGGCATGAACTACGACCCCGAGATCCCGCGCCGCACCGTGCCGACGCACTACCACGAGACCCTCTCGGTCGGCGCCGAGGCAGCCGCCTACGTGACGTGCAAGGGCGTCGAGCTGCTGCAGGGTCCGGAGGCGATCGCTTCGGAGCCTGCGTGCTCCGTGGTGGAGTGAAGAGGAGCACGGCGCCTCGGAGAAGCGCGTGAGAGCCGCTCGCGCCGCGGCGGCGTGGATTCTCGTCTCGACGACCGTCGCTTCGGCGCATCTCCGGCCGGTGGGCGGAAGCCTCGTCGAGCTCGTCGGGGCGGCGGATGCGATCGTTCTCGCGGAAGCGGTCGCGGCGACCGTCGACCGCCGCGACCCCGTGGCCGGCACGGTGGCGGAGACGCGTTTTCGAACCGTGGAGAAGATCGCCGGCGCGGAGTCGGGCGAGACGTTCACGGTCTCCGCGGGCGTTCCGCCGCTTCGCTACGCTCCGGGTCAGCGTGCTTTCGTCCTTCTCGAGCGCTCCGCGGGCGGCTGGCAGGCGACGCAGCCGGCCGGGATGGGCCTCGTCCTCTCGTCGGCCGACACCCCCGCGGAGAGCGTTTCGATCCTCGCGGCGCTCTTCGACGCGACGCGTGCCGAGGAGCCGCGCGCCGACGATCTCGCGCCGATCTTGCGGCGCGCCGCTCGCGCGCCCCATCCGAAGATCCGTCTGATGGCGGCGCTCGATCTCGCCGAGCTCGTGCACCACGACAGGCTCGTGGTTACCGAGAAGGCAGCGACTCGCGCGCTCCTGGACGATCCCGATCTCGATCGTGCGGCTCGCACACCGCTCGCCGCGGCCTTCGCGCGGGCGGAACCGCCCGAAGCAGGGAAGTCCTCCGATGAAGACGGCTCGACGCAGTGAAGAGCGCGGTCGGCCGAGGCCATCATTCCGGGTGGTCCGACGCCTTCTGCTACCGTCGCGCGGGGAGCAGAGGAGGAGGCACGATGACGCACTCGTTGCTCGTCGCGGCAGGGGGCATGCTGGGCTCGCTGGCGCGCTACTGGCTGACGCTCTTCGTCCAGCGCTACGACGGCTCCTCGTTCCCGAGCGGAACCTTCGCGGTGAACGTGCTCGGGAGCTTCATCATCGGGCTCGTGATGGTGCTGTCGCTCGAGCGTGAGGTGCTCTCGCACGAGGGGCGCGTCTTCCTGACGATCGGCTTCTGCGGCGGCTTCACGACGATGTCGGCGTTCAGCTTCGAGACGCTCGCGCTGCTGCGGGCGGGCGAGCTCGGCGTCGCGGCGGCCTACGTCGGACTGAGCCTCGTCCTCTGCGTCGGCGCGGCGTCGCTCGGCTGGGTGGTCGGACGCACGATGGCGTGAAGCCGTCCGTCGCGCCTCAACCGACGACGCGCGCCGCGCGGAGCCGGGCGCGCTCGTCCGCTTCGAAGCTGCATTCCGCGAGCACCTCGTCCGTGTGCTCGCCGTGCGCCGGGGCCGGCCGTCGGATCTCGCTCGGCGTCCCGTCGAAGCGCTCTGCAGGCCGCGGCTGGCGCATCGGGCCGCCGGCCGGGTGCTCGCTCTCGACGACGATCCGGCTCGCGAGGATCTGGGGATGCACGAGGAGACCGTCGCGATCGAGGACCGGCGCGCACGGCACGTCCTCGCGCTCGAGGCGCTCGAGCCAGTGCGCGCTCGGCCGCTCGCGCAGGACCTCCTGAAGAGCGGTCAGCCTCTCGCCGGCATGGGCGACCCGTCCCGCAGCCGTCGCGAAGCGCTCGTCCTCGAGCCAGTCGAGGCGGTCCACCGCGCGGCAGAGACCCTTCCACTCGTCGTCCGAGACCGCGCCCGCGGTGAGGAAGCCGTCCGCCGTCTCGAAGACGAGGTCCTGCGCGAGCCGTGCGCCGGGCGTTCGCACCTCGCGTCCGACCCAGGTGTGGCTGGCCATCCCCTCCGCCCAGTGGAAGGCGATCGTCGCGTCGAGCATCGAGAGGCGAAGGTGCTGTCCGCCCGCGCCGCGCTCGCGCGCGAAGAGAGCCGCCGTCATCGCCTGCGCCGCGGTGACCGCGGTGAGCTTGTCCGGGACGATGAGCCGCATCATCCGCGGCCGGCCGGTGTCGCGGTCGGCCTGGATCGCGGCGAGGCCGGACAGCGCCTGCACGACGGGATCGTAGACGCGCTTGTGCGCGTAGGGACCGGTCTCTCCGAAGCCGCTGATCGAGACGTAGATCAGGTCCGGCCGGACCGCGCGCAGCACGCTCTCGCCGAACCCCATCCGCTCCGTCGCACCCGGTCGGAAATTTTGCACGAAGAGGTCGGCTCGAGCGACGAGCCGGAGCAGGACCTCGCGTCCGTCCTCGCTCTTCAGGTCGATCCCGATCGAGCGCTTGTTGCGATTGACGACGGCGAACGTCGCCGAGACGCCGCCTCGTGCCGCACCCATGTGGCGGACGAGGTCTCCCGCGCCGAGCGCCTCGACCTTGACGACGTCGGCGCCTTGATCCGCGAGGATCCGCGTCGCGAGCGGGCCCGAGATCATCGTGGTCAGGTCGACCACGCGGACGCCGTCGAGGGCTCCCGCCACGAGCTGTCTACTCCAGGAGGCTCTCCGACGGCTCCTGCAGAAACGCGCGCGAAGGCGAGCCGCCGACGCATTCGCAGATCGCGCCGCAGAACTCGCCGAAGCGGCAGCCGCTCGGGACCGTCTGGTCGCAGTCCTCGCCCCGCTCGATGATACCGTTGCTGCAGCCGCGGAACGTGCAGGAGCACGAGCTCGGATGGCAGATTTGTGCGGGCGCACATCCCGTGGGCGATGCGTTCGGATCGCACTGCTCGAAGTCCGTGATCCGTCCGTCGCCGCAGATCGGGTCCGCCGGGCGCGGCTCGTAGATCTGCGACGCCTTCTCCGTGAGGTCGGAGACGACCTCGTCTTGCAGGCAGCCGAGGAGATCGTCGGTCCTCGCATTCTCACCGAAGCAGGTGCCGGAGCCGCCGAAGAAGGCGGCGATCTCGTCGTCCTCGCAGACCTTGCGCGCTTGCGACTTCGCGCCGGTCAGGCGCTGCGCCGCGCGCAGCAAACAGGTCTGCGTCGGACCGTGGGTCGACGGGTACGAGCAGGTGACGAGCCCGTCGAGCTCGCCTTCGCGCTTCATGTCCTCGCAGGCGCGGATGCAGCGGCCCATCTTGTCGTAGAGGTGGAAGACCGAGCCCGCGAGCGACGACAAGCAGCGGTCGAGAGACGAGCGGCCGGCGAGCGCCGGCTCGGCGAAGCTCGCGAGCACCGCCAGCGCGAGAAGGATCGGAATCAGGCGTTTCATGGTCGAATCTCCTGGATCTAGGGAAGGGGCGGGCAGAGGGGCGGCGGTACTTCGCTCTCCTCGCCTTCGAAGCGGAAGGGGGTGTCGTTCTTGGTGGCCGGCGCGACCGCGCTCGTGACGGTGCACCAGGGCGGTGCCACACCGAGCGTCAAGCGAAGAGCGATCGCGCCCTGCGGCGTGCCACCGAGCTCGTAAAGTCCGGGACCGCGGCCGCGGATCGTGATCCGTCCCGCGCGTACCGAGACGCGCGTGATCGGTCCCTCGTGCGGCTTGCTCGTCCGGTACTCGAAGCGCGGGCTCGACGCCTTTCCGGCGCGACGCCAGTGCTCCGCGGGGAGCGGCAGCGTGACCTGCTGACCCGAGCCGTCGGCGTTGTAGATCACGAGCGAGCCGCCCGCGCCGGCGGTCGGATCGCCGGCTTCGCCGACGGTCGGTGCCACGATCGGCGCGAGGGCGTCCTCGTCGGTACGCGAGTCGAAGACGAGCCGCGGCCGGCTGAGATTGACGAGGTGCGTGCCGTCGTCGAGGAGCTGGAAGCGGGAGGCGGGGATGAGATCGACGGGCGAGCTCGCCGGATCCGCGGGATCGGAGCCATCGTCGATCTCGTCGCGATCGAAGAAGCCGTCCTCGTCGCGATCGAGCGCGACGCGCTCTCCCGAGCTCGGCGGCGCGCAGGTGTACGTCAAGCTCTGCCCGGGCGTCGCGGCGAGCGCGCGGAGCTGTGCGTCCGTCAAGAGCGGCTCCGAGGCGCGATCGCTCCGGAAGCGCGCCGCGTCCGGATTCCAGAGCCAGCCGCGCGCTTCGCCGGCCGTCGTCCCGCGGACGACGAGGTCGCACTCGTTCGCGTCGGGAACGTCCTTCAGCACGAACGGCGTGCTCGCGCGCTGGAGGAGGAGATTGATGCGGGGGCCGACGGTCGCGCCGTTCCCGCTCGTCAGCGTCACCTGCTGCCCGACGATCGGCGCGAAATCGGTGTCGAACGCCATCGTGAAGTCCTCGACCTGCCGCCGCTGCACGTCGCCCGGTGCACCGCCGGAGAAGCCGGTGAACACCGTCGCGCGCAGGAAGTGGAAGACCGTGTCGATGCTGCCGTCGTGCAGGAAGCCGAAGCCGCGCACCTGGTCGCCGAGGAAGCCGTTGTTCGTCACGAGGAGGAACGGCGCGAGCGTCGGCGAACCGAACATGCCGACCTTCTGATACGCGTTCCGCAGATGCGCGACCTTGAGCTCCTGCGTCTCGTTCTCGAAGGTCGACTCGCCGTTCGTTCCGAAGAAGCCCTGGCTCGCGTCGACCTCGTGACAGCCGTTGCAGGTCGCGACGACATCGCTCGTCACGTTGAAGTAGAAGCTCTCGCCCGCTTGCTGGCTCGCGGTGAGCGAGTTGTCGAGGTTCCGGATGGGATTCGGCGGCGGCATCACCGCGAGGATGAAGTCGGTGAACGACTGCATCTGGTCGTCCGTGAGCTCGCCTTCCTCGCGACCGAGAAGACCCTCGAAGGCGACGTTGAACGCCTTGAAGGCGAGGTCCTCGTTGAATCCGCCGCCGTCGGGCTCGACGTTCGGCTCCTCGAACGCACCGGAGCGATCGCCGCGCCAGTGCATCGGGCCGTGGTTCCGCATGCCGCGAAGGGTCTGCGTCGTCATCGGACCCTTCATGGGGTGGATGTCCTGGAAGGTGAACACCGGACCGAACGGGTTCGGGTTCTCGACGACGACGTCGTCCGGGTTGCCGAGGTCCCAGCCGAGGCCGTCGAAGTCGCCGAAGACGTGGCAGCTCGAGCACGAGGCCTCGCCGTTGCTCGACGTCAAGCGCGCGTCGTAGAGGAACTGCCGTCCGCCGACGACCTCCTCGGGCTCCGGGTTGTAGAGGGGGTGCGAAGCGATCTCGCTTCGCGATCCCGTATCGATCACCTTGACGGCGTTGTCGAAGCGCGTGAGCACGTAGAGCCGGTCGTGCGTCTCGTCGAGCACGAGGCCGGTCGGTCCGCCGCCGGTGACGGCGATGTGGTCGTCGCCGTCCGGAACGAAGGAGCCGCTCTCGAGCTCCGCGGTCGAGAAGACGCCGATCGCGCTCGATCCGAACGCGGCGACGTAGAGCTCGGCGCCGTCGGAGGTGATCGCCATCCCGATCGGCGTCGCGAGGCTCGCGTCCTCCGCTTCCGGCGGGATCGGTGACGTCTGGTAGCCGTCGGGAAGCGCCGTCAAGTGCTTGTTCAGGTGGCGCGGCGTGACGACTCCGGCGCCGTCGATCACCGAGATCCGGGCCTCGTGGAGGTGGCCGCGTACGGTGCTGCCGCCGAAGAGGCCCGAGAAGACGCCCGGTCCCTCGAAGCGTACCTCGTTCCGTGCGTCCGTGTTCGTGACGTAGATCTTGTCGTTCGCCGGATTCACGATCATGTCGAAGAGGATCGTACCGACGTGGGTGAAGTCGTCGATCTCCACCGGCGGCGTCGCGCTCGCGTCGATCGCGAAGACGTCGCGGTCGGGCAGATGGAAGCGGATGCCGTTGGACCAGTTGCGTCCGAGCTCGTCGCGCCACTGCCCGGAGCCCTCGTCGAACTTGACGACGAGGCCGACCTCCGGCGCGGCTTCGAGGTCGGCGTTCGTGTTGGGGGCGGGCAGGCCACCGGGCAGCCTCCCGGAGGCGAGGCCGTTCGGCGAGGTGACGCCGTCTCCGGCGCAGGTTCCGGCCCCGGCGCCGCCGTTGCAGACCATCGCCTCGTTGACCGCCGCCGTCTGGTTGCCGGAGTGGAACACCGCGGCGTAGACGGTCGCGCCGTCCTCGGTGACCGCGAGAGCGCGCGGCGTGTCGCCGAAGAGGACGAGGTTCGCGATCGGAGTACCGCCGATCCCGGCGCCGAGCGCGTTCGCATCGAAGACCTGCACGACGGCGCGGCCGATTCCTTCCGTCGTGTAGTCGAAGGGAACGGGGCAGCTCTGCCCGCGTCGTGCCGTCGTGACGAAGGCGCGGTTGCCGCCCGGACCGGCGAAGACGAGGTCGCGCGGCTCGTCGCAGGTGAGGAGCGTCCGCACGACGCGCGGCGGGGACGCCGCGACGTCGACGATGCTGATGCTGTCGGAGAGGTGGTTCACGACCCACACCTCCCCGCCCGAGCGCGCCGCGACGGCCGTCGGCTCGAGACCGACCGGCACGGAAGCCTCGCGCGTGAGGGCACCCGTCGGCCCGATCGCGAAGACCTCGAGCCGATTGTCCGGCGTGTTCACCGCGAACAAGCGCGAGCCGTCCGGCGAGGCGGCGAGCGGCCGCACGTGACCGGTCTCGAACGCGAAGAACGAGGCGGAGGCCGGAGCCGCGGCGAGGCCGAGACCCGCCACGACGAGGAGGAGACGGACGAGGAGGAGACGGACGAGGAGGAGACGGAGGGGGAGGGGAAGGCTCATGGGCATGGGGCCTCCCATAGCGGCTCCGGTCAGCCTTCGTCGAGAAGGTGATTTACGGCGGTCGCGAGCGCGAAGTCGCGCTCCGAGATCCCGCCCGCGTCGTGCGTCTGGAGGTCGATGACCACCCGGTCGTAGACGTTGAACCACTCCGGGTGGTGGTCGCTCCGTTCCGCGACCAGGGCGAGCCGCGTCATGAACCCGAAGGCCTCGACGAAGCTCGGGAAGCGAAGCTCGCGGTGGAGCTTCCCGGAGGCGAGGTCCCAGCCGGGAATCTCGCCGAGCCGGGCCCGGACCTCGTCGTCGCCGAGGCGCTTCGTCGCCACGGAGGAGCCTACGCGCGCGCGGGCGCCGGCTGCGGGCCGCGCAGCAGCGTGCCCGGAAGCTCACCGGTCGACTCGCCACGGATGAAGGTCACGACACCGGACTGGATCGTCGTCTCGTAGCCGGTCGCGCGCTGCAGGAGGCGCTTCCCGCCCGCGGGCAGGTCGTGGACGATCCGCGGCGGCCGGAGGCCGAGAGCGTCGGGCTCGATCAGGTTGACGTCCGCTTTCATGCCCGGCCCGATCGTGCCGCGGTCGTCGAGCCCGACGAGGCGCGCGGTGTCGTGCGTCTGGCTGCGCACGAGCTGCTCGATCGGGAGCCTCTCGCCGCGGCTTCGCGCGAGCCCCCAGTGCTGCAGGAGATAGGTCGGGAAGCTGCCGTCGCAGATCAGCCCGCAGTGCGCGCCCGCGTCGCCGAGACCGGGGACGGTGTAGGGATCCTGCAGCATCTGGCGGATCGCCTCGAGGTTCCCGTCCGCGTAGTTCAGGAAGGGGCGGTAGAGGAGCGCGTGCCCGTCGTCCTCGAGGAGGAGATCGTACGCGAGGGCCTGCGGTGTCGTGCCGCGCGCGCGAGCGCGCGCCTCGACGCTGTCGCTCGCCTCCGGCTCGTAGTTCGGCGGATCGCCGAGCGGGAACAGCCGATCGAACCGTGCCGCGAGCATGCGCATTCCGGGCGACGGCTCCTCGGCGAGGATCGCGCGCCGTACCTCGGGATCGCGCATCCGGGCGACGCGCTCCGCGAGCGGCAGCGCCGCGATCTTCGCGTAGCTCGGATGCGTCAAGAACGGATTCACGGTCGCTTCGAGCCCGAGGACGATGCCGATCGCGCGGCTCGCGACCTGGCCGCGCAGCGGAAGCCCGGCTGCGTTCGACTCCGCGAGCTGACGGAGCTGGTCGCGCCAGCCTTCCGGCCGCGCGTCGTGCTGCACGAGGGACACGGAGAGCGGCCGTCCGCCGGAAGCACGCACCATGTCGCGGAGGAGGTCCCACTCGCGATCCTCGAGGAGGTGATCCGTCACGACCTCGAAGACGCCTCGACCCGCCTCGCCGAGCCCGCGGCTGATGCCGAGGAGCTCGTCCGCGCCGGCCGTCAAGCTCGGCGTGAAGCGTCCGTCGCTCGTGCGGTGGTTCTTCGTGCGCGAGGTCGTGAAGCCGAAAGCACCGGCGAGAACGCCTTCGCGCACGAGGCGCGCCATCTCGGCGATCTCCTCGGCGGTCGGGACCGCCTCGTGATCCGCGCCGCGCTCGCCCATCACGTAGAAGCGTAGTGCTCCGTGCGGCACCTGTGCGCCGACGTCGATCGCGTGCGGCTTCCGGGCGATCGCGTCGAGGTACTCGGGGAAGCTCTCCCACGTCCAGTCGATGCCCTCGGCGAGCGCGGTCCCGGGGATGTCCTCGACGCCCTCCATCAGCTTGATCAGGTAGTCGTGCGTCCCGGGCCGGACCGGTGCGAAGCCGACGCCGCAGTTTCCCATCACGACCGTCGTCACGCCGTGCCAGCACGACGGCGTGAGGAGCGCGTCCCAGGTGACCTGGCCGTCGTAGTGCGTGTGAACGTCGACCCAGCCCGGCGTCACCCAGAGGCCGTTCGCGTCGATCACGCGGCGCGCGGCGCCGTCGATGTGGCCGACGGAGACGATCCGCCCGTCCGCGATTCCGACGTCGGCGGTGCGGCGCGGCGCGCCGGAGCCGTCGATGAGAGTTCCGCCGCGGATCGCAAGGTCCAGCATCAGTCGACTCGTGCGACGAGGAACAGGTACGCGCGGTTGGCGCGCTTCACCTGACCCATCCAGTTGAGCTTCGTGCCGTCCTCGTCGAAGTCGCGCTTCTCGAAGCCGCTCGCGAAGTCGATCACCTCGGGGAAGCTCTTCGCGAGAAGCGCGTTCGCGCGCCCAGTGGCCGCGTCGTTCGGCGCTTCGGGGTGGCTCGGGATCGAGCCGATGAAGACGAGGATCTTCGCCGCCTCGGCTTTCTTGGCGAGCTCCTGGTACGCCGCCACGACTTCCTCGGGACTCTTCTTGCCGCTGCCGAGGTCCTCGGTGCCGAAGGCGAGGATCACGGCGTCGACGTTGCCCGCGACCGCGCGATCGACCTGCTCGACGCCGCTCGGTGTGCCCGCGGCCGCGGTCGCGCCGGTCTGCGCGAGGTTCAGGCTCTCGACGTTCGTCTTCTCGAGCGCGGGGATCACGAGCTCGCACCAGCCGCGCGACGTGGATTGCCACGCGGTGTTGCCGTCGCCGAGGCAGCCGATCCGGACCACGCCGTCGCCGTTCACGTCGGCGAGCTTCGTTCCGCCGGACGGCGCCGTTGCCGGGGCTTCGACGGCGCTCGCGGGTGCGCCGAGGAGGAGAAGGAGGACGGCGGCGAGGCGGCTTCCGCGGCCGTAGCGAGACGGCGACCGGGGCTTCTCCATTGCGACCTCCTATACGCCAGGGGCGGAACCAGCGCGAGGCCCGTCCGACGGCGAGAAGCGCGCGAAGCGGTGCGGGGTTGGTCGGCGGGCCGAGAAGCGATACTGCAACCGCCGTGATCGCGCGCGCTCTCTCTCGACCTCGCACCCGGAGGGGCCGTCTCCTCCCGTCGGCGCTGCTCGTCGCGGCTTCGGCGTTCGCGTCCGCTCCCGTGCGTGCGGCCGAGCCCGCGGCCGCACCGGCGACGAGCGAGTCCGTGCATGTGTCGGCAGGCACCGAGGATGCCGATGCCTGGGGACAGGTCGCGCGCGTTCCGATGCCCGCGGGGCCGCACCGCGTCTGGGTGAACGACCGCGTCTTCCGGCACAGCCTTCTCTTCGACGGCGACGACGGGCGCATGCTCGGCGCGGTCGACGCCGGGCTCGGTCTCTCGAGCAAGCCGCCGTATCCCGCGCCGGGGCGCAACGAGGTCTACGTCGTCGAGAGCTTCTACTCGCGCGGCCATCGCGGGCAGCGGACCGACGTCGTGACGATCTACGACGCGACCTCGCTCTCCGCTCTCGGAGACGTCGAGATCCCACCGCGCGTCGCCGACACGGGGCACGGCATCGCGCTCGCGGCCCTGCTCGACGGCGAGCGCTTCCTCGCGGTCTTCAATCAGGCACCGGGGTCGTCCGTCTCGATCGTCGATCTCGAGGAGCGGCGGTTCGTCGAGGAGATCACGACGGGCGGCTGCGCGGGCGTCTATCCCGTCGGACCGAGGCGCTTCGGCATGCTGTGCGGCGACGGCACGGCGCTCCTCGTCGAGCTCGACGAGAACGGGCGCAAGGCGAGCCTCGCGCCGAGTGAAAAGTTCTTCGACGTCGTCACCGACCCGCTGACGGTCAGCGGCGTTCGCGACGGCGGGCGCTGGCTGTTCGCGTCCTTCGAGGGCTTCCTGCACGCCGTCGACTTCTCGGGGAGCGCGCCGAAGCCCGCGGAGCCGTGGTCGCTCTTCACGGCGTCCGAGCGCTCGGACGAATGGCGCGTCGGCGGCGTGCAGCATCTCGCCTTCCACGGTCCGACGCGGAGGCTCTACTCCGTCGTGCATCAGGGCGGGCCCGGGACGCACAAGGATCCCGGTCCGGAGATCTGGGTCTACGACGTCGATCGAAAGGAGCGCGTCGAGCAGCTCGACGCACCGAACGTGCTCTTCGGGTTCATCCGCCCGTTCGTCGGCGTCGACTCGACCTCGTTCACGGCGTCGGTGCTGCGCACTCTCCTGCCGAGCCCGGGCGTGCACAGCATCTCGGTGACGCAGGACGAGGCGCCGCTCCTCTTCGCGCGGAACACGGACCTCGGCTCCGTCGGCGTCCTCGACGCGCGCTCCGGCGAGCACGTGCGCGACCTCGAGGAGGTCGGGCTTTCCGGCACCATGCTCGTGACGGTGGCGCCGTGACGCTCGATCCCGTGCTCGTGGCGTCGCTGCGCGGCTCGTTGGTGCTCCTCTTCGCCGCGGCCGCGGTCCACAAGGCACGCGACTTCGGGGGGTTCGTCGCAGTGGTTCGAGGCTATCGCCTCGCTCCCCCGCGCACTTCGGCGCCGCTCGCCGCTTGCGTCCTCGCGGTCGAGGCGACGATCGCGGTAGCGCTCCTCTCGCCCGCTCGAGGATCGACCGCCGCCTTCGCCGCGGCCGTGCTCCTCGCTCTCTACGGCGGCGCGATCGCCTGGAATCTCGCGCGCGGCCGGCGCGACGTCGACTGCGGATGCTTCGGGCCCGCGGGCCGGCAGACGATCGGCGAAGGTCTCGTCGTCCGGAACGCCACACTCGCCCTCGCCGCGCTCGCCGCGACGGCGCGGGCGAGCGCGCGTGAGCTCGTCTGGCTGGACGCGCTCACGGTGGCGTTCGCAATCGGTGCGCTCGCGCTCGTCTTCCTCGCCGCGAGCCATCTCCTCGCGCGGGCGGACCTCCGTCTGCTCGGATGGAGGACCGCGTGATCGAAGCGCTCGTCGTGTCGAACCTCCTTCTCTGGATCGTCGTCGTGGCTCTCGCGGCGACCGTCGTGGCGCTCACGCGGCAGATCGGCGTGCTGCACGAGCGCGTCGCGCCCGCGGGCGCTCTCGCTGCGCGGGACGGCCCGGCGGTCGGAGCACCGGCGCCCGTGTTCGATCTCGCCGATCTCCGGGGACGGCCGCTGCGCATCGGCGGCGAGAGCGCGGACGGACGAGCGATGCTCGTCCTCTTCGTGTCGCCGACGTGTCCCGTGTGCCGGACCCTCCTGCCGACGGCGGAGCGTCTCGCGGAGTCGGAGAGCGCGCGACTCGTCCTCGCGAGCGACGGTCCCGCGGAGGAGCACTTCGCGTTCGTGCGGGAGCACGGCCTCGAGCGCTTCCCGTACGTCCTCTCGGCGGAGCTCGGCGTCGCGCACCGGGTCGGCCGTCTTCCGTGGGCGATGCTGATCGACGAGCGCGGGATCCTTCGCGCGAAGGGCCTCGTCAACACGCGCGAGCACCTCGAGAGCCTCTTCGAAGCACGCGAGCGCGGCGTCGGGTCGATCCAGGAGTACCTCGCGAAACCGGCGGCGTAGGCGGTAGACTATGAGCGTGACCTTCGACCCGAAAGCCCGCCGCTCGCTCGATCGGTGGTGCGAGGATGCGGCGCGCGGCCTCGCGCGTCGCTTCGGCCGGCGGAGCTTTCTTTCGCGGCTCGGGCTCGGTCTCGTCGGCGGAGCCGCGTTGCCTCTCCTGCCGGTGGCGCGCGCCGCGCCGGGCGCGCGTGCGGGCGGGCCCGACGAAGACATCACCGGACCCGAGGGCGATCCGACGAAGTGCGAGTACTGGCGGTACTGCGCGATCGACGGCCTCCTGTGCAGCTGCTGCGGCGGCAGCGTGACCTCGTGCCCGCCGGGGACGGAGATGGGACCGGTCACGTGGATCGGCACCTGCCGCAATCCGAAGGACGGGAAGGACTACGTCATCTCGTACAACGACTGCTGCGGGAAGACGCTCTGTGGGCGCTGCTTCTGCAATCGGAACGAGGGCGAGCGGCCGATGTACCATTGGTACCGGAACAACGACATCAACTGGTGCATGGGGCTTCAGTCGCAGATCTATCACTGCTCCACCGCGCTCGTGCTCGGCGTCGCGGTGGAGGGTCAACCGGAGAAATGAAGCGGGTCGTCGCGCTCGCGCTCGCGGCCCTGCTCGGGTCGCCGCTCGTCGCACGGGCGCGCGAGACCGAGAAGCACGACTACCTCCTGCATTGCTCGGGCTGCCACCGACCCGACGCCTCGGGAACGCCGGGTACCGTCCCGTCGCTCTTCGGCATCGACCGGTTCGCGCGCTCCGAGGAGGGGCGTGCGTACCTCGTCGGCGTGCCCGGCGTCGCGCAAGCACCGGTCTCGGACGAGCGTCTCGCGGCTCTCCTCAACTGGCTCGTCCGGGAGCACGCGGCGGCGCGGGCAGACGAGGCGGCTCTCCCCTTCACGGCGGGCGAGGTCGCACGGCTTCGCGCCGCGCCGCTGCGCGACCCTGCTCCGGTGCGCGCTCGGGTGATCGGGACGACGGAAGGAATCGGAGAAGAGAAGCAGTGAAGCTCCAGGATCCGTGTTTGCGAAAGACCGAGGCGTACGTCGGCGGCCGCTGGATCGGCGGCGGCACGACGTTCGCGGTGAAGAACCCCGCCGACGGGAGCACGGTCGCGGAGGTGCCGCGTCTCGGCGCGGGGGAGACGCGCGGCGCGATCGAAGCCGCGGCGGAGGCGTTTCCGGCCTGGCGCGATCGGACCGCGGCGGACCGCTCCGCTCTCCTGCGCCGCTGGTACGAGCTGATCCTCGCGAATCAGGAAGACCTCGCCGTGCTGATGACGAGCGAGCAGGGAAAGCCGCTCGCCGAGTCGCGCGGCGAGATCGCGTACGCCGCTTCGTTCATCGAGTGGTTCGCCGAGGAGGGAAAGCGCGTCTACGGCGACGTCATCCCCGAGGTGAAGCCGGGAACGCGGATCGTCGTGACGCGCCAGGCGATCGGCGTCACCGCGGCGATCACGCCGTGGAACTTTCCCGCCGCGATGATCACGCGCAAGGTCGGACCGGCGCTCGCGGCGGGCTGTACGTCGGTCGTCAAGCCCGCCGAGGCGACGCCGCTCTCGGCGCTCGCGCTCGCGGAGCTCGCGGAGCGCGCGGGGATCCCGCCGGGGGTGCTGAACGTCGTCACCGGCCCGGGCAAGACGATCGGCGCCGAGCTCACCTCGAACCCGCTCGTGCGGAAGCTCTCGTTCACCGGCTCGACCGAGGTCGGACGCGACCTGATGGAGCAATCCTCGCCGACGCTGAAGCGCCTCTCGCTCGAGCTCGGCGGCAACGCGCCGTTCCTCGTCTTCGACGACG
>VGTG01000096.1 GCA_016874795.1 Deltaproteobacteria bacterium | reverse complement strand
TTCCTTCTTGGTCATCGCCCTGGCCTCTCGGGCCACGGCGCGGTGGTATCTCTCCATCCGCGCTCGTACCCAGCAGGGCGGACATCTCCGAGTGCTTATGCACCGGACATCTCCACTGCTCCTTACAAGGATCGATTGCGCGCTTGACCCGTTTTCCGGCGACGCTCTAAGCTTCCTGCCGATCGCGGGCGTCCCGGCCAAACGCCCTCGCGAGCGAGGGTGCGTCATGACGGACATCTTCCCCAGAAGCATGCAGCTTTGCGTCCGCGCCGTCCTCGCGACGGCCCTGGCGATCGGCGCTCTCGCCTGCGGCGGGGGCGGTGGCGGCGGCAGCGACGTTCCGCCGGGACCGACGCCGAGCCCGTCCCCGAGTCCGACGGTCTGCAACGCGAGCAACTGGGAGGATCTCGCTCCGAACCTGGCCGGCTGCGAGCTCGCTGGCGCGAACCTCGCCGGAGCGACGCTCCGGGGCGTCGACGCGACGGGGGCGAACCTCGAAGGCGCCGATCTGACCGAAGCCGTCCTCCAGGACGTCCGTCTCGGCGGGGCACGCATGAGCGGCGCGCGGCTCGCGGGCGCCTCGCTCACCAACGTGAGCTTGAGCGACGCGGACTTGAGCAACGCCGACCTCTCGGGAGCCTCGCTGCCGCGCTGCGAGCTCGGCCAGGCGAATCTCCGGGGAGCCGACCTCTCCGGCGCCGACTTCATGCAGTCGGGCTTCTTCGAAGCGGAGATGCAGAACGCGACGCTGACCGGTGCGACGGGCATCCGCGCCGATCTCTTCGCCGCCGACCTCACGGGAGCGCTCCTCGACGATACGGACCTCCGCGGCGCCGACCTCCGCAACACCGTGCTCACGGAAGCCGACCTGAGTGGCGCGAAGCTCACCGGCGCGCGCGTGACGAACGCAACCTACGGCGGGACGACGTGTCCCGACGGACAGCGGAGCGACGACCTGGGCGGAACGTGCGCCGATCATCTGATCCTCTGCAACGGCACGACGTGGCCGGACTTCGCCCCGATCCTCGACGAGTGCCTCCTCGCCGGCGTCGACCTGAAGGGAGAGGATCTTCGCGGCTTGAGCTTCGCGGGCGCGGACTTGAGCGGTGCGAACCTCGGCGGTGCGGAGCTCGACGAGACCTCGTTCGACGGCGCGCTCCTCGTCGGTGCGTTGCTGAACGGCGCCGACCTGACGGACGCGAGCCTCGTCGGTGCGGACCTGACGAACGCGGACCTCGTCGGCGCGAACATCCTGACGACGGTTCTCACGGACGTGCTCTGGGCGAACACGCTCTGCCCGAGCGGCGACAACAGCGACGAGGACGATCGCACGTGCGGCCGCCGCGAGACGCGCTGCGAGGACGAGAACTGGATGGACTTCCTCCCGCGCCTCGACGGCTGCGACCTCGAGCGTGAGCGCCTCGACGACGAGGACCTGAGCGAGATCCGTCTGAACCGAGCACTCCTCGCCGGTGCGCGCTTGCGCGGCGCCGACCTGCACGGCTCGGACTTGATCTCCGCCGACCTGGCGGGCGCCGAGATCCGCGAGACGAACCTGCAAGACGCGAATCTGCTCCGCGCGGTGCTCGTCGGCGCGGACGCGCGCGAAGCCGACCTCGCACGCGCCGATCTGCGCGAGGCGAACTTGACGTTCGTGAACTTCGCCGAAGCCGACCTGACGGACGTGAGCTGGGAAGGCGCGATCTGCCCCGATGGAACGCCGAGCAGCACCTCGACGCCGCCGTCGTGCTGCTCGCACCTCGGCGAGCCCACACCACGCGCAGGCTGCGGAGAGCCGCCGGCGGAGTGACCCCGGCTCGCGCCTCAGCGGCGCGGAGCGAGCCAGGCGACGTGCGCCGCAGAGCGGAGCTCGCCAGCGAGCGTCTCCGCGGCGAGGCCCGGACCGAGGAACAGGTCGAGCCGCGCGGGCCCGCGGATCGCGGCGCCGCCGTCCATCGCGACGACGAAGTGCGCGAGCTCGCGTCCGTCCGGTAGCGGCGCGACGAGGAGACCGACGCTTCCCGGGTTCGTCACCGCCGGGTCGACGGCGACGGAGCGCCAGGGCACGAGCGACGCGCCGAGCGAGCCGGGCGGCCCGAGATCGGCGGGCGTGTCGAGGATCCGGAAGAAGATGTAGCGCGCGTTCTTCTGGAGGAGCCCCTGCACCTCGGCCGGGTGCGTACGAAGCCAACGTTTGATCGCGGGCGCCGTCGCCTCCGCGGGCGTGAAGACGCCGAGCGCGACGAGCTCGGAGCCGATCGAGCGGTACGGCTGCCCGTTGCTCGCGGCGTAGCCGACGCGGACGATCCGTCCGTCCGGAAGCTCGAGACGACCCGAGCCCTGCACGTGCAGGAAGAAGAGCTCGATCGGATCGTCGACCCAGAAGAGCTCGAGCCCGCGACCTTCGAGCGCACCGGACTCGATCTGCGCGCGCGTGACGCCGGGCCCCCGGGACCCGGACGGCGGTCCATGGACCGGATGACGAAACCGCGCGTCGGGTCGCGTGCGAGCCTGAAGCGTCGGCTCGTAGTACCCCGTGAGCAGGATCGGCACCGTCGGTCCTGCGACGAATTCGCGCGCGAGCGTCGCTTCCAGGGGCCGCCTGTCGTCTCGAGCGACTGCGACGACTCGCGCGAGGATCTGCTTCTCCCGCGATCCCTCGCCGCGAAGCGCCGCCCTCGCACGCTCGGCCGCTTCCGCGAGCGAGCCGCGCGAGCCGGCATCGACGAAGCTCTCGAGCCGGAGCGGAAGCGGGACGGGCGGATCCGCCTTCGTGTCCGCCGTGCGCCCGGGCGCCGTGCGAGACGTCCGCGCGGAAGCCGCACTCGACTCCTTCGGCGCGGCGCTGCAGCCCGTCTGTGTCGCGACGGCGAGCGCGAGGCCGAGGACCAGACCGAGCGCGGTGACGATCCGGCGAATCAGCCTGCGTCGGCGCTCGGCAGAGCGAAGGGTGCGAGCCAGAGGATCGCGAGGCGATGCCGCTCGAGCGTGCGATTCGCGAGCAGCTCGACGTCGACGCGCGCCTTCACGTCCGGCCAGGTGCCGGCGACCTCGAACGGGATCGCGAGCTCACCGTTCTCGTCGAGGAGCGCGCCCGCCGTCGGTGCGACCGCGATCAGCTCGGAAGCGAGCTCGGGGGCGACCGCGAGGGTGCCGTTGAAGTCGACGGCGCCCGAGCCCTCGAGCGTCCCGCCGCCACGCACCTCGAAGCCCTCGCCGCGCGCCACGAGCCCCGTGGCCTGCAGCCCGAAGCGCCGCACGACCACCGGAGTCGAGATCTCGTCGAAGGGAGTGTCGCGGCGAGCCAGCAGCGCGCCGAGATGCGGCGCGGGATCGCCTTCCGCCGCGAGGAGCGGTTTCACCGTCTCGGCGAGCAGGTTCCGCCCGACGAGCGCTCCGGAGACGACCTGCATCCTGCCGCTGCCCGAGACGTTCGAGCTGATCTGGTCCCAGCCGTCGCCGGCCGTCTGCAGCCGGCCCGCGTAGGTCAGCCCGCCGCGCACCGCGTGACCGACGAGCGCGCGGAGCGGCACCGCGTCGAGCGTGACCTCCGTCAGATCGTACTTCGGAACGACGCCGTTGCCCCACGGTCCTACGCGCGCGACCACCGAGAGGTTCTGGTCGCTCGACTCGAGGCCCGCGCGGGCGCGCACGGTCGCGGGCCGATCGCCGGAGAGGTCCGTCATCTTCGCGTCGACGTCCGCCATGCGGACCTCGCGCGGAGTCGTTCCGCTGCGATCGACGATCCGGATCGTACCGTCCGAGATGCTGACCGAGCGCACGGCGCCCTTCGCCGCCTCGGCGAAGAGGCCGCGGATGCCGGCCGAGCTCGGCAGGAGCGCATCGAGGTTCACGCGACCCGAAGCGTCGCGAACGAGGTTGAACACGGGACGGTCGAGCTCGAGATCGCCGGAGAGCTGGCCGCTGCCGAGCGAGGCGAGATCGACGTCGAGGTGCGCCGAGGGCGCTGCGACCAGCGGATCGCCGCCCGCGCGGTCGCGCACGGTGAGACCGTCGAGATCGACCTTCGGTCCGCCGAGAAGCGAGATCGAGACGCCGTCGACGGAAGCCTTGCCGCCGAGACCGGCTTCGAGCCCCGCGACGAGCGCGCCTTCGAGGTAGCCGCCGACCGAGCGTCCCGCGAGGACCGCCGCGATCAGGCTGCCGATCGCGAGCGAGATTCCCGCCGCCATCCGCCAGTAGGACGACTTCTCGCGCCGGCGTTGTCCCGCGGCCGTGCGGCTCGCGAGGACGAGCTCCTCCGCGCAAGGCGCACAGAAGGCGACATGGCGCTCGAACTCGGCCTCTGCGGCTTCGTCGAGACCGCGGTCGAGATAGCTCGCGACCTCGTACTCCGTCGGGTGCGCGTCATAGAGCGCGGGGTCGTTGTCCCACTCGACGGAGGTGTCGAGGAACGCGTCGCGGACCATCGCACGGACGGCCTCGAGGCTCGTGTCGACGGCTTTCGCCACCTAGAGCCCACTCCCGTACTGGGTGGTGACCAGCTTCCGGAGCTTTTGATGGAGTCTCATCTTTCTCACGTAGGCCGCGTTCGTCGTGATTCCGATGGTGCTCGCCACCTCTTCGATCGGGAGGCCCTGGAAGTAGAAGAGCTGCACGAACATTTGGTCTTTTGGCGGAAGCTGGGACACCAGCCCCCGTACTTTCGAGGCTCTCTCTGCCGCTTCGACTTGTGGTTCCGGTCCCGGTCGGGAATCCGGCCGAGTCTCGCGGATCCGCCAGCTCTCCCCGCTCTCCGGATCATCGAGCGAGACCGTTCGCCCCTCCCGCCGCAGGCGGTCGATGGTGAATCGGTTCGCGACCACCCGGAGCCAGCTCGCCAGGGAACAGCCGTTTCGACCCTGGTACTGCCGGAGCTTTCGGGCGTCGTTGTCGAACAGTGCGAGGAAGACGTCCTGGCAGAGATCCTCGATCTCCTCTTTGCGATATGGACGACCGAACTGCTGAAAAATTACCAGGACGCCGTAGGATACAATTCCACTGTATTCCTCGACGAGCTGCCGGCGGGCATCGCCATCCCCTCGGATGCAGCCCTCGAGCAGCGTGGTCGTCGGATCGGCGCCCGTGGCCCGCGGAAGCGCCACCACGCGGCCGGCACGTGAAGCTCCGCCACGCATGACCGTCCCCGTTTTTGTAGGGACACCGCCGTCAAAGGGCAAGCGCAACGGTTCATGCGTCGCGACGTGCTCCGCGTCGCGGATGCTCCGGGATGTCAAAACGTCCCCGATCTCGCTAGAACTTTACATGGAGGGCGGTGTGGAAGCGTTGCGAATTCGCAGCGCGGGCGGACGGTAACCCTCCGTAAGAATGGACGAAGGGGAGCGTCCGTTTTCGACACGTGAGCACGATCGTCTTCATCTGCCTTGTGGTGTGCGGAGCGGGGGTGTTGGCCGTCGTCTGGGTGACGGCGTACCGGGTGGGGTTTGGTGAGGGCAGGCTCACGATCCCGTTGCGGATGATCAACGCGCTGGCCGAGCATGAGATCGCTTGCCTCGAGGGGCATCCGGAGCGGGCCGCGCGGGATCTGGTCGACCATCTGGGTCTGCCGGAGATCGAGGCCCGTCGCCTGGTGACGCGGGTCGAGACCTCGCGCGCACCACGCGCCGGCGGACTCAAGTCCGCCTGACGAAGGCCTCCCGATCGGGTGATGGGAACCGGAAGCTGCAGGCTTCCCGGGCGATACCCGAGCCTTTCACCGCCTTGGACGGAGCCGCGCCGGGCGCGGATAATGGCGAGGTGACACCCCGTTCGAGGCGACGCCGGGCTTCAGGGCGCCGCCGGCCTTCTCCCGCGGAAGCGAATCCGCCTCCCGAGCCGCCTGCGGTTCTGCGTCTCGGCGAGCTCCCCGTCGGCATGGACACCGAGCCTACGGAGGCACCCGCAGGCCCGCGGGGCGCCAGGCGCCGCGAGCACGTCGTCCGGGAGATCGCCGACGAGATCGCCGCGACCGCCGAGAAGCTCGTCCGCGATCAGGTCGGGATCGCCGACATCAAGCTGATCAACACCGCGCTGAAGGAGATGCGCTACGCGTTCCGCGTCTTCGCGCGGTACAAGGACTTCCGGAAGGTCTCGACGTTCGGCTCGGCGCGCACGCCGCCGGGCTCGCCCTGCTACGAGCAGGCACACGAGTTCTCCCGCAGGCTCGCCGACGCGGGCTACATGGTGATCACGGGCGCGGGTCCCGGCATCATGCGCGCCTGCAACGAGGGCTCCGGACGCGACCGCAGCTTCGGCATCAACATCCGGCTGCCGTTCGAGCAGGCCGCGAACGACATCATCAACGACGACCCGAAGCTCGTGAACTTCAAGTACTTCTTCACGCGCAAGCTGATGTTCGTGAAGGAAGCGGACGCGATCGCGCTCTTCCCCGGCGGCTTCGGCACGCACGACGAGGGCTTCGAGTCGCTGACGCTCGTGCAGACTGGGAAGTCGCGGCCGATCCCGATCGTCTTCATCGATGCGCCCGGAGGCACGTACTGGCAGACGTGGCAGAGGTACGTCGAGCGCCACCTCCTCGACGAAGGCATGATCTCGCCCGCGGACATGCGGCTCTTCAAGGTGACGGACGACCTCGACGAAGCCGTGCACGAGATCGAGCACTTCTACCGGCGCTATCACTCGTCCCGCTACGTGCGGGACCTCCTCGTGATCCGCCTGAACGAGCCGCTCGAAGCCGAGGTGCTCCAGGCGTTGAACGAGGAGTTCGCCGACATCGTGGCCGAGGGCCGCATGCGGCAGACGGCCGCCCTACCGGAAGAAGCGGGCGACCCCGAGCTCGCCTCGAAGCCGCGCCTCGTGTTCCACTTCGCGCGGCGGGCCTTCGGCCGCCTGCGGATGCTGATCGACGCGTTGAACGCCGCCTAGCCTGCATTTCTCACCAGATCCCTACTGCGGCGGCCGATAGCACCGAATCTTCGCGAGCTTCTCCCTCCGGGCTCCTCGACGTACTGTTCAAGTACGCCTGCGTCGCCCTCCGGTCCGAGGCTCGCGAATCTTCGGCACTCTCGACCGCCTCGCGACGTGATCTGGTGAGAAATGCAGGCTAGGCGAGATCAGCGGACGCGCGTCTCCAGGAGCTGGGCGATCTGCGTCGTCGCGGAGTTCATCGCGGCGCGATTTGCTTGACCGAGCGCGCTCGCGGCGAAGGCGTTGGTCGCCTTGCCGAAGCCGAAGAGCGAGAAGCCGCTCGCGGCCGACTCCGAGGTGAAGCTTCCGTTCGCCATCACGCTCCCGACGACGCGGCCGTCGCTCGGCTCCAGCACCTTCAGATCCATCGCGACGGAGCCCGTGCGGCGTGCCTGCTGGTTCTCGTAGGTCGGATTCGCGAGACCGACGGCGGCGCCCGTGACGGCGGCCGGGGTGTTGCCCGCGATCGCACCGGCAACGCCGAGGGCCGCTCCGAGCGCACCGAGCGAGCCGCCGGTCGACGAGCCCGTCGCCTCGGCGATCTCGTTGAACTCGGTGACCGTTCCCTTGATGACGAACGGACCGACCTCGCCCTTCTTCTTGTTCACCTTGCCGCGGTTCTTCTGGAAGATGTCGTAGTCGATGACGACGATGTTCCCCGCGTTGCTGAGCGCGGTCTCGAGCTGGCTCGCGATCCCGAAGCTCATGTTCGCCGAAGCGCCCTGCGGCGGGGGATTGTAGGCCTGCGCCTGCGGCCCCGTCGGCAGAAGTCCCCAACCCCACGGACCCCAGCCATAGCGCTGCGTGCCCGGCGTCTCGGGCGCCGATGCGGCCGGATTGCCGTCGACGCCGAACGCGAGCGGCTCGACCGTCACGATGTAGCGCGGAAGATTCGGGTTGTACGGGATCCGCACGATGTCGACCTGCGTCGACTCGGGAGCCGTCTGCGTCGCACGGACCGAGGACTTGTCGACGGTCGCGGGCGCACAACCGAGGAACGAGACGAGGCTCGCGAGAAGGGTCATCCGCAGTGCAGATCGAATCATGACGTCGCTCTCTACCGGCCCGCGACGGCGCTCCGCAAGCGCGCCGTCACGTGCAGGTGTTGACGACGATCTCGACACGGCGGTTCTGCTGCCGGCCGTTGGGATCGTCCGTTCCGTCCGAATGCTCGTTCGGCGCGACCGGCTTCCGCTCGCCCCAGCCGACGGTAGTGACGCGATCGGCAGCGGTGCCGTGCGCGAGGAGGTATTGCTCGACGGCGCCGTCTCGGTCTTCGCTCAACCGCTGATTGTAGTCGTCGGCGCCCTTCGTGTCGGTGTGCCCCTCGACGACGACCGGATTGCCGCTCTGCTGGACGCGGCCGGTGATCGTCGCGAGCGCCGGCTCCGCGCCCGTGCGAAGCGTCGCCGCGTCGAAATCGAAGAAGACGTCCGCCTCGACGCGGAGTCGCTCCTCGCAGCGCGTCTCCGCAACTTCGACCGAGCCCTCGCGGCTCGTCTTCGCGGGAGCGACCGCGACGTCCGTCGGCGGCGCGGGACGGCCCGCCGGACCGGTCGTCGGGAACGACTTCCCGCCGACCTCGAGACAGAAAATGCCGTTCTCGGGACCTTTCACCCGGAGCCGCAGGACCTGGCGCCCCGTCGCATCGATCGGGAAGCCGCGCGTCGACTGCAGGCTCGCATCCTCTCCGTGGATCCAGTACTGCGCGCGCGAGCGCGCGTTCGCGTCGAGGATCTCGAGCTCGACTTCCTTCTGCGCGCCTTCGCGTGCGGCGAAGGAGAGCTGCGTCATCAGGTCCCCGGGAACGGCATCGAGAGCGAAGTAGTAGCGCGTTTCGCCGGCCGGGAACGTTCCGCTGATCACGCCGTTCGGCGGAACGGGGGAGGGACGGAGGACCGAGGTCGAGAACGCGTCCGCGGCGTGGGCTTGTGGCGGGTTCGGCGCACCGAGCAGTGCGAGCGCGGCCGCGAGCGAGACGTACGAGCTTCGCATGATCGCAGCCTCCCCGCTCACGAAGCGGGCCGGGCAATGATCGTCGCGCCGGCTTCGGCCTGCTGCAGGACGGCGGCGCTTCCGCCGACCTCGACCTTGAACGTGCCGGCCTCCGGTCCTTCGACGATCAAGCGGACGAGCTGCGTGCCGCTCGCGTCGATCGGGAATGCACGCGTCTTCTCCTCGCTCTGCGCAGAGCCGTGGACCCAGTAGCTCTCGCCGCTCCTCGCGTCGGAGCCGAGCAGCTCGAGCGACAGCGACTTGCTCGCACCCTCGCGGCTCTGCACCGAGATCTGCGTCAGAAGGTCGCCCGGCTTGACGGGCAAGGCGAGGTAGTAGATCGCGCGCTTGTCGGAGCCGGGAAGCGACCCCGCGATGATTCCGTCGGAGGCGACGGGAGTCGGTGTGAAGATCGAGCGGGAGAACGTACTCGCCGGCGGCGCCTTCGGGCTCGCGTTCGCGAGCGCGCTGCCGCCGACCTCGACGCGGAATCGCGCCGTCGGCGGACCTTCGACCTCGAGCCGGAGGATCTGCTTGCCGCTCGCATCGATCGGGAACGCGCGCGTCTTCTCCTCCGCGGACTCCTCGCCGTGCGTCCAGTAGCTGTCGGTGCTGCGGCCGCTGCCGTCGATCAGCGCGAGGACGACAGCCTTGCGCGCACCCGGCCGTCCGTCGAAGCCGATCTGCGTCAAGAGATCGCCCGGCTTCACGTCGACCGAGATGTAGTAGCTGGTCTTGCCTTCCGGAAACGAGCCTTCGACGAGGCCGCCCGGTCCGAGCGGCGTCGGGCTCGTCGCCGACGTCGAAAGGTCGGCTGCCGAAGCGCTTCCGACAAGCGCGAAAAGAGCTCCGGAGATCGTGAAAGCGCGTCCGAACGAGCTTCTGGTCTGTCGCATCTGGCGACCCTCCTGTGAAAAAGGCTCCGCGGCCTGCTGCAGAACCTTCGGCCACCTTCGGCGCCCGCTTGAGGCCGCCGTGGGAGTCGCGCTCCGCGCGCGGAGCGCGCGGCCGAAAGCGAGCGGGGCGAGGGGGCCCCGGCGGGCTCAGCCCGCTGGGGGAGAGGGGCGGCGCTCCTCTCGTGGAACAATCAGCTCGATGACGTTGCCGTCGGGGTCTGAGATGAAGAGCTGTCCCATCTGCTCGCCCGTCTCGAAGACCTCGAGCCCGTGTCCCCGCAGGGCTGCGCGCGTCTCGGCGTAGTCGTCGATCTCGAAGGCGACGTGGTTGGCGACGGGCGAGAGCATCGGCGGCGGCGTTCCCACCTCGAACCCCGGGAGCGGGCCGATCAGGTGCACCTGCACGTTCCTCACCCGGTACCAGGCGCCCGGAAATCCGAAGTTGGGCCGCTCGATCTCCTCGAAGCCGAGGACGCCCTCGTAGAAGCCGCGGGCACGCTCGACGTCGGTCACCGCAAAGCTGACGTGGTTGGCTCGCTTCGCAATCGCCATCGGCTCGTCTCCTCGCATTCCCGGTAGCACGAAAGCGCGGTCACGGAGCGCCGTCGAAGCGCCACGCCTGGAACCGCCGCCGGCCGCTCCGATCCCAGGGCGGCTCGGGCTCGCTCCAGTCCGCCGGACCCCAGAGGTCCTCCGGCAGCGGGCCGCCGAGCTTCTCGAGCGCTCCCCGCGAGGCGACGACGATCCCCGAACCGCCCTTCAGGTGCTCCTCCAGGTCGCGCGAATCGCGCACGACGCGAACGGGTGCCGCGACGTCCATGTAGAATGGGAACAGCGCCGGGACGTGCCGCACGAACGCGATCCGGTCGGGCGCGAGCCCGCGCGCCTCTTCGCGCAGGACGAGCGCGAACTGCTTCTCCGTCCGGAACCGATCGAGCACCGGATACTGCAGGCAGAAGAAGCCTCCGAGAAGGAGAGCCGAAGCGGCGACGTGCGGCGCGACCCACGTCTCGACCCCGAGAAGACGCGCGAGGACCGGGCGCACGCCTTCCCGCCAGAGGACCAGACCGAGCACGCCGAGCCCCGTCGTGACGAGCACGAGCTTCGGTGGAACCGGAAACCCCGCCAGCCACAGAATCGCGGCCGCGATCGGGGCCAGGACTTCGAGCGCCGCGACCAGCCGCAGGACAAGCCGCGTCCACCCGAGCGACCGCTCCGCCAGGCCCTCCGGAGACCGCGCGAGAAAGACGCCGACGAGGAGCGCGCAGAACGGCAGGATCGGCAGGATGTAATACGATCGTCGCGAGCCGGAGGTGGTGAACACGACGAAGACGATCGCGATCGCCTCGACGACCCACCGGGTGTCGGGCTCGAGCCGCTTCCACGCCGGCACCATCGCCATCAAAGCGGCGACGAAGGCGATCGACCACGGCAGGAGGAGCTCCGGCACCGCGAAGAGGTAGGTGTAGATCGGCCCCTGGTGGTCGTGCGGCGCGAAGAACCGCTGCACGTTCTCCTGGAACACCATCGCGAGACCGCTGCGCGCTTCGGCGGACGCGGAAGGGACGCCGCCGAAGCCCGGGCTGCCGCGCGCGATCTCCGCCGCGACGAACGGCGCCACGTAGAGAGCGAGCGCGATCAGCAAGACCCGCACGAGGACGCGCGCATCCGCGTGCGTACGCCAGCGAGCCTCGCGCAGGAGATGCGGCGCGAGTACCGCGAGCGGAACGACGATCGCCGCGAGCCCCTTCGCCTGCGCACCCGCGACGCAGATCAGGAGGAAGACGAGCGCGAAGAGCCCTCCAGGGCGATGCTCGCGCGTCCGGAACCAGGCGACAGCGAGCACGACGGCGGCGAGGTTCGCCATGTCGGCGGCCGCGGTGCGCGACCACAGGAGGAAGCCGTAGCTCGACAAGAGGATCCAGCCGGCGAGCCGGCCGGCCACGGATCCGAACAACGCGCGGCCGAGCCCGACCGTCGCCGCGAGAGCAATGAGGCCGGCGAGGGCGCTCGGGAGACGCGCGGCGAGCTCGTCCAGCCGACCCAGAGCGAGGCTCGCCGCCGCGATCGACCAGTAGCTCCCGAGGGGCTTGTAGAAGTGCGGCGCCCCGTTGATCGTCGGGTGGAAGAAGTCCCCGCCGACGAACATCTCGCGCGTGATCTCGGCGAAGCGATCCTCGGAGCCCCGGAAGCTCGCATCCCCCAGGGACACCAGCAGGAGAAGCGCGCTCGCGAGCCAGAAGGTCCCGGCGCCCGCTCTCGCACCGGCCGGCATGCGAAGCCCTGAGCAGAGAAGCACGGCGGACTCAATCGGTTGCCAACCCCTGACCGATCAATATAATCGCAGATGGGGTGCCGGTTGTGGGGGGCGAGGTTCCACTCCGCGGAGCCTGGGCGCCGGAGCGGGGGCGCGATGCGTTTCCTGAGCGCTTTCACGTCGGCTCCGCCAGAGGGGGTGGTTCAGCCATGAGGAAGACGTTGTTTCTCAACCCGCCGTCGTACGAGGACTTCGACGGTGGCGCGGGGTCACGCTACCAGGCGAAGCGCGAGGTCTGGTCGTTCTGGTACCCGACGTGGCTCGCCTACCCTGCGGGCATGATCCCCGGCAGCCGCCTCCTCGACGCGCCGCCGGAAGGCCTCGATCAGGCCGAGACGGTCCGGATCGCCAAGGACTACGACTTCGTCGTCATCCACACGAGCACGCCGAGTCTCCGCAAGGACGGCGAGACCGCCGAGATGATCAAGGCGGCGAACCGCGACGCGGTGATCGCCATGGTCGGCGGCCAGACGACCGCGCAGCCCCAGGACACTCTCGAGATCTGCGAGGCCGTCGATCTCCTCGGCCGCAGGGAGTTCGACTTCTCGATGAAGGAGGTCGCGGAGGAGCGCGACTGGAGCACGATCGGCGGCATCAGCTACCGCCGCGACGGCCGCATCCATCACAATCCCGAGCGGCCGATGCTCTCCGGCGACGAGCTCGAAGCGCTGCCGTTCGCAACGGAGATCTACGCGCGCGACCTCGACTACAAGAAATACAACTCCCCGTACTGCCGGTATCCCTACGTCTCGCTCTACACGGGACGAGGCTGCCCGGCGCGCTGCACGTTCTGCCTCTGGCCGCAGGTGACGACGGGCCACGCGTACCGCACGCGGAGCCCCGAGAACGTCTTCGCCGAGGTGAAGAACATGCGTCATCTCTTCCCGGAGATGCGCGAGATCTTCTTCGACGACGACACCTTCACCGCGGACCGCGGCCGTGCGCGAGAGATCGCGGAAGGCCTCGGCACGATGGGCTACACGTGGTCGACGAACTCGCGCGCGAACGTCGACTACGAGACGCTGAAGATCATGAAGGAAGGCGGGCTCCGCCTCTTCGTGATCGGCTACGAGTCGGCGAATCCCGAGATCCTGAAGAACATCAAGAAGGGCGTCGATGTACGCCGCGCGCGGCAGTTCACCGAGGACTGCCACAAGCTCGGCATCACGATCCACGGCACCTTCATCCTCGGGCTCCCGGGCGAGACGCCGGAGACGATCCGCGAGTCGATCGAGTTCGCGAAGGAGATGGATTGCGAGACGATCCAGGTCTCGCTCGCTTCGCCCTATCCCGGGACGGAGTTCCACTCCTGGGTGCGCGAGAACGGCTTCACCGCGGTCGATCCGCTCGTCGACGCCGGCGGCTACCAGAAGTGCACCGTGAGCTACCCCGCGATCTCCGCGGACGAGATCTACGACGCGGTCGAGCGCTTCTATCGCGAGTACTACTTCCGCCCGCGGTACATGTGGAAGAAGGTCAAGCAGATCTACACGGACCCGTACGAGCGTCCGCGTCTTCTCTCCGAAGGCAAGCAGTTCCTGCGAAGCATGTGGCACCGCCGGAGCGAAGCTCGCTCCACCCGCTCCGGACCGGCCACCGCTTCCGCCTGATCCGAACGGATCCGAGCGATGATCGCCGACCTGGTTCTCGGCCTGGTCGTCCTGTCGACCGGCTATCAGCTCTTCAGCCTGTGCTGCGCCTTCCTGTTCGCGCGCTGGCGTCGAAGGGAGCTCGCCTCGCCGTGCGCGCCCGACGCCGAGCTGCCGCCCGTCACTCTTCTGAAGCCGCTGCGCGGGGTCGTGCCGGAGACGTGGGAAACGCTCTCGGAGGTCTGCCGCCTCGACTACCCGAAGCTGCAGATCCTCTTCGGCGTCGCCGAGCCGAGCGATCCCGCAGCCGCTCTCGTGCGCCGTCTCAAGCAGGAGAATCCCGACGCCGACATCGAGCTCGTCTTCAGCGGCGACGTCGTCGGGACGAACGCGAAGGTCTCGAACCTCCACGGCATGCTGAAGCGCGCGAAGCACGACGTGCTCGTGATCGCCGACGCCGACATCCGCGCGCCGCGCGACTACCTGCGCCGGATCGTTCCGTATCTCGGCCATCCGAACGCGGGCCTCGTCACGTGCAACTACCGGGCGGTCGAGGGAAAGAGCCTCGCGAGCCGTCTCGAGGCGCTCTTCGTCAACACCGACTTCGGCCCGATGGTGACGGTCGCGCGGCTCGTCGAGCAGCAGAGCTATGCGTTCGGCGCGACGATCTGCATCCGTCGCGCGACGCTCGAGAGCATCGGCGGATTCGCCGCCGTCGGCGACCATCTCGCGGACGACTACCAGATCGGCAACCGCGTCGTGCAGCAGGGCCGCGTCTCGGTCCTCGCTCCGGTGATCGTCGAGACCGTGCTCGATCTCGAGCACCTCTCGGAGGTGTTCCGGCACCAGCTCCGCTGGGCGCGAACGTACCGCGTGTGCCGCCCCTGGTCCTACCTGGCGAGCTTCGCGGTGACGCACACGACGCTGTGGGGCCTCCTCTACTTCGCCCTCTCCGGAGCGACGCTCGGTGGAGCCCTCGCCTGCGGCGCGGCGATCGGCGTCCGCCTCCTCGTCGGGGCGACGGTCGCGAGCCGCGTCCTCGGCGTGCCCGGGATCGCCCGCCGGCTCTGGCTGATGCCCGTCAAAGACCTCCTCGTGAGCCTCGTCTGCGTCCTCGCGTACCTCGGAAACCGGGTCCGGTGGGGAGGAAACGAGTTCGTTGTCCATTCCGACGGCAAAATGTACCCAACGGAGGAGCCTGCGGACCGCAGGGTCGCCACGCCGCGCCCCGCAGCCTGATCACGATGCCCGACACCCCCGCATACCGCGCCCACGTCGCCATCGTCGGGGGAGCGACCGCGGGGGCCGAGGCCGCCGAAAAGCTCGCCGCGGAGGGGGCCCTCTGCGTCGTCTTCGAGCAGAACGACCGTCCCTACGGAAAGGTCGAGGACGGGCTCCCCGCGTGGCACGTCGCGCTCCGGAAGAAGGAGTACAAGACGATCGACGCGAAGCTGCAGGCCCGGGGCGTGCACTACGTCCCGTGCACCGGCATCGGTCGCGACCTGAGCTTCGATGAGCTTCTGAAGGAATGGGGCTTCGACCTGATCGTCCTCGCAAACGGCGCGTGGCGCGATCGCCCGCTGCCGGTCGCCGGGGCGGACGCGTACATCAATCGCGGGCTGATCTATCAGAACCCGTTCATCTACTGGTTCAATCATCACCGCGATCCGGGCTACCGCGGCCCGAGCTACGAGCTGCACGGCGGCGCGATCGTCGTCGGGGGCGGCCTCGCCTCGCTCGACGTCGTCAAGGTGATCCAGCTCGAGATGACCTGCCGCGCGCTCGCCGAGCGCGGGATCGAGCAGGACTTCGTCGCGATGGAGGTCGAGGGGATTCCGGCGACGCTCGCGAAGCACGGCCTCTCGTGGGACGACCTCGGCATCGAGCCCTGCGCGCTCTACTACCGCCGTCGCATCGAGGACATGCCCCTCTCCGAGGCGAGGGCAGGGGCCGACGCAGAGCAGATGCAGAAGACGGGCGCGATCCGGCGGCGCATCCTCGAGAAGGCGCAGGGAAAGTTCGTCTTCCGGGTCGAGCCGCAGTGGACGCCGATCGGTCTCCTGACGAACGGCGACCAGCTCGAAGGACTCCGCTTCGCGAAGACGCGCGTCAACGAGTCCGGCCGCGCCGTCGTCGCGCACCCGGGCGAGATTCGCGAGGTCCGCTCGCGGCTCGTGATCTCGTCGATCGGATCCATTCCCGAGCCGATCGAGGGGCTGCCGATGGACGGAGAGCTCCTTCGCATCGACGACGTCGAGCACGGCAAGGTGACGAGCTTCGACAACGTCTTCGGCTGTGGCAACGTCGTGACCGGAAAGGGAAACCTGGTCGCTTCGCGCCGGCACAGCTCGAAGGTCGCGAAGTTCCTCGTCGGCCGTCTCGAATCGGAGGCAACGCAGCGCGCAAGGCGATCCGCCTCGCAGCTCGACGAGCTGATCACGCGCATCCGCGAGCGGCAGAGCGAGGTCGGCTACGGCGGCGACTATCGCCGCTGGATCACGCGCTTCCTTCCCGAGAAATGAGCGACCGTCCCACCCGCATCGTCCAGGGGAACATGATCGGGCTCGAGATGCCCGACATCGACCGCTGGAGCGATCGGGTCGTGACCGTGCTCGGCCAGAATCCCGGAGCCTTCACCGGCCCCGGAACCAACACGTACCTCGTTGGCACCTCGCGGCGTCCGTTGCTCCTCGACTCGGGGCAGGGAAAGGCCGAGTACCTGCCGCTTCTGCAGCAGGCGATGCGCGAGGAGTGCCGCGCGGAGGGCCTCTCCGAGATCGTCCTCACGCACGCCCATCCGGATCACATCGGAGGCTGCCCGCAGATCCACGCCGCGCTCGGACACGTGCCCGTCCAGAAGAAGCCGTGGCCGGGGATGGACGGCGCCGCCGGGAACGACCTCGTCGCGATCGACGACGGTGCCGTGATCGAGACGGAAGGAGCGACGCTCGAGGCCGTGTACACCCCTGGCCACGCCCAGGACCACCTCTGCTACTGGCTCCGCGAGGAGCGCGCGCTGTTCACCGGCGACGTCGTCCTCGGCGTCGGCACGACCGTCATCCCCGAGCACGGCGGCGACCTCCTCGACTACATGAATTCACTCCGCCGACTCCTCGCCCTCGAGCCGAGTGTGATCTATCCAGCGCACGGGCCCGCGATCCGCGACGCGTGCGGGAAGATTCGCGAGTACATCGCCCACCGCGAGCTCCGCGAGCAGCAGATCGTCGACCTTCTCGCGCAGGGCATCGGCGACGTCGGGGAGATGGTCGAGCGGATGTACGCCGACGTGCCGAAGTTCCTGCACCCGGCCGCGGGCACGTCCGTGCGGTCGCACCTGCGGAAGCTCGAGCGCGAGGGCCGAGCGCGGCGGGACGGCGAGCGCTGGGCCGCGACCTCCTGAGCGCCGCTGCCGCTACGCGCCCGAAGCCGTCGCCGCGCGAGCCCGCGTTCCGCCGCTCTCCGGTCCGACGCCTTCCGCGCCGCCGCTCTCCGTCGCCGCAGCGCGACTCTCACTCGCGGCCGACTTCGTGCGCAGAAAGCTACGCTGCGCGAGAATCTGCTCGAACTGGCGCGCCGAGCTCTCCCAGGACCGCTCCGCGAGCGTCGCCGCCGCATTCTCGGCGAGCCTGCAGCGAAGAGCGCCGTCGTCGACGAGACGGAGCAGCGCTTCGGCAACCGGCTGCGGATTCGGCTCCGCGAGAAGGCAGGTCTCTCCGTCCTCGACCATCTCGCGAACGCCGGGCACGTCTGCCTCGACGACCGCGCAGCCACACGCCATGGCCTGCAGCGGCACCCAGGAAACGTTCGCCGAGAGGGAGAAGCAGAGGAGGATGTGCGCTTCGTTCATCGCGCGTGCGAGCTCGTAGTGTCCGAGGACACCGAGGTTCACGTACGGGAACTTGAGGCCGCGAAGCTCCTCGTCGCGCGCGCCGAAGAGGAGGATCTGCACCTCGGGCCGTTCGCGCGACAGCCGCTCGAGCGCTTCGATGCCGAGCTCGAAACCGCGACGCTTCAAGCCGGGCCGTGCGAAGAAGAGCACGCGCACCGGGTGCGGCCGGTCCGCGGCTCGCACCCGAGTCCGGAAGACCTCCGTATCGACGGCGAAGTCGATGCACTCCGTTTCCCGTCCGGTCAGCCGCGAGATCCGCGCGCCGAGCGACCGGCCGATGCAGACGTGCTGCAACGGCAGCTCGTAGGTGCGCTCCGCTTCGCGGTAGAGCGGATCACGGTCCGAATAGAACTCGGGCTCGAAATCCTGGATGAAGTAGAAGCGGAAGAGCGCGTCCGGCTCGTTCGCAGCGGTGTACGCCGTCGGCCAGTTGGTCGCGATCGTCACGTCCGCCGGAAGGATGCGTTCGTGGCCGACGATCGGCTGCACGCGCAGAGGACCGAAGTTCTCCTCGAGGAAGGCGACGATCTCCTCGCGCGACTTCCCTTCGAGGTGCGCGATCGGCTCGACGTAGACGCGCACGCGGTGTCCCGAAGCGCCGAGGTGGTTCGCGAGGCGGAAGATCGTCCAGTAGCCGCCTCCGGTTCCCGCGATCGGCGCACGCAGGATCCAGTTGATCGTGAGGTACCGCTCCTCGGGGAGCGCCGGACAGAGCTCCCGCACCGTCTCCATCGCACGAACCGCGTGCGCGCGTGTCGTGTGCTCGCGCAGCACGTCGTCGCGCGCCGCGGCTCCCATGCTCGCGCGCAGGTCGGGCGATTCGATGAGCGCACGCAGCGAGTCCCGCCACTCGTCCGGTAACTCGGCGAGGAAGCCGTTCGCGCCGTGCCGGATCGTACGGCGGTAGTCGGGCATCGGCGAAGCGATCGTCGGCACTCCGACGATCGCCGCCTCGAGGAACTTGATGCAGCTCTTGGACGCCGTGAAAGGGTTGTCCGGCTCGAGCGGCGCCAGGTTGACGTCGACGCGGACCATCGGCTCGGCGAGCCGCTGCCATGGCATCAGCGGAAGATGCTGGAAGCGCTCCCCGAACCGGCCGAACCGCGCCGAGACGTCGATGTGGCCGACGGTGAGGAGGTGCACGTTGGAGTACGTGTCCATCGCCCACTCGATCGCCTCTTCCGCCTGCGCGAAATCGCGATTGTGCGTCGGCGTCCCGCTGAAGTAACCGAGCGTGACCCGCCCCTGGTACGGGTCCGCGGTGCGGCGGAAGCTCGTTCCCGCGCGCGCAGCGATCGCGAGCTCGACCATCTCACGGCTGACGACGTTCGGAAGGACGCGCACCTCCTTGTGCAGCCCGATCGCCAGGTCCGCGAGCGTCTGCGTCGAGACGAGCAAGCCGTCGCAGCGCGCGATCGTCTCGCGGTAGCGGACGAGACCTTGTCGGTAGAGCGAGCGGTCGCGCGACGCCATCTCTTGCAGCGCCGCGATGTAGCGAAACGCCTCCGAATCGAACACCCAGTCGTCCGTGTCGAAGAGGACGACGCGTCCCCGCTCGCGCGCCTTGCGCAGGAACCAGTCGACGTTCCGATCGTACGCGACGCGATGCAGGACGAAGAGCGTGAAGCAGTCGACCGCTTGCGCGAGATCGATCTCGCCCTGGACAGCGACTTCCGTGCTGACGCCCAGCGACTCGAGCTGCTCCGCGAGATGATCGCAGCGGTAGCGCTTCGCGCCACCGGGACACCCGCTCAAGAGCAACGCCGACTTCGAGACGACGCCCGCGAGCGGACGCGGCGCGCCGGCTCCGTTCAAGCTCGCGTCGCCGACGCCGAGCATCCACCGAAGCTGGTTCATCACCGCGCGCAGCGGTGCTCCGAGCCGCCACGTGCGCGACTGGAAGACCTTGCGCAGCGTGTCGCTCAGGATCTGGAACTCGCGGTGCTGCTCGAGGATCAGCGCTTCGTCGCGCTGCGCACGCGCCGTCGCCTCGTCGAGGCGCTCGCGAAGCTCGCGGCACTGCCGATCGAGACGATCTCGGTCGTCGCGAAGCTCCTGCACGAGGCTCTCGACCTCGGAAAGCTCGGTCGCGCGCAGGGCGCGCACCGGCGCTCGTGCGGCGAGGGCCGGGTTGTTCGGACGCATGTCGCTCGTTGCTGCCCCCCGGATCGAGCCCCACAAGCCTGACCGCCCCGCCAAGAAGTGGCGCCCGTCCACCCGCAGGTATCACGGTCCCGATTCCTTGGCCACGATTTCCCACCCGTACGGCGCGTGAGACACTGCGCCATGGCGTCTCTGGACGAGACCGAGCGCGGCTTCGGATTGTGCGCGTCCTGCGGACACGCGCGGCGGATCCGCTCCGGCCGCGGCAGCACGTTCCTGCGCTGCGGGCTCTCCGATACCGACCCCGCCTATCGGCGGTATCCACCGATTCCGGTGACCCTGTGCGCAGGCTACGACCCGAGCGCGTCGCAAGAACGTCCCGAAGCGAGCGAGACCGGTAAATCCTTCAAATGAAGGGGCTCGCCGGAAGCGCGGTCTCGCCCATCAAGTAGCGATCGACGCCGCGCGCGGCCTCGCGGCCCTCCCAGATGGCCCACACGACGAGAGACTGTCCTCGGCGCGCGTCACCGCAGGCGAACACGCCCGGAACGCTCGTCGCATAGCTCTCGCCCGCGACGACGTTGCCGCGGCCGTCCACCGCGGTGCCGAGCGCGTCGAGGAGCGGACGCTCCGGGCCGAGGAAGCCGAGCGCGAGGAGCACGAGATCGACGTCGATGTCGAACTCGCTGCCCGGGATCTCGACCATCTTCGGACGGTCTCCGTTCGGCTGCCACTCGAGGCGGACGCAGTGCAGCTTCTCGACGCGTCCGTTCCGCCCGGAGAAGCTCTTCGTGTTGATGCTCCAGTCGCGGATCACGCCTTCCTCGTGCGAAGACGAGGTGCGCAAAATCATCGGCCAGTACGGCCACGGCGCGACCTCCTCCGTACGGTCGTCGGGCGGACGCGGCAGGAGCTCGAACTGATGCACGGACCGAGCGCCATGACGATTCGACGTGCCGAGGCAGTCGGAGCCGGTGTCGCCACCGCCGAGGATCACGACGCGCTTCCCCTTCGCGAGGATCTGGTTCTCGACCTCGTCGCCAGCGACGACCTTGTTCTGCTGCGGCAGGAAGTCCATCGCGAAGTGGATCCCGTCGAGCTCGCGTCCGGGGATCGGCAGATCGCGCGGATGCGTTGCACCCGTCGCGATCACGATTGCGTCGAACGTCGCACGCAGGCGCGTGATGTCGATGTCGACGCCGACGTTGACGCCCGTCTCGAAGCGCACGCCTTCGGCCGCCATC
>VGTG01000095.1 GCA_016874795.1 Deltaproteobacteria bacterium | reverse complement strand
CAAGACGAGCATGCACATCGAGACGCTGAAGGTTTTTTGCGACCTGGTCGACACCGGCAGCTTCTCGGTGGCAGCGGCGCAGAACTTCGTCACCCAGTCCGCGGTCAGCCAGCAGATTCGCACGCTGGAGACGCGTTACGGCCGAAAGCTCGTCGAGCGAGCCAAGCGCCGCGTCCGACCGACGCCCGCGGGCGAGATCTTCTACGAGATCAGCAAGGAGATCGTCTCCCGCTACCACGACCTCGAGGGCCGCCTGCAGGCCTTCGCGAACATCGTCGCCGGTACGGTGCGGGTCGCGACGGTGCACTCCGTCGGGCTGTACGAGTTCTCCGAGGAGCTGAAGCGCTACGTCAAAGCGTATCCGAGCGTCAACGTCCGCCTCGAGTACAAGAAGTCGAACCAGATCTACGAGGACGTGCTCTCCGGCACGCTCGACGTCGGCGTGATCGCGTATCCGAGCAAGCGCCCACAGATCAAGCTGATCCCGTTTCGCGAGGACCGGCTCGTGCTGATCTGCAACCCGGCGCATCCGCTCGCGAAGCTTCGCGCGGTCCCGATCCGGAAGCTCGACGGGCAGAACTTCGTCGGCTTCGAGAAGGACATCCCGACGCACAAGGCGATCGAGCGCGCGCTGCAGAAGCACAACATCCGCGTCCACCACGTCGCCGAGGTCGACAACATCGAGGTGATCAAGCGGATCGTCGAAGTCGGCACGGGCATCTCGATCGCGCCCGAGCCGGCCGTCCGGCCCGAGGTGCGCAACAAGACGCTCGTCGCGATCCCGTTCACGGACGAGAGCTTCATCCGGCAGCTCGGCATCATCCACAAGGAAGGACGCCACTTCTCGCCCGCCGCCGAGAAGTTCATCGAGACCCTGACGAGCGACGTTCCGCCGCTCGAAACCTGAGCCCGGCTTCACTCCGTCCGGAGGAGGTCCTCGATCGCGCGCATCTCCACCTCGAGGTGCGCGCGGGTGCGCTCTCGGAGGAGCGAAGCAAAGGAGCGTGCCGACTCGTCCGGCTTCGCCGCGAGCTCGTCGCGGACCCGGCGTCGCCGGTCGAGCTCGAGACGCCAGCGACGGCGCTTCCCCGCGAGGGGCGCCGCGGAGCGCTCGAGCACCGCGAGCTCGACGAGAAGCCTCCGGCGAAGCAGCGAGCCGCTCGCGCGCGGCCGATCGAGCCAGCGGCGCAGCTCCGCCTCGCCGCGCTTCGTCGGGTGGTGGAGCTTGCGCGTCCGCCCGCGATCGCTCTGCTCGGCGCGCGACGCGACGAGACCCGCGTCCTCGAGGTCGACGAGAACGCCGTACACGCGCGACGTCTCGCGTGGCGAAGCGAGCGCGAGCAGCTCGGCGACGCGCTCGTGAAGCCGATACCCGTAGCACTCCTCGCTTTCTACGAGTGCCAGAACGACGTGCTTGAGCGACATCGCGATCCTCCCGGTGCGACTGCACGCGAGAGTCGGCGAAGACGCAATGTGGACGACCGAAGCTTTGTCGCCGCGATCAATTCTTCCGGTGCGAGCGGAGAGCGGGCAGGACCTCGTTCGCGAAGAGCTCGATCTGCTCGGCGCTCCCGAAATCGCCGAACATCACCATCAGCGACTCGACGCCGAGATCGAGCCGGGCTCGCAGCGCCTCGGCGACCTGTGGCGGCGTTCCGACGTGCACGTCGCCGTCGAACTGCGCGAACGCGCCGAGGCTCTGCTGCGCGCGCTCCTTCTCGCGTCGCACCGCCGCCTCGTCGCGGCCGAGGACGACGAGGACCTGCTCGGACACCTCGAGCGTCGCGGGGTCGCGTCCGATTCCGTCGCACTCGCGCAGGAGCGTCTCGCGCTTCGCCGCGAGCTCGCGCCACGCCGGGTTCGGACAGTTCCAGCCGTCCGCGTGCCGGGCGACGAGGCGGAGAAGACGATCACCCGCGCCGCCGACGAGGATCGGGAGGCGCCCGGGCTTCGGCAGGAGAGGCGCGTCGTGAACGCGGTAGTGCTTTCCGTCGAAGGTCGCGCGATCCTGTGTGAACGTCCGGCGCAGGATCTCGAGCGTCTCGCCGAGCTGCCGCAGACGATCCCGCGCGGGCGGCATCGCGTAGCCGTAGGCGCGGTACTCCTCCTCCATCCACCCGGCGCCGACGCCGAGGACGAGACGCCCGGACGAGACGCGCGCGAGGCTCGAGGCCATCTTCGCAAGAAGCCCAGGCGAGCGGAACGACTGGCAGAGGACGAGCGGCCCGAGCACGAGCCGCTCCGTCGCGACGGCGAGCGCCGTCAGAGCCGTCCAGACCTCGAGATGATCGCGATCGGGAGCCCCCGGGAACCAGAAATGATCGTCGAGCCAGAGCGAGTCGAAGCCGAGGCGCTCGACGAGCGAGGCGCGCGAGCGCAGCTCCTCCCAGGTGAAGCCGACGAGGGGCAGGAAGACGCCGCAGCGGGGCGAGCGGCCGGGGCTCGACATGGTCCGAGTGCACCGTGTCCCGGCGCTCGTTGCAAGTCGACGCACGTGGAGACGCGCTCGAGGGCGTCGGTTGACAAGCCCGTCGCTGGTTTCGACCATACGGGACCGAAAAGGAGTCAGCCTTGGCAGCGGACAAACAGCGCAAAGTCGCGGTCGTCGGAGCGACCGGTGTGGCAGGTCAACAATTCGTAGCGGCGCTTCGCGGCCACCCGTGGTTCCGGATCACGACGCTCGCGGCCTCGGAGCGGTCCGCGGGGCGCTCGTACGCCGACGCTCTACGGGATCCGTCGAGCGGCTCGCGGCGCTGGTACTGTGACGAGGAGCCCGACGAAGCGGTCTTGAAACTCCGGGTGCTGGACGCGCGCGATCTCGATCCGGCGACCGTCGACGTCGTCTTCACCGCGATCGAGAGCGACGCCGCGAAGGAGATCGAGCCGCGGCTCGCCGAGCAGCGCCCGGTGTTCTCGACCGCCTCCGCGTTCCGCTACGAGCCGGACGTTCCGATCGCAGTCCCCGCGGTGAACCTCGATCACCTCTCGATCGTCGCGGAGCAAAAGAAGCGCGGGTGGAAGGGCTTCGTCGTCCCGCTGCCGAACTGCACCACGATGGGCATGGTGATCACGCTGAAGCCGCTCGCCGACGCGTTCGGGCTCCGCCGCGTGATCATGACCTCGATGCAGGGCCTCTCCGGCGCGGGCCGCTCTCCCGGCGTTCCCGCGCTCGACATCCTCGACAACATCATCCCGTACATCCCGAAAGAGGAAGAGAAGGTCGCACAGGAGACGGGTAAGATCCTCGGCGCGGTCCGCAACGGCGCGTGCGTGCCCGCGAAGGTCCCGGTCAGCGCGACCTGCACCCGCGCGAACGTCCGCGAGGGACACACCGAAGCGGTGCACGTCGACCTCGAGCGTCCGGCGTCGGCGCACGAGGTCCAGAGCGTCTTCGCGGAGTTCGGCCGGGAGTTCTGCGCGCGCGGCCTGCCGTCCGCTCCGAGCCGCATGATCATCCTGCACGACGACCCGTACCGTCCGCAGCCGCGCCTCGACCGCGACGTCGAAGGCGGGATGGCGACGTCCGTGGGGCGGATCCGCTCCGACGAAAACGGCCTTCGCTACATGCTCGTCTCCCACAACACGAAAATGGGAGCCGCAAAGGGCGCGGTCCTCGTCGCCGAGCACATGGTCGACACGGGCGTCATTTGAGGCGCGGGAGCCGCAACCCCTAGCAGCAGCCGGGGGGGATGGTTACGCTCGCCGCAGATGGCGAGACCACATCGGGCGGGAGACGGCGGCGAAGACACCGCGGTCGTCACCCGAACCCGCACAGAAAAGCGCCTCGAACGTCCCAAGCTCTACAAGGTCCTTCTCCACAACGACGACTACACCACTCGGGAGTTCGTCGTGTGGATCCTGGAGACCATCTTTCACCGTAGCGAGACCGAGGCGGTGCAGATCATGCTTCACGTCCACAACAATGGAATCGGAGTGGCGGGCGTGTATCCCCACGACGTCGCGGACGTGAAGGTCCGCCGCGTCACCGAGCTCGCGGAGCAGAACGAATATCCCTTGCTGACCACGATGGAGCCGGAGGAATGACGCCTCCCTCGATCACCCAGGAGCTGCAGGCATCGCTCCGCCAGGCGATCGACGACACGCGCCGCCGCCGGCACGAGTACCTGACGCTCGAGCACCTCCTTCTGGCGCTGCTCGACAACCCGAGCGTCATGGACCTCCTGCGCGATCTCGAGGTCGATCGCGACGCTCTCCGCCAGGAGCTCGAGAATTTCCTCGCGGAGTCGCTCGAGACGGTGCCCGTCGGGGTCGACTACACTCCGCACGAGACGCCCGGCATCCAGCGCGTGCTCCAGCGCGCCGCCGTGCATGCTCTGAACGCCGAACGTTCGACGATCGACGGCCCGGCCGTGCTCGTCGCGTTCTTCCGCGAGCCGAGCTGTCACGCCCTGTACCTGCTGGAGCAGCAGGGGCTCTCGAGGCTCGACGTCTTGCGCTGGGTGTCGCACGGACGCGGCAGCGTCGGCGGGGTCGGCGAAGACGGCGAGGGCGGCGCGAACGGCTCCGCCGATCCGCGCACCGGCGACGAGCTGCCGATCGGCGACGAGGAAGACGCGCCCGAACGCAATCCGCTGGAAGCCTACACGACGGACCTCCGCGCGAAGGCCGCCGCAGGAAAGATCGATCCTCTGATCGGACGAGCCGAGGAAGTCGAGCGCGCGATCCACGTGCTGTCTCGTCGGCGCAAGAACAATCCGGTGCTCGTCGGCGAGCCCGGCGTCGGCAAGACCGCGATCGTCGAGGGCCTCGCACGCCGGCTGCACGAAGGAGCGGTCCCGAAGGCGATCGCGGACGCGAGCATCTACGCGCTCGACATGGGAGCGCTGATTGCCGGCACGAAGTTCCGCGGCCAGTTCGAGGAACGCGTCAAGGCGGTGCTGAAAGCGCTCGAGAAGATCCCCGGCTCGATCCTCTTCATCGACGAGATCCACACCGTCGTCGGAGCGGGCGCGACGAGCGGCGGGACGATCGACGCCTCGAACCTGCTGAAGCCGGCCCTCGCGAGCGGCGAGCTCCGCTGCATCGGCTCGACGACGTACGCGGAGTACAAGGCCTCCTTCGGGCGTGATCGCGCGCTCGAGCGCCGCTTCCAGAAGATCGACGTGCGCGAGCCCTCGGTCGAGGAGTGCATCGACATCCTGAAGGGGCTCCGCAGCCACTACGAGGAGCATCACGGCGTCAAGTACACCGACGGCGCGATCGACGCGGCTGCACGGCTCTCCGCGAAGCACATCAACGAGCGTCACCTGCCCGACAAGGCGATCGACGTGATCGACGAAGCGGGCGCCGCGGACCGGATCCGCCCGGAGGAACAGCGTCGGCACGTGATCGACACGCCCGAGATCGAGGCGATGGTCGCGCGCATCGCACGCATTCCCGAGAAGAACGTCTCGACGCGCGATCGCGAGCAGCTCGAGCTGCTCGAGCCCGATCTGAAGAAGGTGATCTTCGGACAGGACCAAGCGATCGAGCAGCTCGCTTCGGTCATCAAGATGCAGCGCTCCGGCCTCGGCCACGGCGAGCGTCCGATCGGCTCCTTCCTGTTCGCGGGACCGACCGGCGTCGGCAAGACCGAGCTCGCGCGACAGCTCGCACGCATCCTCGGCGTCGAGGTGCTTCGCTACGACATGAGCGAGTACATGGAGAAGCACACCGTCTCGCGGCTCATCGGTGCGCCGCCGGGCTACGTGGGCTTCGACCAGGGCGGCCTTCTCACGGACGCGGTGCGAAAGAATCCCTACGCCGTCGTCGTGCTCGACGAGATCGAGAAGGCGCATCCCGACCTGTTCAGCATCCTGCTGCAGGTGATGGACCACGCGACCTTGACGGACAACACCGGTCGCAAGGCCGACTTCCGGAACGTCGTCGTCATCCTCACGACGAACGCGGGCGCGCGCGAGATCAACGCCAAGGGCATCGGCTTCACCGGCCAGGACGGTGCGACCGGCTCCGCGAAGAACGCGATCGAGAAGACCTTCAGCCCCGAGTTTCGGAACCGACTCGATGCGATCGTCGTGTTCGACACGCTCCCGCCCGAAGCGATCGCGCGCGTCGTCGACAAGAACCTCGCCGAGCTCCACGAGCAGCTCGCGGAGAAGCAGGTCACGCTCGAGCTGAGCGACGCGGCGCGGCAGCTCCTCGCGGAGAAGGGCTTCGATCGTTTGTTCGGCGCCCGGCCGATGGCCCGCCTGATCGAGAAGGAGCTGAAGAAGCCGCTCGCCGAGGAGATCCTCTTCGGGCGCCTCCGCTCCGGCGGCCACGCCAGGGCGGACGTGCAGGGCGACGCGATCGTGCTCGTCTTCCCCGACGCCGGCGAACCTGCTTAGATCGTCGTTGCGGATCGCCACCCCGCCGGTCCCGCGGCGGCGCGCGGCGGCTCGTTCGGCGGCTCTCAAGGAGGCGATCGTGTCCGATGCGAACAAGCAGTTCGAGCTCCGTCAGCTCCTCAAGGCCTATCGCAAGGGCTTGATCTCCGATCAGCTCTTCGAGGAGCAGATGCGGGAGATCCAGATGGGCGACGGGAACGGCGCCGGTCCGGTTCGCGCTCCCGAGCGGACGTACCGCGCCGGGAAGAAGACGTACTCGAGCGAGCGCGACATGGTCGTCGAGTTCGTCGATCAGTTCCGCGCCGGCGAAGCGTTCGGCGGTGTCGTCTTCGCGCTCTGGTCGGAGGTGACGCAGAACGCCTGCTTGCGCGGCGGCCTGCGCATCGTTTGCGAGCGCGAAGCGATGCACGGGCGCGTCCTCGGCGCGCGGCTCAGCGAGCTCGGTGCGCAGCCGACCGCGAGCATCCCCGAGAGCTTCCGCGAAGCCGCGCGCACGCGCCTCGGCTCGCCACACGTCGCGGACGAGGAGAAGCTCGCGGACTTCCTGCGCCGCGTCCCGGAGGGCGAAGCCGCGGTCGCTCCGATCCGCGAGGTGATCGCGCAGATCGAGGAGGACATGGAGACGCGATCCCTACTCGAGTCGATCACCGAGGACGAGCTCGCGACGATTCGCTGGTTCTACGCGACCGGCAAGGCGCTCGGCGTCGCCGAGGCGAGCGGAGCGAAGCCCGCGCGGTCGACGTCCGAGATGCGAGCTTGACCGAAGGCTCGGCGTATCCCTATCGCCGTATCCTCTTCGTCTGCCACGCGAACACCGCTCGGAGCGTCATGGCCGAGCACCTCCTGCGACGGCGGCTCGTCGAGATCGGCGTGTCTCCGGAAGAAGTCGTCGTCGAGTCCGGCGGAATCGCGGCCTTCGCACGCGACGGGAGCCTCGTGTCGCTCGATACGCGCCTCGTCCTCCGCGATGTCGGGATCGGCCTCTCGGAGGAGCTCGGCGCACGCGACCTGAAGCGCGGGCATCGCCATCTGCTCGACACGGCCGATCTGATCCTCACCATGACGTCCGAGCAGATCGACATGGTGCGAACGCATCACGATCCCGGCGAGATTCCTCTCCTCACATTGCGCGCTTTCGCCGGCTTCGCGGGCGACATCGACGACCCCGCCGGACACGGCGAGGACGTCTTCGCGGCGGCACGGGACGAGATCATCCACGCGATCGAGCACGCCCTGCCGCGCCTCGTGCCGAGCGCTCCGCCGCTGCACTCCTGCGCGAGCTGCGTGAGCTGAGGGCCGCCGCGCGCGGGAGGGGGCGCGCCCTCCCGCGTCGCAGCGATCGCAATCTCGTTCCGGTCTATTCGCCGGGATCGAGGTGTCTCCGATTCCGCCCGTCGTGCGGCGTCGGCTGATACGGGAACGACGTGGCGATGCCGTTCGCGGTGACGCTCGTTCCCGGCGCCCCGATGTTGAAGTGCGCGCCGTCGCCGAGCGCCGGAACCGGCCCGAGGAGCGCGCCCGCGGCAACGCGCAACACGATGTCGGTGACGTCGTCGTTCGGCCGGCGTCCATTCGGGAAGCCCGCCGCGTCTCCGGCGAGGCCGCCGAGGCGCTTCTGCGCCGCCGGTGCGGTCGGCGGCACGCCGACGTTCAAGCGTAGGAGCTCGGCGCAGGGATCGTCCTTCGAGCAGACGGCGGGGTCCTGTCCCGGATACTTGAGGAGGGCCGCAACGAGGTCCGTTCGGTTCGTCGTCGGGAACGCGGTTCCGAACGCGGTGTTGACGACCGCGACGAGCCGCGGGTTCAGATAGAAGTCGACGAACCTTCCCTCGTCGGACGGCTCGGTCGCGTTCCACACGTCCTTCGAGCCGGTACCGATCAGGAGCTCGTTCACCAACGGATTCGCGAGGCGCGAGACTTGCACCTTCTCCTTGCGGCCGACCACCAGCGTCGAGCCGTCGTCGCGTTCGCGGATGCGATCGGGCGCTCCCCTGCGGCGCGTGCTGCGGCTCCGACTCGTCGAAGCGTACATTCCGATGACCGCGCCTGCGTCGGACGTGATCTCCGCGATCGGGACCTCGAGGACGATCGAGTTCACGTTGAAGCCGGAGAACATGTCTACACCGAACGGATTGGCTCCGTCGTTCGCGTCGTTCGCGGGGGCGAGGATGGGAGGCGTCGCGCGGAAGTTGAGCGTGTCGAAAGTCGCCCCGAGATCGATGTAAAAGGTCTCGTCGCGCTGGCCCGCGAAGATGCGGCCGCCGTTTCCGAGGGCGTAGTGGCCCTTCTCGGCGAGCGACTCGTAGTCCGGCATCGTCCGCGGGCCGATGTTCGACGGCACCGCGAACATCGGCCCGACGCCAAGATCCGTCCGATCCGACTTCTTCGAACCGGTGACCTTCGTCACCGTATACCGCTGACGCAGACCGAGACCTTCGGAGCCTGGCCCGTCGAGCGCTGTGATCGCCGGCGGCAGACCGGGCACGCCGTCGACGCCTGCGTACGCGACCGGCAAATCTTTGAACGGATCGCGAATTTCGGTCTCGAAGACGATCTCGTAGACGACGTCCTCGGCTTCGCCGTCCTGATTCGTGTCGAGGCTGAACCGGTATACGACCTCGTCGTCGAAGTTGAAATAGTTCGGACCGGCGCTCGGCTCCTGCGACGGGATGACGCTCAACACCATCACCAGGTTTGCCGGATTCTCCCAGCTCCGGAAGAAGTACGTGTCGGTGTTGTCGGCAGCGGGATCGTTCGAGATGAGTGGGGCCTCGCGATGGCTGGCCGCCCTCCCGGCTCCCGGTACGACGAGACAGGTCACAATGGCCGCCGATACGGCGACGAGCTTCGGGCGCATCTTTCCTCCTTCGCCCCGGGCGGGGCGTCCCTGGAACACGCTCAGGTCGGTTCGAGTTCAACCTCAGATACGTTTCGAGCGCTCTTTGCGGATTCGTCGCTCCGGGAGGCGCGGAGAAACCTCGAATCCAGTCTGGACCGGACATACGTAACTGCAGCGAACGAATGCCGCTCGCAACAACAGCCGGTTCACGATAGATCGCCCAGCGAAAGTTTCCGCGCCGTTGCCCCAGATCGCCAGTCATCCAGATGATGCCGCTCTGGTCTCCCGGGTTGCTCGGGGTGATTCGGCTGCGCTGCGCTCGCTCTACGATCGCTGTGGCAGTCGTGCGCTCGCCGTTGCATACCGCGTCTTGTCGAACCAGGAAGAAGCCGAGGACATCGTCCAGGAGACCTTCGTGCAAGTGTGGCGCCAGGCAGATCGCTTCGACGCCGGCCGCGGCGGGGTGATGGCGTGGGTCATCACGATCGCCCGGTCGCGCGCTCTCGATCGCGTGCGCGCGCGGCGCGGCCGAGCGCCTCGTCGCCTCCGCCCGAAACGAGCCCGAAGCCGGAAACGCTCCCTCGCCGAGCGACGCCGTCGAGCAGTCGGAGATGCGCCGGCTCGTCGGTGACGCGATGGCCTCGCTGCCGATCGAGCAGCGAAGGACGCTCGAGCTCGCCTACTTCGAAGGACTGTCGCAAGCCGAGATCGCCGAGCGGCTCGGCGATCCGCTCGGAACCGTCAAGACCCGCGTCCGTCTCGGACTCGGAAAGCTCGCCTCGCTCCTCGCGAACGCGGGCGCCGGAGGATCGGCGTGACCTGCGCGGAGTTCAAAGAGAACGTCGCCGCGCTGGCGCTCGGAGCGCTCCGCTACGAGGAGCGCGTCGCGTGCGAGGCGCATCTCGCCGAGGCCGGTCCGCACGAGGGCTGCCTCGAGGAGCTCCGGAAGGTGAACGAGGCGAGCGCGCTCCTCGGTCTCTCGCTGCCGCCGCGCGCTCCAGGCGAGCACGTCTGGGCCGCGATCGAGCAGGAGATCGGCGCGTCCGGGCAAACGCCTGGCGAGAAGCGTCCCGCGCACCGCACCGGTGCGCCGTCGACGCGACCGGGCGGCCGCAGCGGAGGCGATCGCGGACGTCGTGGCCGGGAGGGACTCGCCTGGGGTCTCGCCGCCGCGGCGGCGGCCGCGGCGATCGCGGGTGTGCTCGCCTGGCGCGGCGAAGGCGAGCACCGCGCGGATCTCGAGCGGCGCCTCGCCTCGAGCGAGAACGCGCGCATCAAGGCGGAAGACCATCTAGAGACACTGCTCGCACGCGTACGGAACGTCGACGGCGAGCGCGAAGTGTGTCTCGACGAGCTCCGCAACGCGCGCATCACGCTCGAGGAGAAGGAGCGTACCCTCGACCTCCTCGGCGCGCCGACGACCCGCCTGATCCAGCTCGCCGCGCAGGGCGACGTGCCCTATCGCGCGAGTGCGCTGCTGAACGGCGACCGGAACGAGGCCGTGCTCCTGTCGAGCGCGCTCGAGCCGAAGCAGGGCAAGGACTACCAGCTCTGGCTGATCCGCGGGAACGAGAAGATCTCGGCCGGCCTCCTCGAGGTCGCCGCAGGAGAGCCGACGGTCGCCCGGATCGCGCCGGACCTGCTCCGCGCCGGACCGCCGGACGCGATCGCCGTCACCGTCGAGCCGGAAGGAGGCGTTCCGCAGCCGACCGGGCCGATCGTGCTCCTCGGCAAGGTCCCGGCGTAGTAGGCGTCGTAGGCGTCGTAGAAAGAAGGGAGAACACGATGAGCCAGCCGACCGACTTCTTCACCGCCGTCGCTTCGCTAGGCAAGATCGAGCAGCTCGACGTCGATACGATGCGGCTCCTGTATCGCATCGAGCGCAGCGGCGAGGACTTCTACAACATGATCGCCGACCGCATCGGCGACGAGGAGAGCGCCGTCCTCCTGCGCCAGAACGGACGCGAGGAGCGTGGCCACGCGGAGCGCGTGCGTAAGGCGATCGGGATCAAGCTCGGACACGCGTACGAGCCGACCGCCCAGGACCTCGAGAACTTTCCCGTGCCGCTGCCCGACGCGATCCCGCCCGAGGTCCTGCCGGTCATCGTGCAGGGCGAGATCGACGGCGACGCCGGCTACCAGAAATGGGCGGATCGCGAGAGCAACCCCGAGGTCCAGGCGCTCCTCCGCCAGAACGGCCGCGAGGAGACCCGACACGGCGAGCGCGTTCGCGAGGTGATCGCGCTTCTCTCCAAGCGGAACCCCGCCTGAAGCACCGCGGGCTCCGCGACACCGGCCTTCGGATCGTGCGCGACGGCCGCCTCTCGCGCGCCGCGGCCTTTGCGCTCGCCCTTCTCGCCGCTCGCCGAAGAAGGCTACAGCAGCACGCCTGGGTTCATGATGCCGTTCGGGTCGACGGCGCGCTTCACCGCGCGGAGCACGTCGATCCCGACTTCGCCGAGCTCGCGCGGCAGGTAGTCGCGGCGCACGCGACCGATGCCGTGGTGATGCGCGATCGTCGCGCCGCACGCCATCGTCGCTTCCATCGCCGCAGCCCACGCTCCCGTGTAGATGCGCTCCTGCTCGGCTTCCTCGGTCGCCTGTCCGACGAACGTGAAGTAGATGTTCACTCCGGTCGTGTACGCGTGCGAGGTGTGCCCGCTCGCGACCAGGACGCCGGGCACGGCGCCGATCGCCTCGGTGACGCGCGCATGTAGCGGTCCGACGCGATCCCACGTCGCCGCGACCTCGATCGTGTCGACGACGAGGCCGTTCCCGAGGAGATCCGCCCAGGAGGGAACGTGGTTCCGGTGGCCGAGCCATTTGTCGAGCGGCTCGCGCCCGAGGTCCGTTCCCCCGCGACGCAGGCAAGCGGCGCGCGCGGCCGCGATCTCGAGCTCGAGAGCACCCTGCATCTCGTTCGTGCCCTCGCTCATCACGAGGAGAAGCGGTGCCTGGTCCGGGAACCACGCGGAGAAGTTCCGCTGCGCCTCGACGCCGTCGTAGAGCCGCAGGATCGCGGGCCGCCAGCCGGCGCGCAGGAGCTCGCGCGTCACCTCGATCCCGTCTTCCCAGGTCGGGAGGCGCACCGCGAAGCCGTCCTGGTGCTCCGGCTTGGGCGACAGCTTGACGGTGATCTCCGTGACGATCCCGAGCGTCCCCTCCGAGCCGAGGAAGATCTGCCGCAGGTCGGGACCCGTCGCGGCGCGCGGCGCGGGGAACGTGCGCAGCACGCGTCCGCCCGGCAGCACGACCTCGAGAGCGAGAAGCAGGTCCTCGATGTTCCCGTAGCGCGTCGAGAGCTGCCCCGAAGCGCGGGTCGCAACCCAGCCGCCGACGCTCGACACCGCGATCGACTGCGGGAAGTGGCCGAGCGTGTAGCCGCGCTCGTTCAGGAGCCGCTCGCACGCAGCACCGTTCAGCCCGGCCTGCAAGCGCGCCGTCGCGGCCTGGTCGTTCACCTCGAGGACGCGCGCCATGCGCGAGAGATCGACGACGAGCGCTTCACCGCCGGGTCGAACGCCGCCGCACACGCCGGAGCCCAGCCCGAACGGTACGACCGGGCAGCGCTGCTCGTTCGCGATCGTCAGGATCTTCGCGACCTCGTCGGTCGATTCCGGGAAGACGACCGCCGGAGGCGGCGTCGTCGGGTTGCCGCCAACGTCGTGGATCGCCTCGAACGCCCAGTAGTCGTGCGCGTGCGCCCGCCGGATCTCCTCGCCGCGCTCGATTCGCCCCTGGGGAAGCGCGCGCTCGAGTTCCTCGAGTGCGATCTGGACGGCCATCGTGTTCCCCTCTCGGCGCCCTCAGGCGCCCGCACGCCAGGCGAGGTCCTCCGCGACCCGGCTCCGGTAGGCGGCGACCTCCGACTCGCGGCGTCCGTTCTTCCAGCCGGCGCGCGCAGCGAGTGCGCTCGCGACGGACTCGACGTGGTCGAGCCCGTTGTCGCTCGCGAAGAGGTTCGCGCGAACACGCCGCTCGAGCACGTCCGCGACGGTCATCGCACACTCCTCGTCGATCGCCTTCCGGACTTCGCTCGTGTCGAGCGACGCACGACCCATCGGAATCGGCTCGCCGTCCTCGACGAGCGGCACCTCCGCCGTGCGGCACGGCGCCGTCTTCGCCGCGAGGCGCTGCACGACCTGGTCGACCACGCGCTCGGCCATCTGGCGGTACGTCGTGAGCTTGCCGCCGCCGATCGAGACGAGTCCGCTGGGCTCGATCAGGATCTCGTCGCGCCGCGAGATCTCCGAAGGAGACTTCCCCTCCTGCTTGACCAGCGGCCGTACGCCCGCCCAGGCGCCGCGCACGTCGCGGTCCGAGATCTGCACTCCCGGCCAGGTACGATTGACGGCGTGGAGCAGGTAGTCGACGTCCTCGCGCGTGATCGTCGGCCGCTCCTCGGGAGCGGGATAGAACGTGTCCGTCGTCCCGATCCAGACGATGTCGCCGTGCCCGACCACGAAGACCATGCGATGGTCGACGGCGCGCATCACGACGATGCCCTCGACCGGTAGCCGGTCGCGCGCGATCACGAGGTGGATGCCCTTCGTGAGCTGCATGCGCGCGTTGCCCTCGCCGCTCATGCGGCGAACGCTGTCGACCCAAGGGCCCGCGGCGTTGACGACGACCGCCGCCTCGACCGCGACGATGCGGCCGCTGAGCTCGTCGCGCACGTGCACCTCCAATCGCGGGGTCGCACTCTTTCCACCGCCGCCCGTCGTCACGCAGCGCGACTCGGCGATCGAGACCGCCGGCGCGTAGCTCGCGATCCGCGCGCCGTGGCGCTTCGCCGACTTGATCGTCTCGAGCGTCAAGCGCGCGTCGTCGGTGATGTACTCGGTGTAGATCACCGCACCGACGAGCTTGTCGGTGCCGAGGCCGGGGACGCGCTCGAGCAGCTCGTCGCGCTTCCAGATCTCGTGGCGGTCGTCGTCCGGGACCTTCGCCATCTTCTCGAACGTCCAGAGACCGGCGCGGAACTTGACGAGCCCCGCCCCCGTTCGGCCGTGCACCGGCAGCACGAGACGCGCACGCTTCGCGAGGTGCGGCGCGATCCGCGTGAGCGCGCGCCTCTCCGCGGCGGCTTCGAGAACGAGCCCGACCTCGCCCTGCTCGAGATAGCGAAGCCCGCCGTGGATCAGCTTCGAGGAGCGGCTCGACGTCCCGGAAGCGAAGTCGCCGCGCTCGACGAGGCCCACGCGAAGGCCGCGCATCGCCGCGTCACGCGCGATTCCAGCGCCGGTGATGCCTCCGCCGATGACGAGAAGCTCGAGGGGCTCGCGGGCCAGATCGTCGAGGTCCGCCTCCCGGGTGTCGATCGAGAAGGTCAGTAGCCCATCTCCCGCATGCGTCGGTCGGAGAAGCCGAAGAAGTGCCCGATCTCGTGAACCACGGTGCGCCGGATCTCGCGGCGCAGATGGTACTCGTCGGTGAAATCCTCCGCGAGAGGGAAATAGTAGATCACGACGCGGTCGGGCAAGGCGCCGCTGTGCATCGCGTCGCGCTCGTCGAGCGGCGTTCCCTGGTAGAGGCCGTAGAGCGATTCCTCCTCGGGATCGAGCTCGAGATCGAGCAGCGTCTCCTCGTCGGGCTCGTCCTCGACGACGACGGCGACGTTCTCGAGATGGCTGCGGAAGTCGTCCGGGATCGAGTCGAGAGCCTCCGCGACGATCGCTTCGAAGCGCTTGCGCGGGATCCAAAGCTCACGATCGGGATTCCGCGCCATGGCGGCCGTGTAGCACAGAACGTCGAGATCTCGACGCCGACCGGGCCGGCGCGAGGGCCGCGAGCAACGGTTTTCAAGTGAATCGCTCGCTTCCCCCGTGGCACTGGAGTTGCAACCCGACTCCTCTGCCCCCGAGAGGGATGTGGGGATGTCGTTGGTGGGGACGACTCGGGTGCCGTCCGGACGGCTGGCGAAGCGGTTGCCGCGGCTGCGTGGAACGATGATTGGGGGGTGGAAGGCACCCCTTCGCCGCCGCCTCCGGACGACCAAGCTCCATTTGCGTGAGCGCGCGCGGGCGCGGTATCCCGCAGCCCATGGCCCCTCGCGCACTTCGGTTCGGCATCCAGACTCCGCAGGAAGGCGCCCGCTTCGAGGACCTCGCGCAGCATTGGCGCGAAGCCGAAAAGCTCGGGTACGACACGCTCTGGCTCGACGATCACTTCTACGGCGTCGTCACACCACCGGAAGCGGATCAGCTCGAAGCGTGGGTGACGCTCGCCGCGCTCGCGCGCGAGACGAGCACCGTCCGCTTCGGCCTTCTCGTCGGATGCAACTCGTATCGCCAGCCGTCGCTCGTCGCGAAGATGGCGGCGAGCCTCGATGTGATCTCGGGAGGACGTCTCGAGTTCGGGCTCGGCGCCGGCTGGTTCCAGCGCGAGTACGAGGACTACGGCTATCCGTTCCCGCCCATGGGAACGCGCCTCGCGCAGCTCGCGGAGGCGCTCGAGATCTGCGTCCGCATGTGGCGCGAGGAGCCCGCGGGCTTCGACGGGAAGCACTACCGGCTTCGGAACGCGCTCAATCAGCCGCAGCCGGTGCAGAAGCCGCATCCTCCGATCATGATCGGCGGCGCCGGCGAGAAGGTGCTGCTCCGCCTCGTCGCGCGCTACGCGCAGATGTGGAACATGGGCGGCTCCGTCGATGTGATCCGCCAGAAGAGCGCCGTCCTCGATCGGCACTGCGCGGATCTCGGACGGAACCCGGCCGAGATCGAGCGAAGCTGGTTCGGACCGGTCCTGATCGACGACGACGCGGAGCGCCTCGACCGTCGCCTGCGAAAGCGCGCCGAGCGCTCCGGCTCGGATCCGCGAAATGACGGCAGCATGATCGTCGGCACGCCGGAGCAGGTGATCCGCCGGATCGACGAGTACGTCGCGATCGGCGTTACACACTTCATCGCGATGTTCGGCCGCGTCGACGACCTCCGCGCGACGCAGGTTTTCGCGGAGCACGTGATCCGGCACTATCGCTGAGGGGGACCCGGTCCCCCTCCTTCACGCGGCAAAGCCGCGCGAAGCTTCCTCCCCCTGGCTCGCTTCGCTCGCGTCTCGGCGCGATCTTGCGGGGGCGGGGCGCATTCGCGAGAGTGACGCCATGAGTGACCGGCCCTTCTCGATCCTCGGAGTCCAGCAGATCGCCGTCGGAAGCGACGACAAGCAACGACTCCGCCGCCTGTGGGTCGACCTCCTCGGCCTCTCCGTGCACGGGACGTTCAAGAGCGAGCGCGAGAACGTCGACGAGGACATCGCGGTCGCCGGCCACGGGCCGTTCGCGGTCGAGGTCGATCTGATGCAGCCGATCGATCCCGAGAAGCGGCCTCGTGTCCACGAGCCGCCGCTGAATCACATCGGCCTCTGGGTCGACGATCTCGCGACCGCCGTCGCGTGGCTCGAGAAGAGCGGCGTTCGCTTCGCGCCGGGAGGCATCCGCAAGGGCGCCGCGGGACACGACGTCTGCTTCATCCATCCGCGCGGCAGCGAAACCTCGCCGGTCGGGGGCGAAGGCGTTCTGATCGAGCTCGTGCAGGCGCCAGCCGAGGTCATCGAGGCGTTCCGGGGCGCGCGCGGCTGACGCGCGCCGCCCGTCATGCAAGGCCTCCTCGTCACCGGGCTCGCCGGCGTCATCACCGTCGGCGGGAGCCTCGTCGCGCTCCGCACGCAGCAGTACCGCGGACCGGTGTACGCCGTGTGCGCGGGAGCGCTCATCGGCACGGCGCTCCTCGCCGTCGTGCCCGAAGCGTTGAAGCTCACCGCCTCCGGGGGTCGCACCCCCGAAGAGCTCCTTCTCGCGAGCGCGATCGGCTTCTTCGTCTTCTACGTCCTCGAGAACCTGCCGCACCGGAAGCGCGCGCACGCCGAGGTGCTGCACCACACGCACGGGCACCCGACCGGAATCTGGGCCGCGGCCGGTCTCGCCGCACACAGCTTCATCGACGGCGTCGCGATCGGCGAAGCGTTCGACGAGCATTCGGGGCTCGGGTGGGCCGTCGCCTCGGGCGTGATCCTGCACAAGTTCGCCGACGGATTGAGCGTCGCCGGCGTGATGCGCGGCACGCGACAGAGCGACCGCTGGACGTGGGGCATGGTGATCCTCGTCGCGGCCGCTCCGATCGCGGGCGTGCTGACGGAGCCCTTCCTGCACGTCCCGCCCGGCTTGCGCGCCCTCCTGCTCGGGTGGTTCGCGGGCGTGTTCCTCTATCTCGGAGCGACGAGCCTCCTTCCCGCCGCGCACGAGGCGAGCAGCTCGCGATCGCTGCCGCTCTACGCGATCGCGGGCGCGACGTTGATCTTCCTCGCGCAGCGCTTGCTCGGCTCGCACCGCTGATCACCTCGCCGGTCTGGCGACGGGGCTCCGCTTCGTGGCAGGCTCGAAACGAGCCGACGACGACCGCGACGATCGCAACGATCGCGACGAGAGGAGGCACAGAGTGACCCATCCGATCCGCTTCGGAGTTCAGACCGGCGAGCAGAACGTCGAGTGGCCGAACCTCGTGAAGGACCTGCAAGGGTTCGCGGAAGAGGTGATGCCCGCCGTCCGATGAGGGCTCCCCATGCCGAAGAACGTCGCGGTCACCTGGTGGCTCTTCTCGGCCGCGGCGTTCGCCGGCGCCCTCTGCCTCGCTCTTCACGCGGCGAGCCTCGCGCGGCGCGCCCTTCGGCCCGACGGCGGGGAAGAGCGCCGCGCCGTCGCGATCGGCGCGGCGCTCTTCGCCCTCGCACTCCTCGTGCGCGTGCTCGTTCCCGAGTGGGTGCCCTACACGTTCAACGACGAGTACGACTACCTCCGCAGCGCGACCGTCCTTCGCGACACCGGCGTGTACGCTCTCTCGGGACAGCCTCCGGCTCTGATCTACCTCTACGCGGTCGCGTTCCTCGTGTTCGGTGCTTCCCCCACGGTCGCCTTCGCGACGACCGCGGTGCTCGGAAGCGCGACGGTGCCGGCGCTCTACGGATGCCTGCGCGCGATGGCCGTACGCCGCGACGTCTCGCTCGTCGCCGCGGTGCTTCTTCTCCTGCACCCCCTCCACGTGAAGCATTCGGGGTCCGCCTCGCTGGAGGTCGCCTCGCTCCTCTTCCTCGTCCTCGCGATTGCGACATTCGCGCGCTGGCTGCGCGCTCCGAGCAGCTTGGCGCTTCTCGGCTTCGCGACGAGCGTCTTCGCGGCGCTCACGGTCCGCGTCGAGAACTTCGCGCTCGTGCCGCTCTTCGCGGCCGCGTTCCTTCTCGCTCGCCGCCGGGGCGGCGCGGCGCGCGTCGCAACGCTGCCCGCGCGGGACGGTGTGGTTCTCGCGTGCACCGTCGCCGTCGCGGCTCTGTACCTGCCCGACGCGCTCCAGTTCCATCACGGCCAGCAGGGATGGTGGCAGAGCGAGCTCTCTCCACCGGCTCTTCTCGCCAACAACCTCGCGTTCTGGATCGGGGGATCCGTCGCGACGGGGAAGATCGCGCTTCTCCTCCTGCTCGGCGGTGTCGCGGCGGCGTGGCGCTGGAGCCGTGCGGCGTGCATCGCATGGCTCGCCTTTCTCCTGCTCTTCTCGGCGGTCTACGTCGTCCACGGCGCGAACCTCGGCTACCACGCGGAGAGCCTGCATCCTCGCTACTTCGCCTCGCGCAGCGGCGGACACGACATGTTCCGCTTCGACGTTCCGCTCCTTTCGGGGGTGCTGTTCTTCCTCGCGACGGGAATCGTCGCCGCGGGACGGATCGTCGCTCCTCTCGCCGCGCGCCTCGGCGCTCCGTTGGCGAGCGCCATCGCCGCCGCGTCCGTCGCGCTTCTACTTCTCGTGGGGCGCGAGTACGCCGCGTGGGATCCGATCGCCTTTCTCCGATCGCCGTACAATCGGCCGGTCGAGATCGCGCAGTACCGCTTTCTCGCGCGGCACCTGGCGGAGCGGAACGAGAGCCTCCGTTGCTACATTCTCTCGTCGCCGCTGGCGCCGTTCTTCGGTGACGCCGTGGAGATCGTCGTGCCGGAGTCGGCGCGGGACATCCGCCTCGACGGCAAGCCGAGCTACCTCGTCGCGAGCACGTTCGACCTCGCGCGGCCGCGCAAGCGACGCCTTTTCGACGAGATCGGATCCGCGTTCGCCGTGACGGAGGTCGCTCGGGAGCCTGTCGCGAAAGGCGAGCTTCGTCTCTTCAGGGTCGAGCCGCGAGGCTGAAGCCGGATCTCAGCCCGGTGGATACGTCTCGCAGACCGCCCCGACGGGAGGAGCGGACGCTGCCTCGACACGACGACGCTCGGCCTCGCCCATGCCGAGCACGGGCTTTCCCCACGCTTCGACGGCAGCGGGACCGCGGACGAGATACTCCATCGAGGCGTCCGCCATCCGGTTGAGACGCTGCTCGAGGTCGATGCGAATCGTCTCGAGCTGCTCCGGCGTCGCGTTCGCGGGCACACGGATCGGCTCGTCGCTCAGGAACACGGCTCGGCCGAACGGCAGCGGGAAGCCGAGCTTCATCCAGGTGCGCTCGAGCACGATCAAGTTGCTGCCCCAGGCGCGCGCCGCGATGATCGGAAGCCCGGTCTCGCGAGCGAGCTGCACGGCTCCCCAGCGCGCCTGCCGCGCGGGACCGCGCGATCCGTCGACGGTGATGAAAACGCTCCGGCCGTCCTTGCGGCCGTCGAGCGCGAGCTGATCGAGCGCCGCTCGCCCGCCGCCGGAGTTGGAGCCGCGCGCGAAGCGGAAGTGCCACGGTGCGAGGAGGTTGACGACGAAGTCGCCCATCCGTCCACGGCTCAGCATCGCCGAGCACGGATAACCGCGCGTGTAGCGGATGAGCTCGAACAGCAACGGGATCGAATCCTGGTGCCAGTACGCGATGATGCAGGGACGTTCGTTCTTGATGTACTCGAACAGCGGACCGCGGCGATCCGATCGAACCAGGCGGTGCATCGCGAAGCACCAGATCCGGCCGACGATCCGGATGAGCGGAAAGAAGAGGACCTGGAGATCGGTGATCCGGCGCCGGACCGCTCGCAGCGGTGTATCCCGGCTAGAACGCTCTGGGTGCGCCACGCTCTGGTTCCATCTCCGCAAGTCGCTCAGCGTGGAACGATCGCTTTGGCCTCGCGCTGGCGCAGCTCGGTCACCGAGGGATCGTGAAGGAGCGAGCCGGCGCAGTCAACATGAGCCTCGACCCGGCGGAGACCGCGCTCCTATCGGCGACGGTCTCCGCCGGGGCTCGGCTCAGGGGAGGCAGCTCGCGTTCGCGACGCCGTCGTCGGCCGCGTCGCAGTCGATCGAGAGCTCACCCGCCTCGGCGAACGAGCGGCACGCGCGACATGCGATCTTCGCCGCGAGGCACGCGTGCGCGTCCTCGACGCTCGCGGCCTCCGCGCAACCCGGGAGGACGTCGCCTGGCGTCACGCCGCGTGCGAGGCACAGCTTGCCGAGGTCCTGCCGCAGGCGGTCCGGCTTGTTACCCGCGAGATCGCACGCACTCGCGATCTTCCCCTTGGGATCGACACCGATGCAGGCCGCGAGAGCCGGCTCGCTGGTGATCGAGCCGTCCTTCAAGCCCGCCTTCGCGCACGCCGCGATGCCTTTCAGATGCGCGTCGAGGCAGCCTCGCGCCGCTCCGAGAACGCCGCGCTGGCAGCGCGCCCCGGCGCCGTCGACGTCGTCCGCGACGATCACAGCGTCGAGATCGGAGCCGAGAAGATCCGCGACGACGGAGAGCGCCGTCCGGACGGCGACCGTACCGATGCGTTCACCGTCCACGGGACCGAAGTCGGGCGCTTCGCTGCAGCTCTTGCTCTCGGCGTCGACGGACTTGCCGATCGCCTTCGCCACCTTCCCCTTCGCGTCGGCGGCGATGCACGCGGCGGCTGCGGGAGCCTTGCCCTGGGCGAAGCTCTTCGCGCACTGTGCGGCCTCGCCGAGCTGCGTGGCCGAGACGAGCGGCAGCTGCGCGAGAAGCGCGTTCGTGCACTTCTGCTGCGCCTTCGTCTGCGCGTGCGGCGCCGCCGTGACCGCCGGTGTCGGAGTGGGCTGCGGCGTGGGAGTTGGGATCGGCGTCGCCGTGAGCGCCGGGCTCGGAGTCGCGATCGGCGTGGGAGTCGGAGTCGCGGTCGGTGCAGGGGTGGGAGTCGCGGTCGGCTCCGCGGTCGGAGTCGCCCCCGGGCTCGGTGTTGCCGTCGGCTCAGGGCTCGGTGTTGCCGTCGGCTCGGGGCTCGGTGTTGCCGTCGGCTCGGGGCTCGGTGTTGCCGTCG
>VGTG01000094.1 GCA_016874795.1 Deltaproteobacteria bacterium | reverse complement strand
CCTCCTCGCGGCCTACAGCCAGCAAGGAGATATCCTCACCGAATCCAAGACCAAGAAAAAAGCAGCTTGAACGAGCGGACATCTTAAACTGCTTATGACCCGGACTTGACTAACTGCTCCTGACAGATTGACCGGTGACGCTTCTCGATGACGGTCATCGATGTGAGAGCAAGACTCGCGGTGCCGTCGCGCCAACCCCTCGCGTGACGTAGGCTGGAGCGACCAGACCGACGCCTTTCCCATCCCGGAGGACACCATGCCGAGCCCGCGACTCCCCCGTGCATCGCTCGCCTGCGCTCTCCCTCGCGGCACGCGTGCACGCGACGGTTCCCGCCGACCTCTGCAGCGGAGATCCCTGCAACGTCTCCGGCCCGAAATCGGTCGACGCGGACTCGCTGCTCGATTTCGCAGGCGTGCATCTCGTCTTCAAGACGGGATCGGTCGTGACGCTGGAAGTGTCCGGCAACGCGCGCTCGATGACGATCCGCGCCGGGCGGATCACGATGGAGCCGGGTGCCCGGATACTCGCCGTCACCGATCCGGATCCGAGCCCGACGTTTCTCTACGGACGCGGCACGGTCGACCTCGAAGCGACGAGCGGCCCCCTGGTCCTCCAGTCGAGCGGGACGACGACGTCGCGCATCGACGTGCAAGGCAACTGGGCCGGGATCATCCGCTTGACGGCCACGACGGACCTGACCGTCGACGGCTCGCTCATCGCGCGCGGCATCGGTGCCGACGCGTACGCGGGAGAGGTCGAGCTGTACGCCGGCGGCGCGATCACGGTGAGCCGCGACGTCGGGCTCGTCGCGTCCGGCGAGCTCGGCCAGGGAGGGACCTTCACGGCGGAAGCGGGCGGCAACGTGTCGATCGAAGCGATGCTCGACACGAGCGGCGGCGGCTTCGGCGGCGGGGAGATCGCGATCCTCTCGACCGCGGGCGACGTCGCGACGGAGATCCTCCAGTCGAACGCGACGGCGGACGGCGCGGGCGGCGAGATCAGCCTCGAGTCGGTCACGGGCGACGTTTCGCTTCTCGGGCGCATCACCGGCAACGGCTCCGAGTTCGACGAGTCGTGCGGCGACGGCTCGGCGGTCACGATCGTCGCCGGAGGATCGGTGACGTTCTCGGACGACGTGACCGTGCGCGGCGGGCTGTTCTGCACGGGCGGGGCGATCGAGGTCTCGGCGGGAGGGGCTTTCGTCCAGGCCGCGGGCGCGGCGATCACGTCGAGCGCACCCGGCGACGACAGCTCGGGTGGTGAGCTCAGTGTCTTCGCGGGAGGCGACGCGACGCTCCGGACGATCGAGCTGAACGGCGTCGGCTACGGCGGAACGCTCGACGTGACGGCCGCGGGCGCGCTCGACGTCGTCGCGGGAATCGCGGTGCGCGCGACGGGATCGGATGGGTACGGCGGCGGCGCGGCTCTCGCGGCGTGCACGATCGAGGTCGGGCCGCTCGGAGCGATCGACGTTCGCGGCGACGACCTCGATTCGGGAGTCGTCCTCACCGCGAGCGGCGCGATGACGATCGACGGCACGCTTCGCTCCGACGAGGAGAACCGGCTCGTCTACCGCACGACGCCTCCCGACGTGACGGGCGCGACGATCGTCGTGCCAGCGGTCCAGCAGCAGGATCTCACGCTACCCGAGTGCGAGACGCTCGAGGCGTGCGGGAACCTCGCGCCCGATCCGGGCGAGGCGTGCGACGACGGCAACCACCTCTCGTGCGACGGCTGCAGCGCCGACTGCCAGCGCGTCGACGGCGTCTGCGGCGACGGCACGCGCGAGTGCGGCGAGCAATGCGACGACGGCGACACGACGTCCGGCGACGGCTGTGAGGCGGACTGCACCCTCCCGCCGACACCCGAGCTCCTCATGCCGGGAAGCCCGCTCGCGCAGGGATGCCAGCTCGAGTGGAACCTCCACACGTCGAACGGCACGATCGCCTCGACCGGCTTGCCGACGCGAACGCAGAAGTGCATCGACGGCGATCCCGCCTGCGACTCGGACGGCGCGAACGACCAGCGGTGCACGTACGAAGCGCAGCTCTGCCTCCGTGTGACCGACGAGCGGCTGCCGGCTTGTGCGCCCGCGGCGCTCGACTACGTCCGGCTCGGCGCGCCGACGCCGAACGCGACCGACCCGATCAACGCGGGGAACGCGGCGGCGATCCTCGACGCTCTCGACCCGCTCGACCTCGAAGTGCGAATCGGCTCCACCGTCGTGCAGCCGGGCGCGCCGTTCGCGGCGAGCGACGCGTGCACGGACGCTTTTCCGATCACGGTGCCCCGCGCCGTGGTCAACAGCGGCAAGCGTGTCCTCCGCGTGGCGAGCCAGGACGTCAACGGCAAGCTCCTGAAGGCGAACCAGATCTCGCTCATCTGCGTGCCGAACACCGCGGTGTGCGGCGACGGCATCACGGGCGGATTCGAGCAGTGCGACCTCGGCGACACGGTCGACTGCGACGGATGCTCCTCGCAATGCCGACTCGAGGAGTGCGGGAATGGCACCGTCGAGTGCGGCGAGCAGTGCGACGACGGCGCGGAGAACGGGACGCCCGGAAGCCCGTGCAGCGCGAGCTGCACCGAGGCACCGCCGGCACTCCGCATTCCGGGCGCGGGCGGGAAGACGCTCGACTGCGCGCTCGAATGGTCGGTCGCGCTGCCGGCGGAAGGCCTCCTCCTCGATCGCGCCGGCATCGCGCGCAACTCGCAGCGCTGTACCGACGACGATCCGAGCTGCGACTTCGATCCGACGCCCGGGACGTGCCGGATGCGCGTCTGGGCGTGCCTCGGAGGAGCCGATGCGCGCCTCTCGTGCAATGCGGCGCAGGTCGCGACGGTCGACGTCACGAGCCCGAAGGCGAACACGACCGGCACGCAGCTCGCGGCGCGGAACGACCTCCTCGCGGCGCTCTCGGCGCTCGGGCTCCCGGCCGGGCCCGGCGAGGAGTGCACGGCCCGGATCGAGGTCGACATCCCCGCGCGGAAAGCTCTGAAGCTCGGGACGAAGGCGACGCTCGGCTCGGGCCAGAAGGACACCGATGCGCTCCGGCTGAGCTGCCGGCCGTAGGCCCGATCCGAAGGGCTTCCAGGAATATTACAGACATTGACGGAGATAGACTGATTCTGTAATGTCTTGGGTGTGAGGCCGAAGGCCCGTAGCTTCCTCTTCGATCTGCTCTCGACGCTCCGCCACGGGACGATGCCCGTCGGCGCCCTCGTCGAGGCCGGGGAGCTCTTCGGGATCGCCGCGAACAGCACGCGAGTCGCCCTCGCGCGGATGCTCGCGACGGGCGAGGTGAGCCGCGACGAGCGCGGCCGCTACCGCCTCGGTCCGAGCAGCCAGTCGGTCGAGCGCCGCGTGACCTCGTGGCGCGAGATCGAGCGTCAGTGCCGGCGCTGGGAAGGCGGCTGGATCGGCGTGCAGCTCGCAGCAGCGTCCCGCGACGGCGGACGTGCAGAGCGCGCCGAGCGCGAGCAGGCGCTTCGCCTCCTCGGGTTCCGCCGGCTCGCTCCGGCTCTCGCCATCCGGCCGGACAACCTGCGCGCGCGCGTCGGGGAGATCCGCGAGGAGCTCGTCGCTCTCGGGTTGCCGAAGAGCGACCTCGTCTTCGAGGTCCGCGCGCTCGACGGAGCGGCCGAGCGGAGCGCGCGCCGTTTGTGGGACGACGGCGATCTCCGCGGAGCGTACAGCCGGCTTCTCTCCGAGATCGAGAAGAGCGCGCGCCGCCTGCCGGACGCGCCGCACCAGGAGGCGATGGTCGAGTCCTTCCTCCTCGGCGGACGAGCGATCCGCCACCTCGTCCTCGATCCGCTCCTCCCGGACGCGATCTGCCCGGGAGACGAGCGCCGAGCCTTGATCGAAGCGATGCGCCGCTACGACCGCATCGGCCGCGCGGTGTGGGCCGCATTCCTCGAGCGGTTCGACGTGCCGCATCTCCGCAGCCCCGTGGACACGCACGGCGGAAGGGTGCACGAGGCCGCCCTCGAAAGGGATTCGAGATGACCGCGAGCGCGACGGGAATCGACGAGAACCTGAAGTCCGGATGGCGTCAGGCGCTGTCGCGCGAGGAGGTGCGCGAGCTCCTCGTGATGCGCGACTTCCGCTCCTGGCTCTCGATCGCCCTCGACTGGGCGCTCGTCTTCGGCGCGATGGCGATGGTCGCCGCGTGGCCGAATCCCCTGACGATCTTGCTCGCGCTCTTCGTGATCGGCGCGCGCCAGCTCGGCTTCGCGGTGTTGATGCACGAGGCTTCGCACCGCTCGCTCTTCAGCGATCGTCGCGTCAACGACTGGGCGGGGAACTGGCTCTGTGCGTATCCGGTGTGGAGCGACCTCCGCCCGTACCGGCCGTATCACCTGAAGCACCACGCGAAGACCGGCAGCGCGGAGGATCCCGACATCGGGCTCGTGCGGCCGTTCCCGATCACGCGCGAGAGCTTCGCGCGGAAGGCGTGGCGCGATCTGTCCGGTCAGACCGGCCGCAAGTTCGCCCGCGGTGCTTGGGCGCGGACGTTCGCGCGCTACCGCGTCGACCCCGCGGCGCGGAGCGGGGCGCAGGGCGTCGCGGTGACGAACCTGATCCTCTTCGGGATTCTCACCGCGGCCGGACACCCGTGGCTCTACCTCCTCTGGGTGGGTGCGTGGCTCACGACGAACACGCTCGTGACGCGGATCCGCTCGATCGCGGAGCACGCGCTCACGCCTGATCCGAACGACCCCCTCCGCAACACGCGTACGACGGTCGCGCGCTGGTGGGAGCGGCTGTTCCTCGCCCCGAACCGCGTCAACTATCATCTGGAGCACCACCTCCTGATGACGGTGCCGCACTACAACCTCCCGCGGATGCACCGCCTCCTGCGCGAGCGCGGCGCGCTCGAGACGGCGGCCGTCGACGCCGGCTACTGGACGGTTCTGTCGCGAGCGATGTCCAAGCGCCCGTCGAGCTCGTCGAGCGCGGCCGCGGCGGTCGATGACGAGACGCCGGACTTCCCGCAGGTGAACGGCTTCCTCGCACCGCCCGACGACGCTTGAGCGCGTCCGCTCCGGTCAGGCTCAGGGCACGACGGCGTCGGCCTCGATCTCGACGAGGATCTCCGGCGAGATGAGCCGGCTCACCTCGACCATGCTCGTCGCGGGCCGGATCGCGCCGAACACCTCGCCGTGGACGCGGCCGATCGCCTCCCACTGATCGATGTCGACGACGAAGATCCGCGTCCGGACGACGTCCTCCAGGCGGGCACCGGCGCGCTCGAGCGCGGACTCGATGTTCCGCAGCACCTGACGGGTCTGCGCCGCCGGGTCGCCGACGCCGACGATCGCCCCGTCCGGCCCGGTCGCCGTCGTGCCGGAGACGAACACCTGGCTCCCGACCCGCACCGCCCGCGAGTAGCCCACGATGGGCTCCCAGGGCGTCCCGGTCGCGAAGTTCGTCCGCTTCTCGTTCGGCATCCGCGCCTCCTAGCCCATCCGCAGTCGGTTTGCTGCAGCGGCGACCCGGCAGCCGCAGTCGAGAGATTGCGGTATCTGTCCGGAAGGCCCAATTTTCGGCGGGGAACCGGGAGCTTGGCGCCGGCACGGCGGTTGCGTTGGCGGGACGTCGAGCCCGGCGGACACCCCGGCGGGAGGAACGAGGACGATGGCAGCCATACTCGGCTTCATCCTGGCGCTGATGCTCTACAAGCATTTCAATCGCAGAGTCCGGTACTACCGGCGGCGCTACGACATCGACGAAAGCGGGGAGACCATGTGCGCGCCCGGCCCGGTCAGCTGGCACAAGGAGTGGGAGCGACACTGGGCCGAGAAGTTCCGGCGGCAGGAGGAGCGCCGCGAGCGCTACCTCGCGCGGCACGAGGCGCGACACGAGCGCCGCCGCAAGCGGAAGGAGAAGCGCGTCGAGCCCGCGGCCGAGGCGCCGGAGTCGCCGGGAACGAACGATCGCGCGTCGGAGTCGCGCGTTTCGGCGCCCCCCAACAGCGAGCAGGCGATCCTCGCGCGCGCGCGCAAGCGCGCCTCCGCGGAACTCGCCTTCTACAACCACGTGATGAGCTACCTCGGCGTCATGGCGATGCTGGCGCTCATCAACGTCTTCACGACGCGCTACCCGTGGTTCCTCTGGCCGGCGATGGGCTGGGGCATCGGCATCTTCTCGCACTACATGGCCGTCTTCGGCTCGCGGAAGATCAAGGACCGCTACTTCTATCCGGCCGTCGAGCGCGAGGTGCGACGTGAGACGATGAACGTCCGCACCGAGAAGCAAGCGAGCATCGACGAGCTCTCCGCCTCGATCGCGCACGAGATTCGGAATCCGATCGCCGCCGCGAAGAGCCTCGTGCAGCAGATGGGCGAGGATCCTCGCTCGATCGAGAACGTCGAGTACGCGCACGTCGCCCTCGACGAGCTCGATCGCGTGGAGCGGAGCATCTCGCACCTCCTCAAATACGCGAAGGAGGAGGACCTGCAGTTCGCGCAGGTGAGCCTCGCGGGCGTGATCGACTCGTCCCTCATCGAGATGCGAGGCAAGCTCGACGCGGCGAACGTCGCCGTCGCGCGGAACTACATCGGCGGGCCGACGCTCGTCGCCGACGGCGAGAAGCTCCGCCAGGTCTTCACGAACATCCTCGAGAACGCGATCGACGCGTTCCCGGCCGAGGCGCCCGACCGCCGGATCGACCTCTACATCGAGAACGGCGTGCCGAAGCGCGTCCGCGTGCGTCTGCGCGACAACGGGAACGGCATCCCTCCGGAGAAGATCGACCGCATCTTCAACCCGTTCTTCACCACGAAGGAGAAGGGCACCGGCCTCGGCATGGCGATCTCGAAGAAGATCGTCGAGGCGCACGAGGGCACGATCGACGTCGTCAGCGAAGAGGGGCGTGGCACCGAGTTCGTCGTCACGCTGCCGCTTCCCCAGTAGGTGCGCCATGGTCGGACGCGTACTGGTGGTCGACGACGAGAAGGCGCTCGTGCTCGCCCTGCGCGGCCTCCTGAAGAAGGAAGGCTACGAGGTCGACGTCGCCTACAGCGGCGAGGAAGCGCTCGAGAAGATCCAGCCCGGCAGCTTCCACCTGATCATCACGGACCTGAGCCTCGGCGGCCTCTCCGGCATGGACGTCCTCGCGCACGCTCGTGACGTCGATCCGGAAGTCGCGGTGATCATGATCACCGCGTACGGCTCGGAGAAGATCGCGGTCGACGCGATGAAGCTCGGCGCGGCGGACTACGTCCCGAAGCCGTTCGACAACGACGAGCTCCGCGTCGTCGTGCGAAAGGTGATGGAGACGGCGCTTCTCCGCCGCGATCACACGCGGCTCCTGCAGCAGGTGCAGGAGGCGTACGGCTTCGAGCAGATCGTCGGGCGGAGCCCGGCGATGCTGCAGATCTACTCGATGATCGAGAAGGTCGCGGACACCGACGTCACCGTCTTGATCCGCGGTCCGAGCGGCACCGGCAAGGAGCTCGTCGCGAACGCGGTGCACTATCGCTCGCCGCGGCGCGCGCGGTCGATGGTCAAGATGAACTGCGCGGCGCTCTCGCGCGAGCTCGTCGAGAGCGAGCTCTTCGGTCATGAGCGTGGCGCGTTCACCGGCGCCGTGGCCCGGCGCGAGGGAAAGTTCGAGGCCGCGAACGGCGGCACTCTCCTCCTCGACGAGGTCGGCGACATGCCGCTCGAGACGCAAGCGAAGCTCCTGCGCGCCTTGCAGGAGAAGGAGTTCGAGCGTGTCGGCGGCAACCAGCCGATCCGCGTCGACGTACGTGTGATCGCGGCTACGAACCAGGACCTCGAGGAAGGCGTCCGCGCCGGGCGCTTCCGCGAGGATCTCTACTACCGCTTGAAGGTCGTCGAGATCGTGCTGCCCGCGCTCGAGGAGCGCCGCGAAGACATCCCGCTCCTGATCGACTGCTTCCTGAAGGCCGCGGCGGAGCGCTTCGGGCGTCCGCCGAAGCCGCTCACCGGCGACGCTCTTCGCGCGGCGCTCGCGCACGAGTGGCGCGGCAACGTGCGGGAGCTTCGCTCCGCCGTCGAGCAGGCACTTCTCCTCTCGAGCGGAAGCGAGATCACCGCCGAGAACCTCCTCGGGGCAGAGCGGAACGGCAATGGCGGCCACGGCTCGGCGTCTCCGTTCGACACGCTCTCCGGCGACCACGCTGCGAGCTTCCGCGAGGCCAAGGAGCGCACGGTGCAGGACTTCGAGCGTCGCTTCCTCCGCGACGCGCTCCGCCGACACGGCGGAAACATCACTCGCGCTGCCGAGGAGGTCGGAATGTATCGGCAGAGCTTCCAGCAGAAGATGCGAGAGCTCGGCCTCACCGCGGAAGAAGCGGTGAACGGCGAGCGGAAAGGGGTTTGAATCATGCACTTCCTGAGCCGCCTGGCGAATCTCGTTCGGGGCAGCCTGCGCCACTGGATCGGACGGCGTGAGCGTCGCAATCCGGCCGCCGTGTACGAGGCGGCCATCCAGGCGCGGCTCGAGCAGTACGGCAAGCTGCGCGAGGCCGCGGCGGGAGTCCTCTACATGCGCGGCAAGCTCGCCGGGGAAGTCGAGCTCAAGTCGCAGGCGCTGCGGAGCTTGAACCGGCAGCTCGACATCGCCGTCGAGCGCGACGAGGACGACGTCGCCGTCGTCCTGATCTCGCAGCGGCAGGCACTCTCCGCCGAGGTCGACCGGATCTCGAAGGAGCTCGCGTCTCTGAACTCGGAGGCCGAGACCGCGAAGAAGAACCTCGTCAACTTCCAGAGCGACGTCGCGCGCCTGCGCGAGGAGAAGATCCACGCCATGGCACGTCTCGCGAACGCGAGGGCGCGTCTCCGCCTGCAGGAGACGATCAAGGGCCTGACGCCCGACGCCGACATCCAGGCTCTCGAGGAAGTGCGGGCGCACATCGAGCGGCTCTCGGCCGAGGTGCACGTGACCCGCGAGGTCGCAGACGCGGAGCTCGCGCAGCGGATCGAGAAGGTCCGTGAAGCGGAGGCCGACGCCGCGGCGCGCGCCGAGCTCGACGAGCTGAAGCGCGTGAAGAAGCGTTCGCTCGTCCGCGTCGACATCCCCGAGCCCGTCGCCGCCTCCGTATGAAAGGGGGTCCGGTTCGTTTGCCCCCTATCGAACCCGGGCTCGATACGCGGGTAACGAACCGGACCCCGTTAGGCGCAGACTGGCGGACGGCGTGTCGACCAGGGGCGGGCCGCTTCGAGCTGGGCGGCGAGGCGGAAGAGCGTCGCCTCGTCGCCGAAGCGCCCGACGAAGTGGGTGCCGATCGGCAGGCCCGCTTCGTTCCAGTGGAGCGGCATCGACATCGCCGGCTGTCCGCTCATGTTGCAGAGGGGCGTGAACGGCACGTAGGGCGCCGCGCGTAGCAGCGACGCGAACGGGTCGTCCGGCGGCGCGTCGAGGACGCCGAGCGCGAGCGGCGGCTCGCAGAGCGTCGGCGTGATCCACACGTCGAAGTCGATCAGGGCGTGCGCGATGCGGCGGCTGAACGCCTGCATCTCGCGCACGGCGATCAGGTACTGCGGCGCCGTGATGCCGCGGCCGATCTCGAAGACCGCGCGCGTCAGAGGCTCGAGCTCGCCGTCGCGCGGCTCGCGGCCGAGCTTCTGGAGCGCCGCTTCCACGTGCATCGCGGCGCCGGAAGAGAAGACCTTGAAGAAGCTCTCCTGGACGTGCGCGACGTCGATGTCGGGCGTGCGCTCCTCGACGTCGTGCCCGACGCTCCGGCACAGAGCCGCGGCGTCCTCTACGGCGCGAACGCAGTCCGGATGCACGGCGCCCATCGGTGAGGTGACCGTGTAGCCGATGCGGAGCCTTCCCGGGTCCGCGCCGACCTCCTCGCGGTACGGCCGCACCTGCAGCGGCGCCCAGTAGGGATCGCCGACGTCCGGTCCCGCGGTCGCATCGAGCAGCACCGCGCTGTCGCGGACCGTGCGCGTGACCGCGTGCTCCACGACGAGCCCACCACCGACGTCCCCGAAGTCGGGCCCGAGCGGGTTCCGTCCGCGCGTCGGCTTCAAACCGAAGAGCCCGCAGCATGCGGCCGGAATCCGGATCGAGCCACCGCCGTCGTTCGCGTGCGCCGCTGGCACCATGCCGGACGCGACCGCCGCCGCGGAGCCGCCGCTCGATCCGCCCGTGCTGTGCTCGAGGTTCCACGGATTCCGGGCTGGGCCGAACAGGTGCGGCTCCGTCGTCGGCGGGATGCCGAACTCCGGCGTGTTCGTCTTCCCGACGACGACGAGCCCGGCACGCTTGAAACGCGCGACGAGCTCGCTGTCGTGGGTCGGAACGTCGTCGGCGAGCAATCTCGATCCGGAGGTCTCGCGCACGCCCGCGAACGTCCCCATCAGGTCCTTCAAGAGGAAAGGGACGCCGCGCAGCGGACCGTCCGGCAGCTTCCCCCGCGCCGTCTCGCGCGCGAGCTCGAACATCGGCGTGACGACCGCGTTGAGCTTCGGATTGACGCGCTCGATCCGCTCGATCGCCGCGTCCACGAGCTCGAGCGGCGTCACTTCGCCGCGGCGAACGAGCTCCGCTTGTGCGACGGCGTCGAGGTCCCTCAGCTCGTCCGGCCTGATTCGTGCCATGGAGTGTTCCTTCCGCTCGCGAGAAGAGCTGCTGCCACGATCGCAGCCAACCCCTCGGGGATCCAGAGACCGTAGACGAACTCGTTCGGGCTCCCGTCGACGATGAAGCTGACCGCGCGTCCGACCGTGAGCCCGCCCGTGAACGCGAGCGCAACCCACAGAGCGGGACGCCGAAGGCCGGCTCGGAGCGCGCCCGCGACGAGAAAGAGTCCCATCGCAACGTGCAAGCCGCCGTACGTGGCGCGCATCTCGTTGTGCGCGCTCGTGCTCTCGAGCTGGAGGTCGAGCGGCGTGAAGAGCGCCTGCGGATCGACGAGGCCGGTTGCGCCGGTCGCGATGAGGACGAGGCCCGTCACGGCGAGGAGAAGGATCTCGAGGATGCGAAGCATGCGCGCTCAGGTCGTCGACGTCGACATCCCCGTCGACGTCGCGAGGAGCGCCGCGCCGATCACGCCGGCGGAGTCGCCGAGCGAGTTCCGCCGGATCGGCGTGCGCAGCTCGTCGTTGAAGATGCGGCGCGCGACCTCGTCCCGGCCGCGGTCGTAGAGCACGTCGAGGTTCGAGAGGCCCCCGCCGAGGACGACGACGGAAGGATCGAGGATCGCGATGAGATTGGCGAGCGCCCTTCCGAATCGACCGAGGTAGCGGTCGAGAACCGCGACGGCGGCGGCTTCGCCGCGCGCGGCCTGCGCCGCCACCTGCGCCGCGGCGGCGAAGCCGCCGGTCGTTTCCTGGTAGTCCGCTTCCATCGCCGGTCCGGAGAGCAGCGTCTCGACGCAGCCGCGCTGCCCGCAGTAGCAGGCCGGTCCGTCGGGATCGACCGAGTGGTGCCCCCACTCGCCCGCGATGTGCTGCGGACCGGCCCAGATGCGTCCGTTCAGGACGATGCCGCCGCCGACTCCGGTGCCGAGGATCACGCCGAAGACGACCTCGCCGCCGCGTCCGCTGCCGAGCCGCGCTTCCGCGAGCGCGAAGCAGTTCGCGTCGTTCTCGAGGACGAGGGGAAGCCCGAGACGCGCCTCGAGGTCTTCGCGCAGCCGCTTGCCGTTCAGGCAGAGCGTGTTCGAGTTCTTGAGCGTCCCGTCGCGCGCCGAGATCGAGCCGGGAGTGCCGATGCCGATCCTCTCGACGCCGTCCGCGCGTGCGCGCAGCTCCCCCGCGAGCGAGGCGACCCGGCCGAGGATGTGCTCGTAGCCGCCCTCCTGCTCGGTCGGGATGCGGTCGCGCGCGACGATGCGACCCTGCTCGTCGAGGATCGCACCTTCGATCTTCGTGCCGCCGAGGTCGATCCCGATCGAGGGCATGCGAAGCATGCCTTGCCTCGGGCGGGCCGGAGAGGCAAGGTCCGCGTCGATGCCGGCGGACGTCCCGTGCCCGCTGTGCGGTGAGAGCCGCTACCGCGTCTTCAGCGAGCGCACGCGAAACCGCATCGTCGTCTGCCGAGGGTGCGGCCTCTACTACGTGACCCCGCTTCCCGAGGCGGAAGCCGTCGAGCGCGCCGTGCAGCACTCCGACAAGTACACGGAGGACCAGCTCGCGAAGGAAGCGTTCTTCCGCCGCCGTGCCGTAGAGCTCCTGGAGGACGTCGAGCGGCGGCGCGGCGGTCCGGGGCGTCTCCTCGACGTCGGCTGCGCGATCGGAAGCGAGCTCGCCGTCGCGCGCGAGCGCGGCTGGGAGACGATCGGGCTCGAGCTCTCCGGGAGCTCGCTCGCCGTCGCACGGGAGCGCGGGCACGACGTGCGCGCGGAGACGCTCGAGGGAAGCGGCTTCGCGGAAGCGCGATTCGATCTCGTCACGCTGAACCACGTGCTCGAGCACATCCCGCGTCCGAGTGCGGTCCTCGCGGAGATCCACCGCGTTCTCGCGAAGGACGGGCTCCTGTTCGTCGCCGTGCCGAACGTCCGGACGTGGTGGTTCTACGTGAAGCGCCAGCGATACGGCTGGACGTTCCAGGACGACCACTTCCTGCACTTCTCGGTCGACACTCTCGCGCGGCTCGTCCGCGCGCACGGCTTCGAGATCGTCGACGAGCGCACGTCGCGGTGGGTGGACTACCACGAGCCGCCGGAGAGGCGCGGCCCGCTCTGGCGCGCGCTCGACGCGTTCGCCGAGCGTCACGACCTCGGCATCGAGATTTTCTGCCTCGCCCGCCGCGCCCCGCTTGGCTCGAATGCGCCGTGATCGCGTCGGCGCTTCTGCCCAGCGGGAGGAGAGGGGCTGTGCGCCTCTCGATTCAATCGGAAGAGTCGACGAACTTGCCGTCGGCGTTCTTCTTGAACGGCGCGCTGTAGGTCGCCTCGAAGCAGACGCCGGTGCCGGCGCGCTGCAGCTGCACGAGGATCGGACCCGTGAAGCTCGAGGGGTTCGGCGTTTCGAGGTTCGCACCCTTGCCGACGACGGTCGCGCCCGCCTTGCCCGCGGCGCCCGCCTTCAGCTTCGCGACCTGCGCGCCGTCCGGCGTGCGGTCCTTGTCCTTGTAGCGGAATCCGGTTTCGGTCGCGGCCCAGCACGGCTTCCCGGCGCACGTTCCGCCGGCGGGGAGGGCCGTCGAGGAGACGCGCTCGCCCGCGTCGTAGATGCAGAGGAAGTACGCGTCGCTCGTCGTCGGGTCGCCGAGGTCCGTCAGGTCGACCGCGCTTCCCTTCGCCCACTTCCGCTTGACGAGGTCCTTCCCGGGTGACGAGTCCTTGAGGATCAGCTTCGCTCGACCGGGGAACGCAGGAGGAAGGCAGCCGGTCGCAGGCGCGACGTCGCAGCCGGCGGCGCAGGCGCCCTCGAGCGGCGGCTCGCCCGTCGAGCAGGCCGTGCAGTCCGTGCTGCCCGCGCCCGTGCAGGTCGCGCACGAGGCGTCGCACGATGTGCACACGGTGTCGCTCGTCGCCGTGCAGGCGGCCGACTCGAAGCTGCCGTCGGCGCACGTCGCGGTGCACGACGTGCACGCGCTCTGGCCTACGGAGCTCGCGAAGGTGCCCGCGACGCATGGCATGCACTCCGCCTGTCCCGGATTCGAAGAGAAGGTGCCTGCCGCGCAGTCTGTGCACGAGGACTGGCCGCTGCCCGAGAACGTGCCGGCCTCGCACGGGCTGCACATCGCCTGTCCGAGCTGGTCGTTGAAGGTGCCGGCGGGACGCTGGGTGCAGGAGGACTGGCCGCTGCCCGAGAGCGTGCCGGCCTCGCACGGCGAGCACATCGCCTGTCCGAGCTGGTCGTTGAAGGTGCCGGCGGGACACTGGGTGCAGGAGGACTGGCCCGTGCCCGAGAAGCTCCCGGCCTCGCACGGGCTGCACGCGGTCTGTCCCGCGGAGCCTGCGAAGGTTCCCGCGGGGCAGAGCGTGCAGGGATCCTCGCCGGTGGCGCTGAACGAGCCGGGCTCGCAAAGCGCCCCGAAGGAGCTCGACGGCTCGATCGCGAAGGTGAAGAGGACGAGGGTGAGGATTCGGAGTTGAGCTCGCATCGGCGCGCAATGTCACGCGCCGCACCCTACTCAAGACACAAGAATGTGGGAGTCCTGTTCGAAGCGATCCGTCACGCGGGTTGCACGTACGGGGCGACCGGTGCGATGCCCGAGCGGTGGTGCTTCGGCATGAGAGCGCGCGCGGCGGCGTAGGCGGTCGTCGGGCGCAGACGGAGCCGGCGGCGCACTTCCTCGATCGGCAGGGCGAGGAGCGCTTCCCAGTCGTGCGACGGCAGCCACTCCGAGCTTCGCCCGATACGGTGGCCCTGAAGGACGGCGCGCGCGATGCGCACATCGCGGCACTGCAGCGAGTAGCGGAGGGCTCCCATCAGTGCGATCAGCCCGACGCCTCGGCTCTCGTACTGCGCGTAGGTGAACGCGAGAAGACAGAGCTCGCCGAGCGGATCCGGTCCGTAGCCGACGGCGACGTGCCAGAGGTCGTGCATGTCGCGGCTCCAGCTCTGGAACGTGACCATCTCGGGCGGACCGTCCTCGTTCCAGATGCCGGTGCTCATCCCCGCGAGGCCCTCGGCGGTGATGCCCTGCGCGACCATGAAGTCGAGGTAGGCGCGGCCGAGGCTGCCGTCCGGCATCGCGGCGAGGGTCGCACGGTCGGAGAGCGCCTCGATCAAGCAGCGGTTTTCTGCGAGCACGCGCGCTCCGACGGGCGTCGTGCGGAATCGCTCGAGCGCGCGCTCGTTCGAGTCGCTGCGCAGCGCCTGGATGATGCGGAAGACCTGGGTCGTGTCGTCGTGGTCCTTGTTCAGCTCGTGCAGCGCACGAAGCGCCTCGAGCCAGCTCGAACCTTCCTTGCGAATCGTCGTGAGGAAGCTCATCTCGATACCTCTCGGTCGACAGCTACGTAGCTGTAACTTTCAGTTGTGTAACTTACGCTTGTGTAATAAGAGTGTCAACATGCCTCGCAAGAAAAAATCGGGACGGCTGCCGGCCGCCGAGCGGCGGGCCCAGCTCCTCGACGTCGGCCGGAAGGTGTTCGCGCGGCGTGGCTTCGAGGCCGCCTCGATCGAGGAAATCGCAGAAGTGGCGAGGGTTTCCAGGCCGATCGTGTACGCCCACTTCGGCGACAAGAGCGGCCTCTTCGCGGTCGTCGTCGACCGCGAGATGGAGCACGTCGTCCGGCGGGTGACCGAGGCGATGAGCCAGGAGGGCGGCGCCCGGGAGCGTCTCGAGCGGGTCCTGGTCGCCTTCCTGAGCTACGTCGAGGAGCGTCCGGACGGCTTCGCGGTGCTCTCGCGAGAGACCCCCGCGCGGGCGGGAATGGAGGGGATCACCGGCCTCCTCGGCGACCTCGCGGCCCGGGTCGGCGCGGTGATGCGGCCGTTCCTCGAGTCGAACGGATACGACTCACGCGCCGCGCCGATCTTCGCGAACGGGCTGATCGGCATGGTGACGTTCACCGGGATGTGGTGGCAGCAGAACGGCCGGCGCCCCGCGCTGCACGTCGTCGCGCGTCATCTCTCCGCTCTCGCGTGGGCCGGGCTCGGTCATCTCCCGCACCGGCCGGAGCTCTCGATCGGCGAGAAGCCGCGCTCACGCTCCTAGAAGCCGTAGCGCCTTCGTCAGGAGCGACGAGCGGCCGAGCCGGTCGAGGTCGCTCGCCGCGACCACACGTCGCTCGATGCCGTTCCGGAGCGGCTTCGTCGCGAGAGCACGCAGCGCTTCGCTTCCGAGCACGCGCTCCTTCACCGCGACGTCGAAGGCGCGATGCAGGATCGCGTGCCGGAAATCCGTGCGTGCCGGCGGCGACGGCAGGAGACGTACCGGTGGCAGCCAGAGATGATCGAGATGCGCGAACGCGCCGCGCTCGAGCAGGAGACGTCCGGCGCGGTCGCGCACGACGGTCAGCTCGAGGCCGAGCCGCTCGGTCCCGCGTCTCGGCTTGGGCGGCGGATGAAGGAGCACGACGTCGCGCCGGCGCGCTTCGCAAGGCTCGGCGAGAGGACAAGCGTCGCAAGCGGGAGCCTTCGGCGTGCAGACCATCTCGCCGAGCTCCATCAAAGCCTGGTTCCAGTCGCCGGGGCGATCGCGCGCGAGGAGGCGGGAAGCGATCTCCGCGTGCGGCGCACCGCGCGCGTCCGGACGCGGCAGGCAGTCGAGGCGCGAGAGAACGCGGATCACGTTGCCGTCGACCGCGGCCCACGGCTTCCCGTGCGCGATCGAGAGCACCGCCGCCGCCGTGTACTCGCCGACGCCGGGAAGGGCGAGCGCTTCTTCTCGCTCGAAAGGGAACGCCGTCTCGCCGCGCTCGTGCAGCACGCGCGCCGCCCGGTGCAGGGAGCGAGCGCGCGAGTAGTATCCGAGCCCCGACCAGAGCGAGAGGACGTCCTCCTCCTCGGCGCGCGCGAGCGCGGCGATCGTCGGGAACGCGCCGAGGAACCGCTCGTACGCGGGTATGACGACAGCGATCCGCGTCTGCTGCAGCATCACCTCCGCGACCCAGACGCGGTACGAGTCCGTGCTCCGCCGCCACGGCAACGGTCGCGCGACGCGGTCGTACCAGGCGAGAAGCGCGCGTCGGATCCGCGCTTCGCGAGACCGGCGACCCGCGCTCGTCGCCGCTCCGGGCTCGCGACGCATCACCGGAGACCGATCCAGCTCACCTGACGGCCCGCTCGCGGCCCCTGCTTCCGGTAGGAGGCGAGATCTTCCCCGCCGCACGCGGTGCACGGTCCCGCACGCGACACCGCCGCGGCCGGGAGGCCAGCCTCGACGAGGAGCCGCTCGTTCACCGTGCGAAGGTCGAGCGTTCCCTTGCCTGCGGCGCCGGGCTTCCACGCCGTCCACACCCCTTCCCCGAAGCGGTCGGCGAAGCGTGCCGCGATCTCGCGCTCGATCTCGTAGCAGCAGCCGCCGATCGACGGTCCGAGCGCGGCCCGGACGGACGCGGGCTCGACGCCGAAGCGGTCGCGCAAGAGATCGATCGTGCGCGGCACGATCCCGAGGAGCGAGCCGCGCCATCCGGCGTGCACCGCCGCGACGACGCCGGCTTCGGGCGCCGCGAGAAGGACGGGAACGCAATCGGCCGTCGCGATCCCGACCGCGACGCCGCGCGTCGCGGTCAGCATGCCGTCCGCGTCGCCGGCGGGCGAAGCGCTCGACCCGTCGACGACGACGACGTCGTCGCCGTGCACCTGCCGCGAGCGGACGAGGTGGAACCCGGAAGCGACCGGACGATCGCGGCGACCGAAGCCGTGCTCGACGTGCGGAAAGCCCCAGCTCGCGACCCGGATCTCCGAAGGAGCGTCGACGCCCGTGGACACGACGATCCCGTAGCAGAAGCGGAACGTCTCCGTCGGATGGTAGAACGTCGGAAGTGATCGGCGAGAACCGGATCCTACTCGCGGACAGCTACAAGGTCACGCACTGGCTGCAGTACCCGCCGGGAACGGAGCGCGTCTACTCGTACTTCGAGAGCCGCGGCGGCCGCTTCGAGGAGGTCGTCTTCTTCGGCCTGCAGTACGTCCTCGAACGCTGGCTCGCGGGCGCAGTGATCACCGGCGAGAGCATCGACGAGGCCGACGCGTTCTTCGCCGCGCACTTCGGCCGCACCGGCCTCTTCCATCGCGCCGGCTGGGAGCACGTCCTGCGCGCGCACGGCGGGCGTCTGCCGGTGACGATCCGTGCGGTCCCGGAAGGGACGCCCGTCCCCGTCCGGAACGTGCCGATGACGGTCGAGAACACCGACCCCGAGTGCTTCTGGCTGACGAGCTACCTCGAGACGCTCCTCGTGCAGACGTGGTACCCATCGACGGTCGCGACGCTGTCGCGCGAGATGAAGCGCATGATACTCTCGTTCCTCGATGCAACCGGCGATCCTTCGCGGATCGAGACGAAGCTGCACGACTTCGGCTTCCGCGGTGCCTCGAGCGTCGAGTCCGCGAGCCTCGGCGGTGCCGCACACCTCCTGAGCTTCACCGGAACGGACACGCTCGCCGGCGTGGTCCTCGCGCGCGACTTCTACGGAGCGGAGATGCCCGGCTTCTCGATTCCCGCGGCAGAGCACTCGACGCAGACCGCGTGGGGTCGCGAGCACGAGGAGGACGCGTTCGCGCGCATGCTCCAGGCCTTCCCGACCGGCGTCGTCGCCGTCGTCAGCGATTCCTGGGACGTCGAGAACGCCGCCCGGAGCCTCTGGGGCGATCGCTTGCGGGAGCGCGTCCTCGCGCGCGACGGCACGCTCGTCGTCCGGCCCGACTCGGGAGACCCGGCGGTCGCGGTGCTGAAGGTCCTCGAGATCCTCGGCGAGCGCTTCGGCACGACGACGAACGAGAAGGGGTACGAGGTCCTTCCTCCGCAGATCGCGGTCATCCAGGGCGACGGGATCGACGAGGCCGAAGCGCGGCGCATCCTGATCGCGATCGGCCAGAACGGCTGGTCCGCGGACAACGTCGCTTTCGGCATGGGCGGAGCGCTTCTGCAGAAGGTCGATCGCGACACGCAGCAGTTCGCGTACAAGTGCTCGCAGGTGACCATCGACGGGAAGCCGCGCGACGTGCACAAGGACCCTGTGACCGACCACGCGAAGGCGAGCAAGCCCGGCCGCTTGAAGCTCGTGCGCGGCGCCGGCGGTCTCGAGACCGTGCGCGAGGAAGCCGCCGGCGAAGACCTTCTGCAGGAGGTCTTCCGCGACGGCGAGGTCCTGATCCGCCACCGCTGGGAGGACGTGCGCGCCCGCGCGCGGCTGCCCGGAGCCGCCGCTTCATGAAGGAGCCCATCCAGATCCGCGGGGCGCGGACGCACAACCTGCAGGAGGTCTCCTGCGAGATCCCCCCGGCGGCGCTCTCGGTCGTGACGGGCGTCTCGGGCTCCGGCAAGTCGAGCCTCGTGTTCGACACGCTCTACGCGGAAGGACAGCGACGCTTCGTCCAGTCGATGTCGACGTACACGCGCCTCTTCCTCGAGCGCATGGAGCGGCCCGACGTCGACTTCATCAGCAACATCCCGCCGGCGATCGCCCTCGCGCAGAAGAACACGATTCGGAACGCGCGCTCGACCGTCGGAACGATCACCGAGATCAACGACCACCTGCGGCTTCTCTACGCGCACGTCGGCGAGGCTTCGTGCCTCGGGTGCGGCGGGCGCGTGCGCCGCGACGATCCGGAGATCGGCCTCGCGGAGATCGACGGCTTCGCAACCGGGACCGCGGTTCTCGTCGTCGCGCCGGTCGTGATCGCGGACCTTCCCTTCGAGGACGTGAAGGCAGGGCTCCTGAAGCAGGGCCATCGCCGTCTCTGGATCGGCGGAGCGGTCGTGCGTCTCGACGAAGAGGAGTCCGGGCCGCCGGAGCTGCCGCTCGCAGCCGAGCAGGGAGCCGCCTACGAAGCTTCGAACGGCTCCGATCGCCTCCTTCCGGTCGTCATCGATCGCTTGGTCGCCGGGTCGACGTCGCGCGCTCGCTGTCGCGAGGCGCTCGAGAGCGCCTTTTCGCTCGCGCGCGGCCGCGTGCAGCTCGTGCCGCAGGACGGCTCCGCGGTGCGCTCCCTCGACCGGCGCTTCTCGTGCAGCGTCTGCGGTCTCGACCGGCCCGAGCTCGTGCCGCATCTCTTCTCGTTCAACAGCCCGCTCGGAGCGTGCGCCGAGTGCCAGGGTTTCGGACGCGTCACGGGGCTCGATCTCGACAAGGTGATCCCGGATCCGCGGAAGAGCCTCGCGGACGGTGCGATCGCGCCGTGGACGACGCCGAGCGGTCTCGAGATGCAGGAGTGGATGCTCCGCGTCGCGAAGGAGCACGGCGTTCGCTCGCGTGTCGCGTGGCAGAAGCTCCGCGCGGCGGAGCGCGCCTTCGTCCTCGACGGCGAGCCGAAGGATGCGCCGCGAAAGGGCCGCGGGCGACGCTTCCCCGGGGTAAACGGATTCTTCCGCTGGCTCGAGCGGAAGCGCTACAAGACGCACGTTCGCATCCTGATCGCCCGCTACCGCGGCTACTCGCCGTGCGAGAGCTGCCGCGGGCAGCGGCTGAAACGCGAAGCGCTCTCCGTGCGGGTCGGCGGCAAGACGATCGCCGAGGTGACGGAGCTCCCGATCTCGGAAGCGCTCGTCTGGACCACGGAGATCGGACGCGACGAGCGCGTCTCGGCGCGCGCGGAGACCCTGCTCGACGAGGTGCGAGGACGGCTCGGGTACCTCGTCGAGGTCGGGCTAGACTACTTGACGCTCGCGCGGCAGGCGCGCACCCTCTCCGGCGGAGAAGCGCAGCGGATCCACCTCGCGAGCGCACTCGGCGCAGCCCTGACCGACACTCTCTACTGCCTCGACGAGCCGACCGTCGGCCTGCATGCGCGCGACTCGGAGCGGCTCCTGCGCGTCCTGCGACGCCTGACGAGCGTCGGCAACACCGTGGTCCTCGTCGAGCACGATCCGGTGCTGATCGAGGGAGCGGATCACGTCGTCGATCTCGGTCCGGGCGGCGGCGCCAACGGAGGCCGCGTCGTCTACGCCGGTCCGCCGTCGGGCATGGAAGCCGCATCGGAGACGGGCCGCTCCCTCCGCGATCGCGGGCGGGACGCGGAAGCGCCGCGCCGCGGCGGTGGCGAGCCCGCGTTCGTGATCCGCGGCGCGCGCGAGAACAACCTCCGCGACGTCACCGTCGCGTTTCCCGGCGAGCGGCTGATCTGCGTCACCGGCGTCTCCGGCTCGGGGAAGTCGACGCTCGTCGAGCAGGTCCTCTACAACGGCTGGCTTCGCGAGCAGGGCGAGAGCGCCGAGGCCGGCGCCTGCGAGGCGATCACCGGTCTCGATCGCTTCGACGAGGTCGTGCTGATGAGCCAGGCGCCCGTCGGCCGCTCGAGCCGCTCGAACGCGGCGACCTATCTGAAGGCGTACGACGAGATCCGGAAGCTCCTCGCCGCGACGCCGGCGGCGCGCGCGGCGCGCATTCCACCGGGTCACTTCTCCTTCAATTCGAGCGGCGGCCGCTGCGAGGAGTGCGGCGGCATGGGCACCGTCACGCTCGAGATGCACTTCATGGCCGATCTCGAGGTGACGTGCGACCGGTGCGGCGGCGGGCGCTTCCAGCCGCACGTGCTCGACGTCCGGTACCGCGGCCGGAACGTCGGCGAGATCCTCGCGATGACGATCGACGAGGCGACGGAGTTCTTTTCGGACCGGCCGCGCGTCCGCGAGCGGTTCGCCGCTCTCTCCTCGGTCGGTCTCGGCTACTTGACGCTCGGGCAGCCGACCGCGACGCTTTCGGGCGGCGAGGCGCAGCGGCTCAAGCTCGCGAGCTTCATCGACGCGACCCGCTCGGAGCGGCGCCTCCTTCTCTTCGACGAGCCGACGACCGGCCTGCACCTCTCCGACACGGCGAGGCTCGTCCGGGTCCTCCACGAGCTCGTCGAGCGCGGCAACACCGTGCTCGTCGTCGAGCACAACCTCGACTTCATCGCGCAGGCGGACTGGGTCGTCGACCTCGGTCCGGAGGGTGGCGACCACGGCGGCCGGATCGTCGCCGAGGGAACGCCCGCG
>VGTG01000093.1 GCA_016874795.1 Deltaproteobacteria bacterium | reverse complement strand
TGCTGTCGCCGGGAGACGCGTACCTGTTCGACACGTTCACGCGCGCGGATCAGAGAGGAGCTCGGCTGGCACCCGCGGCCGCCGCCGCGCAGATCGAGCATTTCCGTGGCGCCGGGAAGGAGCGCATCACCGCACTCGTTCTTCCGGAGAATCGCGCGAGCTTGCGCGCACGCGCACGCACGGGATTTCGCGTGAGCGGCGTCATCGGATGGATCGGGCTCGGCGACCGGCGGTGGCACTTCCAGCGACCGAGCCGTAGGACGATTCCATGAGCTTCCTCGCTCTCGATCCGAAGCGCCCCTATCAGGAGCTCGATCTCGGGGACGCGAGCGCGGAGCTGCGCGAAGCAGCGGAGGCCTGCTTCGAGGTCGCGCGACGGGCCGGTCGTCCGCGCAAGGAGACGTTCCAGCCGGTGGACGACTCGACGGTCGAGGTCGCGATCCTCGAGCGACATCTCGCCGGCAACGTCGACGTCTTCGGTCTCGCGAGCGACGCCGAGCTCTCGAACGCGATCGGCTTCAACTCGCGCCACGTCGCGGCGAGCATCCGGGACGGCGAGATGCGGCGCGTCCGGCGCTCCTTCGACGACGTCCTGCGACGCGAGGTCGCGCGCGCCTTCGCACCGGCGCGAGCCCCCTTGCTCTTCTGGGCCGCCGACTACTGGTATCCCGCGGGCGCCTACATGGGCTGGCACACGAACAACCGGTTCCCGGGATGGCGCATCTACGTCACGCACGCTTCCGAGCCCGGCCGCTCCTTCTTCCGCTATCGCGATCCGCTTTCGGGAGAGGTGCGGACGTCGCTCGACGCGCGCTGGATGCTGCGGTTCTTCCTCGTCGACCCGAAGCGCCCCCTCTGGCACGCGATCTACGACGACGCGGAGCGATTCAGCTTCGGCTACATGGCGCACCCGCGCGCGCTGGATGCTGCGGTTCTTCCTCGTCGACCCGAAACGCCCCCTCTGGCACGCGATCTACGCCGACGCGGAGCGATTCAGCTTCGGCTACATGGCGCACCCGCGCTCGCCGACGGCGCTCCTGAAACGCCGTGTCCGCGACGTCCTCGAGCGCGTCTACTGACCCGGTCGATTTGACGAGCGTGCACTTCCGCGCGCCGCGGGCCAGGGCTAGGCTGGTCCAAGCTCGCACACGGTCGCCAGGGAGATGTCACCGGTCGCTTTCGATACGCTCGCGTTCGCCCGCCGACTCGCGGAATCCGGCGTGCCGCAGGCGCAAGCCGAAGCGCACGCCGAGGCCCTGGCCGCGGCGGTGAGCGAGCAGCTGGTGACGCGGGAGGACCTACGCCGCGCACTCGAGCCGCTCGCGACGAAAGACGATCTACGCGCCCTCGACGAGCGGTTGACCGGCAGGATCGATGCGCTCGACGAGCGGCTCACCGGCAAGACCGACGCGCTCGACGCGCAGCTCACCGGCAAGATCGACGACCTCGACGCGCGGCTCACCGGCAAGATCGAGGACCTCGGCCGCCGCATGGGCGATCTCGAGCGCCGCATCGACGTCGGGCTCCACGCCCTCGAGACGCGCTTGACGATTCGCTTCGGCACGATCGTCGTCGCGGCCCTCGGCGTGATGTCCGCGCTGAACCGCCTCCTCTGACGCCGATCAGAACGTCTGGCCGAAGGCGAGGTAGAGGAGCGCCGTCTCCTCCTCACTGAAGCCGACGTCGATGCGGGCGACGAGCGCCTCCGAGAGCGAGATCCGCACGCCGAATCCGTAGTCGAAGCGGTAGCGCTTCACTTCGCCGCGCGCGGACTCGCCCTCCTCCTCCCGGATCGCTTCCTCGCTGATGAAGACGCGCCCCGCGTCGCCGAAGACGGCCCCGCCGAGCCGCACGTGCCAGAGGTCGAAGAAGTCGAACTCGAGGATCTTGAAGCGCGCCTCGGCGTTCACGAGGACCCGGCCGGTCCCGTAGAAGCGGAACGGGAAGAATCCGCGCAGCGTGTCGTCGCCGCCGAGCTCCGCCATCTCCCAGAAGGGGACCGCCTGATCCGGCCCGAGGATCTGCTCGCCGTTCGCCCGCGCCGCGAGCGTCAAGCGATTGTCGAAGAACGAACGCAGGTAGCCGAGGTCGCCGATGAACTGGCTGAACTCGAAGTCGCCGCCGATCGCCTTGTTCGCGTGCAGCGCCTTCAGGATCACGCGCCAGCCCTCGGTCGGATGAAAGACGTCGTCGCGCGAGTTCCACACGAGAGAGAGCGCGATCGGCGCGACGGTACCGCCGTCGACGCCGGTCACGTTCGGAAACTCGTCGGGCGTGAACGGCAGGTCGTCGAGCATCCGACCGTTCGAGATGTTCGCGCGGCGCCAGCCCATCTCGAGGTTGAACGAGAGATCCTCGAGGGCCCGCCAGCCGAGCGTCAATCCCGCCCGGATGTCCTCGATCTGATTCGTCGAGGCAGCCGTCGGCCCCTGGTCGTTGTTGCCGAGGCCGAAGAAGCGCCGCTGGGGATCGACGACGTAGGCCCCACGAAAAAGGACGAGAAGCCGATCGCTCAAGAAAGGCGGCGCGGCGAGCGTCATCCGCGCCACGCGGTTCGCCTGGATCGAATAGAGCCCCTCGACATCGAGCGTCGTGCCGTTCCCGAAAAGGTTCCGGTTGACGAACTTGACGCCCGCGATCGCGCCGGTCTCCGGACCGAAGCCGATCTGCGGCAGGACCGCCCACTGGCGCCCGGCGACCTCGTCGAGCTCCTTCTTCTGCTCGGGCATCAAGCTCGCGATCTCCTCCTCGACCTCGAGGCGCTCGATCGCGAGCACGCCGGGCGGGAGCGACACGAGCACGGAGAGGCAAGCGAGCATCGCGGTGACGAGCCGCTCCATCGGGATCCGCACGCAGCGCCGCGATACGCTCGGTTCGCGTGTGCGGTGCGGACCGCTCACTCGCCGCGACTCCTCATCTCTCGCTCGACCGCGTCCCGATGCGGCGCCGCTGCGCGACGCGAGCATCGACCCGCGTCTAGAATAGCGTATAGATGAAGGGAGCCAACCAGGGAGAGGACGCGGCGACCACGAGAAGCGCTCCGACCGAGAGCAGGCCGGCCAGCACGGGGAGGACGTACCACTGCCCGCGCCGCACGAAGGTGCCGAACAGCTCCGCCATCACGGCGAGACGCTTCCGTAGATACCAGAGCACCGCGCCGAGAATCCCCGCGACCGCGAGCGAGGGCACCCACGCCTGGATCGAGCGCGGCAGGAAGCCCGAGATCCAGCCGATTCCGTAGATCACGAGCAGCACGGTGCCGACGAGCGCCGCGACCGGCAGATAGCTGCCGAGCCAGCCTTGCTCCGGGAAGCGCCGTAGGTAGAGCGTACCGAGGACGAGCCAGATCGCCCCGGCGATGAGCAGGACGCGTCCGGGACCGGACGGCTCGGCCGCGTGCACCGCCGGAGGAAGCGGGGGTGCAGCGTGCGGCGCGGGGCCGAGGAGGCCGGGCGCCGCGAGCGCCTCCGCGAGCGCGGCCGCGAGGATCCGATTCCCGGTCGCGTTCGTGTGCCAGTCGCGCTCGAAGTAGAGCGGCTCGCCGTTGCGCGCGCGCAGCGCCTCGCGCGGATCGATCACCGTGAGCCCCGCTCCTCGCGCGCGCTCGACCATGCCCGCGAACGGACGCTCCGGATCGTACCGCGGATCCGCGAGCATCTCGGCGACGCGCTCGCGCGCCTCCGGGTCGATCTGCGCCTTGTCCGGGATGACGAGCACGAGCGGCGCAGCACCGATCTCGCGCGCCGTCGCGGCGAACGTCGAGAGCGCGGCGGCTGTCTCGCTCCAACCCGGGCCGCCGTCTTCCAGCCGCGGCCCCCACTCCGCGGGCAGCGGCCGCGGACCCGGCAGGAGCGGCACGGCTTCCGGCCAGAGGAGCTTGTGGACGAGGCTCCCGAGAGCCGTTCGCCGCACCCACCACCGCTGCAGTCCCGGATCCGCGAGCGGCGGGAGCCGCGCCGGATCGATCGCGCCTCCCGCGGGAAGACGCGGCTTCGGATAGCGCAGGTAGCCGTCCTGGCCGTTCCAGAAGATGTCGTTCTCGTACATCTGCAGGACGACGACGTCGGGGTCGTAGCGCTTCCCCTCGCGCGCGAGCCAGAGCGCTTCCTGGTCGGTCGACCATCCCTCGGTGCCGCCGTTCAGCACCTCGACGTCGCGGCCCTCGTCGCGGAGCTGCGACTCGAGCAGCGAGGGGATCGTGTCGGGCTCCTCGACGGTGTAGCCGAGCGTGAACGAGTCGCCGACGACGAGGACGCGCTTTCGTCCGCTCGGGTTCTCGTAGGTGACGGACTCGTGCTCGCGAAGGCCGCGGCTGTTCGTGCGGAGAGTGACGTCGAACTCGCCCGTGTGCCGGCGGATCGAAGCTCCCGGCTCCTTCGTCCAGCCGAGGGCGGAATCGAAGCGGTTCATCGTCGGCTTGGGCCCGAGCCCGATCAGCCGGAGACCGCCCTCGAGCACGAGAAGGATCATCGCGGCCGTCACCAGGCAGGCCAGGATCTGGTGGACGAGCTTCATGCGGGACGGCGACGGGACTCCACTCGGCCGGTCAGCCCTGCCGCTGCGCCGCCGAGACCGTCTCGTTCTCCTTCGCCCAGGGCTGGAACGCGGTGTCGGCGGGCGGCCGGGTGCGCAGCGGATCGCTCAGGAGCCGCGACAGGAGCGCGACCGGCCCGAGCAGGACGAAGTACAGGAGCCCGAGAACGATGCCTCCCATCACCTCGCCGAAGCGCTGCAGGAAGGCCATCACGGCGACCTTCCAACCGGACGGATTCTCCATCGAGCGGAAACTCTACTGGTGCCGGCGCCGGCTTCACAAGCCGGTACGGCGCACCTCGACGCAGGCGAGCGGGGCCGAGGATCCGAGCTGGCCGCACCAGGCCTCGATCACCGCTTCGTCGTGCTCGGCGGCCTCACGGTCGCCGAGGAGTCGGTGGATGTCGCGGGCGCGGCGACGCTCGTCCACGGCGCGCGCGAGATCGCCGCGCGACTCCGCACGGACCTCGCTCAGCGACACGAGATCGAGCGCGATCGCAGCCACGTCCTCGCGCTTCCGATCGATCTCGTGGGCCTGCTCGAGGTGTCGGATCGCCTCGGTGGACGATCCCTTCCGGCGGTGCAGCGCGCCGAGGTTGCGCAGGCGCGTCGCCTCCCCCGCACGGTCGCCGATCTCCCGGTCGATCGCGAGAGCCGCGTCGAAGCGCCGCTGCGCGTCCGCGAGGTCTCCCGCAGCGAGTGCGAGCAGCCCGAGATTGTTCTCCGCCGCGGCCTCGACCGAGCGCGCGCTTCCGGCGTGCGCGAGCCGGAGCGCCGCCTCGTAGTGCTCGCGCGCCTTCTGCGTGTCGCCACCCTCCTCGACGAGCGTCCCGAGGTTGTTCTCCGCGGCGGCTTCCTCGCCGGAAGCGCCGCCGAGCCGCGCCAGGTCGCGCGCTTCGCCGTAGGATCGCTCGGCGGCCGCGCGATCCTCCGCGCTCTGCTGCAGGTTGCCGAGCCGGTTCAGGCCCGCGGCGACGCCCGCGACGTCGTCGATACTGCGATACGCGGCGACGGCGCGCTCCTGCAGGCTCGCGGCGCGCGTGAGATCGCCACGGAGCGCGTTCTCCATGCTCGCCGCTTCGAGGGTGCGCGCGCGTGCGCCGATCCCGGGATTCGCGTCGCGACGCGCGGACGAGCTGCACGCGGCGAGCGCGATCAGGGTGAAGAGGAGGACGCCCCGCTCAACGCGCACTCGCACCTCCCTTGGCCGGCGCGGTCGCCGACGCAGCCGCCGGCGCGCTCCGGCTCATCCCGACCGGCATCCTCTCGGGCGGTCCGGGCATGCCGCCGCGCAGGAGGATGCTGTTCCCCGCCGCCTCGAACACGTCGCTCGCGCGACGCACGCCCTGCTCCGCCTCGACGCTCAGCGAAGGAAGGTTGTCGGAAGCGAGGCTCAGGTTCGCGGCGATCTTCTCGAGGTCCGCCGTGATCGCCGGGAAGCGCTCCGCGCTCTTCCGCAGCGAGACGGAGAGCTGCTCCACCTCGGCCGCGACCTGGCGTACGGACGCCATCGTCGGCGGCAGGTCGACCGTCGCGAGACGGATCTCGCCGACCGCCTGGCGCGCGGACGTCAGGAGCCGATCGAGCTCGTTCGCGGTCGTCGGCGAGTTGACGAGGCGGCCGATCGTCCCCTCGCCGCGATCGACCTTCTGCAGGATCTCGGAGAGGCTGTGCATCGAGCTCATCAGCGAGGAGTCGTCCGTCGTGATCTCGCCGGTCAGGACGGAGATGTCGCCCAGGATCTGGTCGAGCTTCTTCGCCATCGGCTGCAGCTCGTCCATCACCTCGGAGAGCGAGAGCGGCTCGACCGAGCTCAGCACGTCGCCGGGCTCGACGATCGGCTGGTCGAACGTACCGACGGAGATCTCGATCGACTTGTCGCCGAGGAGGCCGACGGAGCCGATCGTCGCGATCGAGTCCTTGCGGATCTGAGGGCGATAGCTCTCCTCGACGCGCATCACGACCTCGATCTCGCCGACGCGGGTGTCCGGCACGTCCGGCTTCTCCGCCCCCTCGATCTGGATCGGACGCGTCGAGCCGGTCGGGACGAAGCGCAGCCGCTCGACGGCCCCGACGGTGAGACCGCCGACGAACACCGGCGCACCTGCGCGAAGCCCGCTGACGTCGCCGAACACGGCCCGGATCGAGAAGCGCTTCTGGAAGATGCGCTGCTCGCTGCCGAGAAGGACCACCATGAACGCCGCGACGCCGAGCGCGGCGAGCACGAAGAGCCCGACCACCACCTCTCGCTTGCGTTCGCTCTCCCTGGCCATCCCCTCACTCCCTTCGCGGGCGCTCGCTACCCATACAGAAAGGCGCGCAGCTTCGGCACCGGCGAGTCCTTGATCTCGTCGAGCGACCCCTCGACGAGAACCTTGCCCTCGTCGAGCATCGCGACGCGGTTCGCGACGAGAAACGCGCAGCGCACGTCGTGCGTGACGACGATCGAGGTGACGCCGCGCTCCTTCTGGAGGCGGAGGATCAGCTCGCCGATCGTGTCGGACGTCAGCGGATCGAGCCCCGTCGTCGGCTCGTCGTAGATCACGATCTCCGGCTCGAGCGCGATCGTGCGCGCAAGGCCGACGCGCTTCTGCATGCCGCCCGAGAGCTCGCTCGGCATCTTCTCCTCGATGCCCTCGAGGTCGATCCACGAGAGGACGCGCGCGACGCGCTCGCGCACCGCCGCCTCGTCGAGGTCGGTGTGCTGGCGCAGCGGAAAGGCGATGTTGTCGCCGACCGTCATCGAGTCGAAGAGCGCCGAGCCCTGGAAGAGGAAGCCGGTCCGGAGCCAGATCGGACGCCACTCCTCCTGGGTCTCGAAGCGCGCGACGTCGGCGCCGTCGACCAGGACCTCGCCGCGATCCGGCGTGAGGAGACCGACGAGCATGCTGACGAGGACCGACTTCCCGGAGCCGCTGCTGCCGAGGATCACCATCGTGCTGCCGCGGTCGACCGCCAGGTCGAGCCCGCGTAGCACCAGGTTGTCGTCGAACGACTTGTGCACGCCGCGGAACTCGATGACCGCGTCCCGACTTCCGTTCGTCTCAGTAGCCAAGGACCACCAGGAGCTGCGTCATGAAGACGTCCGCGACGAAGATGAGGAGCGAGGACACGACGACCGTCGCCGTCGTCGAGCGGCCGACGCCGCTCGTCCCGCCCTCCGTGTGGAAGCCGTAGTACGCGCCGGTTCCCGAGATGATCAGCGCGAAGAAGACCGTCTTGCCGAGCCCGCCGAGGAGGTCCTTCAGCGTCACGTAGTAGAGCGTCGTCTCGAGGTAGCCCTGCGGCGTGACGCCACCGAGCGTCGTCGCGACGAGCGCGCCGCCGAGGATGCCGAGGAGATCCGCGATCGCGGTGAGAAGCGGGAGCGAGATCACGCACGCCGCGATCCGCGTGCCGACGAGGTAGCGCTCCGGATCGACGGCGAGGACACGGAGCGCGTCGATCTGGCGCGTCACCCGCATCGATCCGAGCTCGGCGCTGATCCCGGAGCCGACGCGTCCCGCGACCATCAGCGCGGTGATCACGGGCCCGAGCTCGCGCGTCATGCCGAGCCCGACGCCCATCGCGACGTACTGGGTGACTCCGAACTTCTTCAGGAGCGTCATCGTCTGCAGCGCCATCACGACGCCGATCGCAAAGGAGGAGATCGCGATCAGGGGGAACGACTTGTAGCCGATGTCGTACACCTGCTGGATCACGACCCGGACCGGCAGCCCGTGGCGCACCGAGACCCGCAAGCTCGAGCCGACGAAGCCGACGAGCGCGCCCGCGAACGCGGCGAGCTCCAGGAGGCGGCGCCCCAGAGCACCGACGAACGCGGTCCAAGTCATCGCAATCGAAAGAGTAGCCGTGGAGAGCGCCGCGCACACGTGCGCCGCGTCACCCTCCCGCCGGCGCGGACGCGTCGCGCTCGAGAAGGTGGCGCATCAACCGAGAGACGTCGGCGACGATTTCGCCGAAGAGCGCGCGCAAGCGCGCGGGGACGTCGCGTCGGGAAGCGGCCGCGGCTTGCGTCGCCGGCGGAGTGTCCTTGCCGCACGATTCCTCGGGAGCGGTTCCCGCGACGAACACCTCGCGCACCGCCGGACCGCATCCCGGCCCGGCGCGCAGACCGGTTCCCGCGTCGAGAGCGACCTCCTCGACGCCGCCCGGGCTCTGGAACGTCTCGGGCGGAGCGCCGGCGAGCGCCTGGCGCGCGATCCGCGTCCAGAGCGGCACGGCGATCTCGGCGCCTCCGCCGCGGAGCGGCCGGTCGTCGTCGTAGCCGACCCAGACGCCGAGAAGGAGCGACGGCGTGTAGCCGACGAACCACGCGTCGCGCTGGTCGTTCGAGGTGCCCGTCTTGCCGGCGATCGCCCCGCGCAGACCCGCACGGGCGACGCCGCGCGCCGTGCCGGTCCGGACGACGTCCTCGAGCATGCTGTGCACGACGAAGGCGGCCGCGGGCGAGGTTGCGACGTGCTCGCGCGGCTCCGTCTGATGGAGCGCGACGCCCGAGGGCGCCTTCACCGCGGCGATCGCGAACGGCTCGACGCGCAGGCCGCCGCCGGGGAAGATCGAGTACGCGGCCGTCATGTCGAGGAGGGACGCCTCGAACGCGCCGAGCGCCATCGCGGGAAGCCGCGGCAAGGGCTCCTCGCGGATGCCGAGCCGATCGCCGAATTCGGCGAGACGCTCGATGCCGACATGCTGCGCGAGGCGGACGGTCGGGACGTTGAGCGAGCGTGCGAGCGCTTGCCGGACGCTCACCTCGCCGTGGTAGCGGTCGTCGGAGTTCTGCGGGACCCACTCCTTCGCTCCGCTCGAGACCTTGAGCGGTCCGTCCTCGATCTTCGTGGCAGCGGTGATCCCGCTCGACGGATCGGCGATCGCGGCGAGCACGACGAACGGCTTCCAGAGCGAGCCGACGGGTCGACGAGCGCGCGTCGCGCGGTCGAACTGGCTCTCGAGGTAGTCGCGGCCGCCGACGAGAGCGCGGATCGAGCCGTCGATCGGATCGATCGCGACGACCGCGACCTGCGCCTTCCCCAGGAGCGACTTCGACTCCGCGACGGCCGTGCTCACGATCTCCTGCAGCCGCGCGTCGAGTGTCGTGAAGATCTCGCTTCCCGTCGCGAGCCGATCGACGGCGACGCCGCCTTTGGCGAGCTCGCGCGTCGCGTGCTGGACGAAGTAGGCGTCGCTCGCGGCCTGGCGCGCGCGCGGCCGGCCCGCCGGCTCGGCGCGGGCCTTCTTCTCCTCGGCCGCGGAGATCCAGCCGAGGTCCTGCATCTCGGAGAGGACGTCGTTCCGCCGCTTCAGGGCACGCTCGCGATGGCGGAGCGGCGTGTACACGTTCGGCGCGCGGATCATCCCGGCGAGCGTCGCGCCTTCGCCGAGCGTCAGGTCCTTCACGGACTTCCCGAAGTAGACCCACGCCCCTTCCGCGAGCCCGTGGATGCCGACGAGCCGGTCGTGGCCGAGGTAGACGGTCGCGAGGTAGGCCTCGAGGATCTCCTGCTTCGAGTAGCGCGCCTCGAGGATCAGCGACATCGGGATCTCGCGCAGCTTCCGCCAGATCGTCCGCTCCGGGCTCAGGAAATGATTCTTGACGAGCTGCTGCGTGATCGTACTGCCGCCCTGCCGCACCGTTCCCGCGCGCCAGTTCACCTGGACGGCGCGCATCAGAGAGGCCGGATCGACGCCGAAGTGGTCGAGAAAACGCGCGTCCTCGGCGGCGAGCACGGCGTCGACGACGTGTGGCGGGACGTCCGCGAGGCGGAGCTCGCGACGTCGCGTCCAGTGCCCGTCGTAGAGCCCCTCGAGAGGCCGCGGCTCGAGCTCGAACGCGCCGACCGGCCCCTCCTCCGCGTCGACGATCTTCCGGACGCGCCCGCCCTCGAGCGCGAGGTGGACTTGGCGCGCCTCGCCGTCGCCGAAGGAGGTCGCCGACGGCGCCGCGCGCAGGTGGATGTCGAGTGCGTCCTTCGCACGACGATACGTCCCGGGCTCGTCCGGGGCTCGCGACACGGCCCGGTAGCCGAGCGCGTCGAGGTCCTCCTTCACGCCCGCCTTGTCGAGCTCGAGTCCGACCGAGATGCGCCGCGGTGCGGCATAGAAGCGCACCGGATCGCGCCAGTGGCCTTCGCGAAAGCCCTGGCGCACGCTGCGGTCGAGGTAGAGGACCCACGCGGCCAGCCCGACCAGGCACCAGAGCCCGAGCCGGACGAGGCGCCCTCCGAAGCCCCGCGGCCGACGATTCCCCCAAAGCGCCACTTCCTACGATTGTACCGGCGGTTGCGGGACGCCGCGAACGGACGGACGCACCGGCCACGAGCAAGGAAACGCCGGTCGCGCGGGCCGTGTTCGTGGCCGCCTTTGGCGATGCTAGAGTCCCCGCCCATGACGTACAGGTGCTGGTTTCAGTGCATCGATCCCGCGTGCGGCGAGAAGTACGACATCTTCGAGGTCATCTACCGCTGCCGGCGCTGCAACGAGCTCCTCGAGGTCGTCCACGACGAGGAGCAGCTCGCGAAGACGAGCCCGGAGACCTGGAAGGGCCTCTTCGACGAGCGTCTCGGCTCGACGCATTGGCCGTACGGTTCGGGCGTCTGGTGTCGGAAGGAGATGGTCCTCCCCCTCCTCTCCGACGAGAACGTCGTCAGCATGTACGAGGGCGGGTCGAATCTCCTCTGGGCGGAGCGGTTCGGGCGCGAGATCGGCGTCGAGGATCTCTGGGTCAAGCAGTGCGGAAACTCGCACACCGGGTCCTTCAAGGACCTCGGCATGACGGTCCTCGTCAGCGTCGTGAAGCAGATGCGGAGCCAGGGGCAGGACATCCCGGCCGTCGCCTGCGCTTCGACCGGCGACACCTCGGCCGCCCTCGCCGCCTACTGCGCCGCCGCGGCGATCCCCGCGGTGGTCCTCCTGCCGCGCAACAAGGTCTCCCTCGCGCAGCTCGTGCAGCCGATCTCGAACGGCGCGATCGTGCTTTCGCTCGACACGGACTTCGACGGCTGCATGGCGACCGTCCAGGACCTGACGCAGCGTGAGAACATCTACCTCGCGAACTCGATGAACTCGTTGCGCATCGAGGGACAGAAGACCGTCGCGATGGAGATCGTCCAGCAGTTCGACTGGAAGGTCCCCGACACGGTGATCATCCCCGGCGGCAATCTCGGCAACGTGAGCGCGCTCGGGAAGGGATTCCTCCTCCTCGAGAACCTCGGGATGATCGACCGGCGCCCGCGCATCGTCGTGGCGCAGGCCGAGCACGCGAACCCGCTCTACCGCGCCTACAAGAACGGCTTTCGCGAGTTCACCCCGGTCGCGGCGCAGCCGACGCTCGCAAGCGCGATCCAGATCGGGAATCCTGTCAGCTACAAGAAAGCGGTGCGGACGCTGCAGGAGTTCAACGGCGTCGTCGAACAGGCGACCGAGGAGGAGCTCGCCGACGCCTCGGCCAAGGCGGACCTGACCGGGATGTTCAACTGCCCGCACACGGGCGTCGCCCTCGCCGTCCTGCTGAAGCTCCTCTCGCGGGGCGAGATCCGCCGCGACGAGCGCGTGGTCGTCATCTCGACGGCGCACGGACTCAAGTTCGCCGATCAGAAGGCGCTCTATCACCAGAAGAAGCTGCCCGGCATCCGCGGCAGCTACGCGAACGCGCCGATCGAGCTGCCGAACGACCCGCGCCAGGTGCGCGAGACGCTCCGCCGCATCATCGGCAACAAGAAGGACGCCGCGCCGGTCGCGGCGGAGAATCGATGAGCTCGGACGATTCTCGAAGGCGCCGCCGCGGCGTCGGTACCGAAGCGGTCCACGGCGGCGAGAGCCGCCCCCGCGCCGGCAACGCGATCACGACGCCGATCTTCCAGACGGCGACGTTCGTCTTCCAGGACACGGCGGAGCTCGTCGCGCATCACTCGCACGAGAAGCCGCGCGAGGAGTACGGCCGCTACGGCAATCCCACGACCGAGGTCGCGGAAGCGAAGTGCGCCGCGCTCGAGGGCGCCGAAGCGGGGCTCGCATTCGCCTCGGGCATGGCCGCGATCACGACGGCGCTCTTCGCGGTCCTGCAGCAGGGCCAGCACGTCATCCTGACGGACGACTGCTACCGGCGGACGCGCCAGTTCTGCCGGACGGTGCTCGGCAAGTTCGGTGTCGAGGCGACGATCGTCGAGACCGGCAATGCGCGCGCTCTCGAGGCGGCGGTGCGGCCGAGCACGCGCGTTCTCATCAGCGAGTCGCCGACGAACCCGTACAACCGCGTCGTCGATCTCGATCAGATCGCCGACGTCGGGCGCCGACACCGCCTCTTGACGATCATCGACTCGACGTTCGCGACGCCGGTGAACCAGCGTCCGCTCGATCACGGAATCGACCTCGTCCTGCACTCCGCGACGAAGTTCCTCGCCGGGCACAACGACATGCTCGGCGGCGTGATCCTCGGCAAGCAGGGCGTGATCGACGCCGTCCGCGAGTGCCAGGGCGTGCTCGGCGGCGTGATCGATCCGCACGCGGCCTACCTGCTGATCCGCGGTCTGAAGACGCTGCACCTTCGCGTCGAGCGGCAGAATGCGAGCGCCCTCGCCGTCGCCGAGTGGCTCGCGGCGCATCCGCGCGTCGAGCGGGTCCACTATGCGGGACTGCCTTCGCACCCGGGCCACGACATCGCGCGCCGCCAGATGAAGGGCTTCGGCGCGGTCGTCAGCTTCGAGGTGAAGGGTGCGCTCGACGACGCTTCGCGTGTCGTCGACGGCGTCGAGATCTTCCAGATGGCGCCGTCGCTCGGCGGCGTCGAGTCCTTGATCGAGCAACCGGCGCTGATGAGCTTCTTCGAGCTGACGACGGAGGAGCGGCTCGCGGTCGGGATCAAGGACAACCTGATCCGGCTCTCGGTCGGGCTCGAGGACGCGGACGATTTGATCGACGACCTCGGGCGCGCGCTCGGCTGAGCTACAGACCCATCTCCCGAAGCCCCTCCTGCCAGGGCAGGACGTCGACGGATTCGATGCGGCGGCGAGTCTCGCCGAGGTAGAGAACGATCGGCCGGTGGCGCCGGCCATGGTACTCGGCGAAGGAACGGAGTCCGCGGAGATCGGTGGTGCCCACGTTGCGCGACGCCTTGAGCTCGACCGCCCAGACCTCGCGCCCCATCTCCACGATCAGATCGACCTCGGCGCCGTGCTCGGTGCGGTAGCTCGAGATCTGCACCTCACGGTCGGCGGCCGCCGCGCCGTAGACGACCTGGGAGTGGATCAGGTGCTCGAACAGCGCCCCGATGCGATCCCCGGAAGCCTCGAAGTTTCCCAGCAGACCGTTCAGCACTCCGACGTCGAAGAAGTAGAACTTCGGATGCTGCACGAGACGGCGTCGCGGGCTTCTCGCAAAGGCCGAGGCACGCCGAACGATCAGCGTGTCCTCGAGAATCTCGAAGTAGCGAACCGCAGACTGTCTTGCGATCTGCGCCGCGCCGGCCAGCTTCGCGAGATCGAGGTGATGACCCGCCCACTCGGCCGCAATCGTGAGAAAGCGGGCGAAGCCTTCCATATTCCGGCTCAGGCTCTCTGCCTGAACCTCCTCGCGGAGATAGGTCGCAGCGTAGGTGCGCAGCGTCTTCTCCCGGGACCGCGAATCGGGATCGGTCAGGATGCCGGGAAGCGTCCCTGTGCGCAGAGCCTCGCTGGTCTTCATGCGGCCGTCGAGCTCCGACACGACGACGGGCCCCAAGGTATACGCGTGGATTCGTCCAGGCAGTAGATTCGCGTTCCCGCGACGCAGCTTGCGCGCGCTCGACCCAGTCAAGTAGAACTTGTAGCGCCGCCGATTCTCATCGAGAGTCGCCTGTATCGTGTTGAGGATTCCCGGAAGGCGTTGCACCTCGTCGACGAAGACGGTGCACCGTTGGGGCGCGCTCGGGAGGGCGCCGAGTCGCTGCTCGAGCTCGCGCGGGTTGCGCGCGAAGTCCAGGTAGGTCGGCTCGTGCGCGAGGTTGATCGTGACGTCGGGTCGCAGCGAGGCGATGAGGGTCGACTTACCGGCCTGCCTCGGACCGAGGAGGAGAACGCTCGCCCGCGAGCCTTGCAGGACGGACGCGATCCGCCTTGAAATCATACGGTCGAAATACCGCGTAAAATGACCGCATGCAATCGGATCGGGCACCCTCCCCGGGTCAGTCCCCGACCGTCTCCCAGTGCACCTCCCAGAACTCCGGCACCGGCGGCCGCAGCTCGAAGTGTCCGCCGAAGCAGTCGAAGCTCGGGCGGTGCATCAGGCGATCGTTCAGGAAGCGCAGGTGCTCCTCGAGCGGCTGGCCGGCCTTCGGCGCGCCGATGTCGAGGCGCTTTCGCTGGCCGCACTTCTTGCACGAGACGTCGACCTTCATCGGTAGCGCACCCATTCGAGGAAGAGGCCTTCGGGCGGCGCCGGCGGCGGCGCGATCCGCCGGTCGAGCGCGGCGAGGATCTCCGCGACCTGCGCGCACGACGAGCGGCCGCGCCCGACTTCCACGAGGTGGCCGACGATGTTTCGCACCATGTGCCGCGCGAACGCGTTCGCCTCGATCCAGTACGTCACGAGCGAGCCGTGGCGCGCGACCTCGCTCCGCTCGACTCGGCGCACGCTCGGGCGATCGATCTTGTCGGCGCCCTGGTAGCTCGCGAAGTCGTGCTGGCCGAGGAAGAGCTGCGCCGCTTCGTGCATCGCCTCATGGTCGAGCGGCGTCTCGACGTGCCAGGCGACGCGCCTCTCGAACGGACAACGCACGGGATCGTTCCAGATCCGGTACTGGTACGCGCGCCGCACCGCGTGCCGCCGCGGGTCGAAGTCCGCTGAGGCGCGCTCGAGATCGCGCACGGCGACGGCCTCGGGAAGGACGGCATTGACGGAGCGCTCGATGCGCCGCACCTCCTCGAGCTCCGCCTCGACGTCGAAGGCGATCACCTGCCCGCGCGCGTGCACGCCCGCGTCGGTCCGCCCGGCCCCGACGACGTGCACCGGCTCGCGCACGATCGTCGAGAACGCCTTCGAGAGCGCTTCCTGCACCGTCGGGCCGCGTCCGCTCTGCGACTGCCAGCCCTGGAACTCCGTCCCGTCGTACGCGACCACCGCGCGGTAGCGCACGGCATGCGCCTCAGCGGCGCTCCCGCATCGCGATCTCGAGGATCGACGCGACGCTCAGCGCGACTCCCTTTCGCTGGTCGTCGAACGAGATCCAGAGCGCGAGCGAGCCCGGCCGCCGCGGGTCGACGCGGACGCGGGCGACGTGCACCGCGTCCGATCCGTTGACGTCGACCGGCCCCGGACATGGATCGCGGAGCATCTGCGGCTCGTCGTCGTCGAGCTCGACGTCCTCCGCTGCCTCCCTCGCCGCTTCGCCTTCGACATCGTCGCTCGCAACGACGACGCTGGGCGCGTCGCGCAGGATCCTCTCGGCTTCATCGGCGTCGAGCGACTCTTCCATCTCGACGTAGAGCGACTGCCCGATGCCGTAGAAGACCGGCACGCGGAGCACCGTCGCGAGGACCTCGATCCGCGGCTCGCCGAAGAGCGCCGCCGTCTCGCGCGCGATCTCCTGCTCGCTGGGCGCGAACGCCGATTCCGCCGACCCCGGCACCGGGCGAACGTTGTGCGCGAGGAGCTCGGGATCCTCCTCGGGATCGAGCGAGCGTCCCTGCAAGAGCGTCACGGATTGACGCGAGAGCCGCTGGACGCCCCCCGCGCCCGCAGCAGAAGCCGGATGCAGCACGGTCGCGACGACGCGCCGGACGCGCGCCGCCTCGTGCAGAGGTGCGAGCGCGATCGCGAGCCCGACGACGGCGGGCGTCGGAACGGCGAGGACCACTCCCTCTCCGGCTTCCGCGACCCGGCCCGCGTTCACCTCCGGAACGACGAGCACGGCCCCCGCCTGTCCGCGCGACCACGAGGTCGCGTCGACGACGATCGCTCCGGGCGGCGTCGACCCGGAGAGCTCGCGCGCGAGCTCGGGTCCGCCGAAGAAGACGACCGCGTCCGAGCCGGCGAGCTCCGGTGCCTCCGCGAGCTCGACGCGGAAGTCCTCCTCGCCGGCGGAGAGCGTCGTGCCGTGGAGCTCCTCCTTCGAGAAGACGCGGAGGTCCGCGGCCGCGATGCCGCGCTCGAGGAGGACCGCGAGAATGTGCTCGGCGAGCTCCGGCTCGTCGCCGACGAGAGCGATCGCGCTCACGCCGCGCCTCGCGCGAGCCGCTCGCGCACGGCGGCGCCCATCTCCGTCGTCGAGACGCGCGGCTCGCCCGGTCGCGCGAGATCGCCCGTGCGAAGGCCGTCCGCGAGAACGCCCGCGACCGCGGCCTCGATCCGCTGCGCCGCCTCCTCGGCGGCGAGCGAGTAGCGCAGCAGGAAGGCCGCCGAGAGGATCGCCGCGAGGGGATTCGCCACGCCCTTCCCCGCGATGTCGGGCGCGCTTCCGTGGATCGGCTCGTAGAGCCCGAAGATCGCGGCCCGCTTCTCGCCGTTCACGGTCCGCTCGCTCCGCCGCGTTCCGAGCGAAGCGGACGGGAGGAGGCCCATCGAACCGGGCAACATCGCCGCCTCGTCCGTCAGGATGTCGCCGAACATGTTCTCGGTGACGATCACGTCGAAGTCGCGCGGCCGCGAAATGAGGTGCATCGCCATCGCGTCGACGAGGAGGTTCTCGAACGCGACGTCCTCGTTCTTCGCTGCCACCTCGCCCGCGACCTCGCGCCAGAGGCGCGAGCTCGAGAGCACGTTCGCCTTGTCGACGGACGTGACCTTGTTCTTTCGCCCGCGCGCGAGATCGAATGCCATCTCGACGACGCGTTGGATCTCTCCCTCGGTGTAGAGGAGCGTGTCGACGGCCTCGCGGCCGTGCGGGCCGTCGCGCCGCTCGCTCGGCTTGCCGAAGTAGATCCCGCCCGTCAGCTCGCGGATCACGAGGATGTCGACGCCGCGGACGACCTCCTCCTTCAGCGTCGAAGCGCCGACGAGAGCGTCCACCGGCTTCACCGGCCGGAGGTTCGCGAAGAGCTCGAGCTCGCGCCGGAGCGTGAGGAGGCCCTGCTCGGGACGGACCACCGCCTTCGGGTCGTCCCACTTCGGTCCGCCGACCGCGCCGAGGAGCACCGCGTCCGATTCGCGCACGAGGCGCAGCGTCGAATCCGGAAGCGCGGTTCCGTGCGCGTCGATCGCGCAGCCGCCGATCTGTCCTTCCTCGAACTCGAGGCCGAGCCCCGCCCGGCGATCGAGCGCGCGCAGGCACGCCACCGCCTCGGCCGTGACCTCCGGACCGATTCCGTCACCGCCGAGAACGGCGATCTTCGCTGCCACTTTGGGGTTCTCCTTCTCGCTCAGGGTCCGTGGTTGGCCTCGAGGGGCCGGTGCGCCTTCAGGTACTGGAGCTTGTTCAGGGCCGCCACGTAGGCGTGCGCGCTCGCGACGATGATGTCCGTGGCGCTGCTCTGGCCGATCGCGCTCGTCTCGCCGTCGCGGAGGAGGCACGAGACCTCCCCCTGTGCGTCCGTCCCGCCGGTGATCGCCTTCACGACGTAGCGCTCGAGGGTCGGGCGGGAGCCGCCGAAGCGCTCGATGGCGCTTGCGAGCGCGTTGTACGTCGCATCGACGACGCCGTCGCCGGAGGCCTCCGTCTCGACGGTCGCCTCCCCGACGCGGACGCGCAGACGCGCGCGCGGCGACGCGCTCGTCGAGCTCGACGTCTCGAGGTCGATCAGCTCGTACTGCTTCGGCACGCGGACCGATTCCTCGGCGACGATCGCGACCAGGTCCTCGTCGTAGACGTTTTTCTTCTTGTCGGCGAGCGCCTTGAAGGCGGCGAACGCCTTGTTCATGTCGAGCTCCGGGTACCAGAGGCCGAGCGTCTTCAGCCGGTCCAGGAACGCGTGCCGGCCCGAGTGCTTGCCGAGGACGAGGCTGTTCGACGGACGGCCGATCCGCTCGGGGCGCATGATCTCGTAGGTCAGCGTGTTCTTCAGGACGCCGTCCTGGTGCACGCCGGCTTCGTGCGCGAACGCGTTCTCGCCGACGATCGGCTTGTTGATCGGCACCTCGATGCCCGTCACCTGCGTCAGGAGCCGGCTCGCGCGGTAGAGCTGCTCCGTCTTGACGTTCGTGCGGAGCGCGAAGTAGTCGGCGCGCGTCTCGAGGGCCATCACGACCTCCTCGAGCGACGTGTTGCCGGCGCGCTCGCCGATGCCGTTCAGCGTGCACTCGATCTGTCGCGCGCCGCCGCGCACCGCGGCGAGCGAGTTCGCGACGGCCATGCCGAGGTCGTTGTGGCAGTGCGTGCTCCAGCGGACGCGGTCGCCGCCCGCGACGTGCGTGCGCAGGTACTCGAAGAGCGCCTGCGTCTGCTCGGGGATCGCGTAGCCCGTCGTATCGGGAACGTTGAGCACGCTCGCGCCGGCACGGACCGCTTCGTCGAACACGGAGACGAGGTAGTCGCGGTCGCTCCGCGAGGCGTCCTCGGCCGAGAACTCGACGTGCTCGAGGTGCTTCCGCGCGAGCTCGACGGCCCAGCCCGCGGCTTCCTTCACCTGCTCGCGGCTCATCATCAGCTTGTGCCGCAGGTGGATGTCGGACGTCGCGATGAAGACGTGGATGCCCGGGCGCTTCGCCTTCTCGACCGCGCGGACGGCGCGCAGGATGTCGGCCTCCTTCGTCCGCGCGAGGCTCAGGACGACGGGACGGCCGACGGCGGCCGCGACCGCCTGCACGGACGCGAAGTCGCCCTCGCTCGAAACGGCGAAGCCGGCCTCGATCACGTCGACGCCGAGCTCCTCGAGCTGCCGGGCGACCGCGAGCTTCTCCTCGACGTTCATCGTCGCGCCCGGCGACTGCTCGCCGTCGCGCAACGTGGTGTCGAAGACGTGGACGACGCTTTCTTCTCTTTCCTCCATGATCCGATCCTTTCGGCCGTCCGAGCCGCTCTCGCCCGGGCTCGCGCGGCTCCCCGTCGGACATGGCGCCGGATACAAAAACGCCACGGGGCCGTGCGAGCGCCCGTGGCGAGATCCGGCAGAGCGGCTTGGAAGTCCTAGCCGGCCGGCGCCAGGGGCGCGCCGGTAAGCAGGAGGCGGGATCGCCCTCCGCGTGGCCGGTTCCTCTGGCTTCTCACCGTCAGCACCCTTCTCGGATACGGTCCAGGCCGACGGGAGTCAACCAGGGCCTCGGTTTTTGAGCCGCAACCCGATTCCTGCTAGCGAAGCCCGGGGGTCCGGTTCGTTGGCGCGCATCCGCACCCAGGGTCGTCGAGCCTAGGTGCAGATGCGCGCTAACGAACCGGACCCCCTGCCAATTTGAAGCCGGCTCACGCCGCCGGTACGCAGAAGAGAGCACTGTCCTGCAGAGGCCCCACGGGCCGGAAGGAGCTAGATCGAGCATGAACGGGAAGACGGTCCTTTGGTCAGTCGGCGCGGGCGCTCTTGCGGTCCTCGCCAGCACGCTCGCCGTCCCGACGACGGCGGCCGCGCAGGGGAAGGTGACCGGCAAGGTGACGTTCGAGGGAACCCCGCCGGAGCGGAACAAGCTTCGCATGGACGCGGACCCCGTCTGCGCGGCGGCGCACACCACGCCAGTGCTCGGTGAAGAGATCGTCGTCGGCGAGGGCGGCGGGCTCCAGAACGTCTTCGTGTACGTGAAGGAAGGCGTCCCGCAGAAGGACTACCCACCTCCGTCGACTCCCGCGGTCATCGACCAGAAGGGCTGCCAGTACCATCCGCACGTCCTCGGCGTTCAGGTCGGACAGGACCTGCAGATCCTGAACAACGACCAGACGCTGCACAACGTGCACGGCATGCCGAAGCAGAACGCGCAGTTCAACTTCGCGATGCCGAAGTTCGTCAAGAAGAAGGACCACAAGTTCGAGACGCCCGAGACGATGGTCGCCGTGAAGTGCGACGTGCATCCCTGGATGCAGAGCTACGTCGGCGTGCTGCCGCATCCCTTCTTCGCGGTGACGAAGGAAGACGGGACGTTCGAGATCGCCGGCCTGCCGCCGGGCGAGTACACGCTCGAAGCCTGGCAGGAGAAGCTCGGCCCCCAGACCGCCAAGGTCACGGTCGGCGCCGACGGCTCGGCGACGTCCGACTTCTCGTTCAAGGGCTCCTGAGGCCTCGATCCGAGGCTCCCGGCTCTCGCGTAGCGCACGGCGCGGCGCCCCGACGGCGCCGCGCCGCGGCTTCCCGATCCGGAGCGGACGAAGTGCAAAACGGGATCTTCTGGCTTTCGGGCCTCCTCTTCTTCGCCGTCCAGGTACGGACGCTCGGCGTGCTCCTGCGGCGCAATGAGGCGAACGCCGACACGCGGACGGTCGAGATCGTCTGGACCATGGTGCCCGCCTCGCTGATCGCAGCGCTGGCCCTGATGCTCGGAGGTCTCACCAGCACCTCCTGGACGAAGCCGGAGCGCGGTGACGAGCCTCTCGAGGTGCGCCTGATCCCCGCGACCGAGGCCACGGCACCTGCGAGCGACGCGCGATGAGTATCCCCGCCCGCGATACACGAGCGAGCGAGGATCCCGCGCTGCATGCCGCGCGAGCTTCCTCCGCTGCCCGCGGCGGGCGGTCTTCCGGCCCGAAGGCTATGCTCCGATCGGTGAGTCCGACCGAGAGGAGCGTCGCGATGGCGAGCCCCGTCGCGCGCGTCCTCGACGTCGTCGAGCTCACGAAGCCGCGGATCACCTTCATGGTCGTGGTGACGACCGCGGCGGGCTACCTGCTCGGCGCGGCGCACGGCGCGCACCTGATCGAGCTCCTCCACACGATGCTCGGAACCGCGCTCGTCGCCGCGGGTGCGAGCGCGCTGAACCAGCTCCTCGAGCGCGACACCGACGCGCGCATGGAACGCACGCGGAATCGGCCGCTCCCCGCCGGGCGTCTCGAGCCCGTGACGGTCCTCGCCATCGGCGGGGGCCTCGGTCTTCTCGGGACCGTGTACCTCGCGGCGGTCGTGAACGAGCTCACGGCCGGCCTCGCCGCCTTGACGCTCGGGCTGTACGTGCTCGCGTACACCCCGCTGAAGCGCGTCTCCTCGCTCTGCACGATCGTCGGCGCGATTCCCG
>VGTG01000092.1 GCA_016874795.1 Deltaproteobacteria bacterium | reverse complement strand
CTTCTCCCTCCGGGCTCCTCGACGTACTGTTCAAGTACGCCTGCGTCGCCCTCCGGTCCGAGGCTCGCGAATCTTCGGCACTCTCGACCGCCTCGCGACGTGATCTGGTGAGAAATGCAGGCTAGGGTGCAAGGCGCTGCTGAAATCGTTCTTGACTCCCGCGGAGGCACCCTTCGTCGTCGACGAGCTGCAGGCCGGGCCGATGACGGTCACCCTGACGCCCGCCGGCCAGGACGACGAGGGTGCGAACGCGAGCTGCGCGGTGTACGCGAAGAAGCTCGCCTGCCGACCGTAGCGTCCGCGGTGAGAGGGCGCTTCAGCCCCCGAGCACCAGCGAGCCGGCGTGGTACGCGCCCAGCACCAGGGCGCCGAAATAGACGCACGTCGCCAGCGTCAGCAGGTATCCGCCGATCACGAACATGCCGTCGTGCTCGAGCATTCCGAGGGCGAGGAAGAGGATCGCGAGCCCCGGAATCGTGTTCGAGAACGGCACGAAGCCGAAGGGCGCCATCAGGAGGAGGCCAGCGAAGGCGAGCACGAGCCCGTTGAAGCGCCCCGCGCCGGGGCCGTGTACGAAGAAGTCGAGGCGCGGATGCAGGAAGCGCTCGATGCGCGCGACGAGCTTGCTCCCCTGCTCGAGCGCCGCTGCCAGCTTTCCGGCCGGCACGGACCGGGCCATCACGAACGACGGCAGCCAGGGCAACCGGTCGAGCGCGAAGCCGATGCCGATCAGGATGATCAGCAGCCCGAACACCGTGCTGACGCCCGGCACCGACACGGGCACGAGGAAGGGAAGCGTCAGGAAGACGGCGAACATCAGCATGCCCGACTGCCCGACGCGCTCGAGCAGCTCGTGCACCGTGAGCTTCTGGTCGGGAAGGCTGCGAGCGATCGCCGCGAGCTTCTCCGACAGCTTTTCCGAGGCTTCGTCCGTCGTATCCGTGGTGCCGGGGTTCACTGCAGCCTCCAGCCGCGTCGCTTCGAGCGGCTCGGGGCTTCTACGGGTCGACGGCGGCATCCTCAACTGCCTCACCGGCGAGGTCGAGACCGTATGCGCCCGACGGGACGTTGCCTTCCTCGCCGCGCCTCGATGACGGAGAGCCGCGACGACCGCCGTGCCAGCGACTTCTGCCGCGCGTTGCTGGCTGATGATCGCGCTCCGCAGGCCGAGATCGGTGCCCGGACCGTTGCCGAAGAGCTCGCTTCCCGGGATGTCGCCACCCCAGACGACCGCCCACCGCTGCGTGCCCGTGTAGGCGCTGCGCGTGAACCCCTGGGTCCGTCACGCGGACGCCCTCTGGAGACGGCTACGGTCCGGCGGGCTCAACGCCGCGAGCGCGCGTAGGCGTGCTCGGCAATCGGGCGCGCCTCCGGGGGCAGCGCGGCGATGGTCGCGCCGTAGTCGTCGCGCGGCTCGACGAAATACCGGCCCGCATCGAGCGGGACGAGTGACGGCATCCAGGCCGTGTGCAGCGTGAACGGAAGGTTCAGCAGCGTGTGCCCGAGGCGGCACAGCGGTCCGCGTCCGAGGTTGCGACCGTCGAACACCCAGACCTCGTCCCCGCTCGAGCTCCCGTCAGGTTGGTCCGAGACGACTGTCGTGATCACATAGCCCTCGCGCGGTCCGCTTCTGCCCCGCCCCGGTACGAACTGCGGCGACAGCCCGAAGTAGCCGGTCGGGAAGGCATACGCGTCGGCGATCGCGCCGCGATCGGCGTCGAAGCGGAAGAGCGCGCCCGGGACGATCTCTTGCGGCAGATCGGCGATCGCGACCGTGCGATGGGGGTAGTCGAGGAAGGCATTCACCACCCGGCTCACGAGGTTCGCGGGCGAGAAGCCCATCGACACCCAGTACAGGCTCTCGTGCCGGTCCCGCGTGACCTCGCCCGTGGTCGTCGAGTAGAGGGCCGGACCCCACGTGTAGGCCTCGTCCGCGATCGCTACGGCGTCTCGCAACACGCCGGTCGTGGCATCGATCTCGTAGCGGCCCATGCGGCCGACATCGGTCGACGACAGCGGCTTCTGGGAGTCGCGCGGGTCTATGCGCTCCTGAGTGCGGGAGAGCGTGTCGGCATTGGTCATCCATCCCGACGATGCGCCGCAGCCATGCGCCGCGTGCAAAACGATTCGACCGCCCACGTCGTCGTAGTCCACCTGGAAGTGCGCCGCCTCGCGCGGGATGACGACGTGCACCGCGCGCGCGCCGCCGACACGTCCGAGCTCGCCCTTGGGCACGATGTAGTAGTCGACGTCGGACCGCGCGCGCCCAGGCGAGTACGGATCGATCGAATTCACGAACGAGGCGTCGCAGAGGACGATGTGCTCGCGCGTGATCGCCATCTGGTGCATCGACTGCCGGATCGCGACCGGAGAGCCGTCCGGCAGGACGACCGGGTTGGTCACGACGGCGCCGTCGTTCTCCCAGGTCATGATGCTCGCGAACGGCTTGCCTCCAAACGCGGTGCCTCCGTACGCGACACCGTAGTAGCGGCGCTCGTTCGGGTCGAACTGCGGGTGCGCGCTCGTGAAGTGGACGGGAAAGAGCGGCGCGTCGCCGAAGACGTCGAGGCCGATCGGCCATTCACGGTTGAAGCCGATCGGCGTCACGATCTCGAGCGACATCGGATCGACGAGGTGGGGGCGCCCGGCGTCGAAGGTGGCGAGGAGACGCTCCTCCATGGGCAGCAGAGCGGTGTTGACGAAGTTGCGCACACCGAAGCGGCCGAACCGCGCGATTCCGGCATTGTCGAACGCCCACGGCGTGCCGGCCGACGCTTCGTCCACATAGTAGTCGTCGGTGCGTAGGATGCGGTTCTTCATGGCGACGCCGGCCGGGTCGAGGTCGAAGCGGTAGAGCATGCCGAGGCCGTTGAACGGCGAGCTGACGTCCTCGGGAAAGGGCAGCGAGCAGACGACGAACGAGTGGCCCTGGAGGTCGCTCGGCAGACGTCCCGCGAGCACCTCGAGCACGAGATCGTTCTCGACATGTCCGGCATCGGTCAGAGAGTCGGGCCACCGGGCGCCGGCGACCGGAGCCGGCGCGACGCCGCCGCTCGAGGGGTCGCCGCACGCGAGCAGGTGGAGGCCGCCGCCCGCCGCGGCCGTCGCGGGCAGCGCCGCCACCGCCGCACGCAGAAAGCGACGGCGACTCAGCAACCGGCGATCGAGCCCGGAAGCACGGTTCGACATGTCAACTCCCTCCAGCGCGGTCTCCGGCTGTGCCCCTCGGCTGCGTCATCCCTCCTCCTTCTCTTGCACCGCGCTTGCGCACGATCGTCCCTCCCAAGCCGTAGAGGCTATCCGCGAATGCGACGTCGAGCAGCGACCCACACGTCAACCAAGGTGGCGTCTCGCGACATGCCGCCGGCGGTGCGTTTCGCCGCGCTCGTTGCCATGCGTCAGGGGATGGGAGCGTGGACGGCGAGGAAACGGTCTAGCTCCTCGAGCTGTGCCACGCTCAACCCGTGCTCGCCATGCTCGGGATCGACCGCGGCGACGATCGGCTTGCCCGTCGCCGCGCCGGCAGCCGCGAGCCAGGCGAAGAACGGGTCTTCGGGGCCGAGCCGGTAGCAACACGGGTCGCGCGGAGTGTACGCGACGAACAGCGCGCGCGTGCCGGCAGCGGCGATGAGGTTCTCGTGCGCCACCACGTCGTAGAGCTGCGGGAAGAACTGCTCGTAGTCACCGAGCTCCCAGGCCTCCAGCACGTCGAGCAGGCGCTGTGATTGCGGCGAGCCGCCGGCGACCGCGACCGCGACGTCGATCCGCGGATCGAGCGCACCGCTGAGATACGTCGTCCACCCGCCGCCCGAGCGCCCGACCATCAGGACGACGCGGTCGTCGCCCGGATGCTCGACGATGAAGCCGTCGACCACCGCCTTTACCGGCAGGAGCAACCACGCGAGCGGGCTCGCGCCGCCGTCGTCGAGACGCCACAGCTCGTTGTGGTTCACCAGCGGTGCCGCAGCGTCGCGCGCGTTCTGCCCGACCATCGGCATGTCCATCGCGACGACCGTCCAGCGACGCGCGAGGAGCCAGGAGATCACGTCCGCGCCGAGTACGCGTGCCGTCGCATCGTGTCCCTCGTGGAAGATGGCAAGACGTCCGGGGACGAGGTTCGGTGGCGTGTAACGCGTCACCCGAGACGAGAAGCGCCCGCCGGCGTAGGAGATGCGGAAGTCGGTCTTCACGGCCCAGCCGGACACGTCGCCCGGGGAGTACCCGTGATCTTCGGTCACCTCGTACGGCCAGGCGTCCGGCGTCCCGTACGGGTCGTCCGCGCCCCACACGATACGGCGTGCGAGCGTCCGGACGTCGTCCCGATCGAGGAGCGGCTGGTAGGCCGGCAACCGGTCGGCCGCGCGGGAGAGAAGCAAGACGTCGTCCCCGAACGTGTACACGCAGTTCGGCACGTTGCTGTCCCAGGCCACCGGCGCGCCGCGGCACCGCAGCTCCGCGGGCGGGATCCCCTCCTCCGTCAAGTATTGATCGAGATCGTCGAACGTGCAGAAGAAGGACAGGCGCGGGAACAGCGGATGGAACCGGGGATAGCTGCAGCGGCCGCGGTCGCGGGGCGTCACGTCGGCGGCCGCGCTGACGATCTCCGCACCGCCGACCACGTGCCCGCGCACCCGAAATGCGTAACGGCGGTCGTTCTCGAGCGGCCCCATCGACCGGCTGGTCGTTTCGCTCGACGCGACCACCTGCCACGCGGTGCCCTGCGGCGCACGCTGCTCGATCTGCCAAGGGCCTTCGGCGGACAGGCCGTACCAGGTGAGGAAGGCTCCACCGTCCTCGGGAAGAGCCGACAGCTGGAGCCGCGGCGCGATACCCCCGGCAGGCGGCCCATCGGCACAAGCGCCGAGGACGAAGCCGAGCGCCCCCATCACAGCGATCGGGAGCCACCTGCGAAACGGGTCGCTCATCCGGCGCATTCTCGTACCTGCTCGCTCGGACGGTCAAGACGGCCGTGCGAAGCTCGGCAGGTCGGATCGTCCCGCCTGCACCGCGCACCCGCAGCGCGCGGCAGCTCATGCCAGCTCTCGACACTCGAACGAGACGGGCTGGTCCGACTGCGGCGGGATCGCACACCGGCCGACGTCTTTCTCGATGCGACGCTCGACGCCGCCGTGGTGATCGCCGTACTGGTCGAGCACCTCGGCGTAGAGGACGAGCGCGTACGCAGCCTCGCCGCGATGGTGACTCGGAAGGCCTCGCGCAGCCGAGCCTATGCCGACCGGGGCGCAAGTCGGGATCCGGCGACCGGCGTGGCCCCCGTGCCGTCCACGATGGTCCCGCCGCGAATCACGATGTCGTGCGCCATCGAATCACTCGAGCCAATTCGTGAAGAACATGAACTCGTTGCTCTGGAGGCCGCCCGGAGTCTGTACCTGAACCAGGTGCATCCCGTTTTCGCGCGGCAGATCCGCCTCTTCGATGTGCAGGACGATCGCTTCGCCCGGGCAGTTCGGCAGTTGTGAGAAGCCCCGGCACCGCACGGATCCGCGCACCCGACGACCGTTCACGAAGACGGCGGAGCCGGGCATGATGTGCCGGCCGAAGAGCTGCATCGGGTTGTCGGCGGGCAGGTACGACAGCAGGTGCTTGCCGCCGCGCGCCGAATCCGACCCCGACCAGAGCTCCGGCTGCGGCTGGTCGACCGTCACGTTCGGGCCGATCCGACCCGTCACCGTCAGCACGAGTCCGCCGGCCGCCGCCTCCTCGACGAGCTGCTCGCGCGAGTACGAGCCGTACGAACCGTTCTCATACGTCAGCTCGACCGCTCCGGCCCCGCCGTCGCCCAAACGGACGCCTTCGGCCAGCAGAATGATCGCGCCATCCGACGCGGACTGCTCCAGTGCGTCGAGCACCATTGCCGTGGCGGCGCTCCGCGCCGAGTCTTCGTTCAACGTGACCTGGCGACCGTAGGCTCCGGGCGTCCCCATGTTCCCTTCGAGGAACATCTGCCAGACCTCCAACGGGCCGTAGCCGCCGGTATTCCGATTCAGCGCAGGGTTCTCCTCGGTTCCGAACGTCAGCGCCCACATCGACAGCTCATCGAAGCCCTTGTCGTAGTCCCAGGGCACCTCGTTCGTCCCCGGCTTCGACAGCGGATCGACCAGCTCGAAGATGTTCGTGCGGCCCTGCGGCAGGATCAGCCAGCGATCGGGAATGCCGCGGAAAGACGGCGCGTCCATCCCGTTCAGTCCGCCGATGTTGGTTCCGGTCCAGAACGGCATCTTGTGGCACGCGAAGGTGCCGCAGGTGCCGCGGTTCCCGTTCACGAAGAAGTTGTCGAAGCCCTGGCGTGCCATCGGCGTGATGGCATCGTCGATCGGGCGCTCGCGCCCGGGCACGTGCGGAACACCGAGCAGGAAGATCGCCATCGCATCGCGCTCGGCCTTCGTCAGCAATCCGGGCTTGCCCTCCTCATTGGTCGGGCAGTCGTTCTGATCGCACATCGTTCCGGCGAGCGCGCCGTCCAACAGATGGCGCGTGCAGCTCTCGGGCGTCGTGCAGTTCGGTGGGAAGTCTCCGAACGGATCCTGACCGTTGCGACCGCCGAAGGGGTCACCCGGAACGCCGTCCCAGTGATACGGCGCGGTGTCCCGTAGACCGCGGATCGGCATCGTGCTGCGCGGCGGGATCTGGTTGCAGCCCGGCAGGTCGCACTTGGGTCCGCCGAGGACCCACAAGAGCTGGTCCGTGTGGCCATCCGGGTGACAGCTCTCGCACGAGAACGTGCCGGAGCTGGACTGGTTCGCGTTGTTGAATGCGAAGCGTCCGAACTTGACGTCCGGATGCGTCGGATCCTCCAGCGCGATCGTGCGCTTGACGCGCGGCTGCGTCCGGCTCGAAACGTCGACCTCCGAGACCGTGTTTGCGACGGCGTTCAAAACCCACGCCGTCTGCGCCGCGCCGCTGCTCGAAGACTGCAGTGCAACGCCGCGCGGCACCCAGCCGACGTCGGCCCGACCGAGCACGTTGCCCGTCGCGGCGTCCATCGTGAACACCTTCGCGGAGCCCGCTGCGGTCACGACGAGCGTCGAGTCATCGCCGCTGATCGCGATGCCGAAGGGCGTCGCCAGCGCCATTCCCGGCGCGGGCTGTGCCGGCAACTCGGGATCGAGGTCGATCGGTACCGGCATCCCGCAGCCGGCCGAGCAATCGACCGTCCCGACCTGATTCAGGAACGCCCGGTTCTCGAGGTCGATGAGCTCGTGCTTCAACGTTCCCGCGCGCCCATTCGCGTCGTTCCGCGCTTCGGTCTGCGCGATGAAGACGCGCCCCTGCGAATCGATGGTGAGATCGCAAAGGAGCGTACCGATCGACGAGACGATGTCCGTAACCTGGTCCGTGGCCGTGTCGAAGACGTAGAGATCGCGATCGGGTACGCGCGGATCGCGTACGATGTCCGCGTCGTAGCCCAGCGAGAGCACGTTGTTGTTGATGACGACGTGCGTGAGGATATCGAAGGTACACTGGTCACCGTCGATGTTCTCCGCGCCGAGGCAACCGGCAAGCTCCGTCTGGTTGCCCGACTCGAACGGGATCACGTACAGCCGGTCGCCATGCACCGCGATCGCGCGCGGGTCCTGTGCGCCGATCTCGAGATGCCCGGTCACGGCTCGCGAAGCAACGTCGATGATCGCGATCTTGTTCTCCGACGAGAGCGCGACGTACGCCTTGGCGTTGCTCGCAAACGCGATCCCGACGGGCTCGTCGAAGCGCGTCGAACGCGTCGCGGCGTCGAACGCCTGAACGGTCGCGATCACCTGGTCGTACGTGGCGCTGCTCGCGTTCGAATCGATGACGCTCACGGAATCCGAGACGTGGTTCGCGACCCAGACTTCTTTGCCATCGGGCCGAACCGTGATGCTGACCGGGTCGATCCCGACGCTGATGCGCGTCACGATGACGCCACTCGCGGCGTCGATCACGTCGACCGTGTCGGCCGGCGTGTTCGCGACGTAGGCGCGCGAGCCGTCGCTCGAGAGCGCGATCGGCTTCGCGTGCGGACTCGAGAAGAACGGATTGCCGACCCCGCGACCGGTATCGGGCCCGCCGTCATCGGGACGGGCCGGTCGGATCGGACGGATCGCTCGCGGGCCGATGCTGCCGCCCGGCGACGTGTCCTTTACCACGGGCCGCGGGATCGCAACGCGCTCCGCGTCGGCGGGAACCCAGGCTGCCGCGATCAGCGCAGCGGCAGCAACGACGACGGCAACCCTCGAGCGATCGTGCATCAGCCGAGTCGAACTTCGAACGGGCCGGAATGCAGAGGCTTTTCGCACGAACCGGCCGAAGAGACTTCAATCCGGTCCAAGGCGGATGTCAAACGCCCCTTGGGACACCCGTTCGGGCTCGTCGCTGCTGCTCCACGAGAGGGGCCACGCTCATCGCGGGCGGTCGCCCTCGAGATGAGCTCCGGGTCCGGCCCGCGTGACGATGTCCGTGGGAGATCACTTGTAGCGTTCGCGAACGGTGCGCTACGTTCGCCCACCATGCGAGCAGAAGCATTCTCGATTTCCACCCGCTGGGTAGACGTCCCGCAGGCCGCGCGGACCATCGAGGCCGCGGGCTTCGACGCGTTCGCCTCGCCCGAGATCGCCAACGACCCGTTCACGCCGCTCGCCTTCGCCGCGCTGGCGACCGAGCGGATTCAGCTTCGCACGGCAATCGCGGTTGCCTTTCCGCGCAGCCCGATGGTCGTCGCCAACATCTCTTGGGACTTGCAGGTCAACTCGCGGGGACGCTTCGTGCTGGGACTCGGCACACAGGTCAAGGGCCACAACGAGCGTCGCTTCAGCGTTGCATGGGAGAAGCCGGCGACGCGCTTGCGCGAGTACGTGGAGTCGCTGCGCGCGATCTGGCGCTCATGGGAGAAGGGCGTGCCGCTCGCCTACGAGGGGCAGTACTATCGCTTCACCTTGATGACGCCCGAGTTCTCGCCGCCGCCGTCGGGCCTACCCCCCGTTCCGGTCTTCATCGCCGCCGTGCGACCCGCGATGCTTCGTCTCGCCGGGCGAGCCTGCGACGGTGTTCGTCTGCACGGCTTCTGCACGCGCCGCTACCTCGCCGAGGTGGCGCTGCCCAATCTCGAGCAGGCCCTCCGCGATCGCGGCCGCCCGCGGGAGTCCTTCGAGATCTGCGGCGGCGGATTCATCGCCACCGGCAAGGACGATGCCGCGGTTGCCAAGGCCGTCGAAGCCATTCGCTACCGGATCGCCTTTTACGGGTCGACGCGCACCTACCTGCCCGTATTCGAGCTGCACGGCTGGCAGGATCTGGGCGCCGAGCTGCACCGCCTCTCGCGCGAGGGCCGCTGGGCCGAGATGGCCACGCGCGTGCCGGACGAGGTCGTGAACGAGTTCACCGCGATCGCCCGCTACGACCGGCTCGGTCCGGCCATCGAGCAGCGGTTCGGCGGCCTTTCCGATTCCATCGAGATGGGCTTTCCACCGAGCACCCCTGCCGGCGAAATTCGCGAGATCCTCGCGGACGTGCATCGCGTACCCACGCGCTTCCGAGCGCAGCCCGACTCCTGGGACTGACGCCGCTACCAGCTCCTGGTCATCGTGACCCACCCGCGCACTCACGGCGCTCCGTCGAACGCTCTCCGATCTCTGCCGGCGACGCCCGCAAGCCTGTTGCGAGGACGAGCCGTCAGAGCAGCGTGCCCGACAAGACCACGCTCGCGACCGTGAAGTAGATCACGAGCCCGGTCACGTCGACGAGCGTCGCGACGAACGGCGCCGAGGCGCTCGCCGGATCGAAGCCGAGCCGCCGCAGAAGGAACGGCAGCATCGAGCCCGCGAGCGTGCCGAACGTCACGACGCCGATCAGGCTCAGAGCGACGGTCAACCCGATCAGGAAGAAGTGCTCGCCGTACGACTGGAACATAGCCTGCCACGCGAGGATGCGCACGAGCCCGATCACCGCGAGGATGGCGCCGAGGACCAAACCCGAAGCGAGCTCGCGCCGGATCACGCGCCACCAGTCGCGCAGGCCCACCTCGTGCAGGGCCATCGCGCGGATCACGAGCGTCGTCGCCTGCGAGCCCGAGTTGCCGCCGCTCGAGATGATCAACGGAATGAAGAGCGCCAGGACCACGGCGCGCGCGAGGTCATGCTCGTAGTGACCCATCGCGGTCGCCGTCAGCATCTCGCCGACGAACAGCGCCGAGAGCCAGCCGGCGCGCTTCCGCGTCATGCGGAGGAAGCCGATCGAGAGATACGGCGCGTCGAGAGCTTCGGTGCCGCCGATCTTGTGGATGTCCTCGGTCGCCTCCTCGCGCACGACGTCGACGATGTCGTCGATCGTGACGACGCCCTTCATGCGGTGCTCCGCGTCGACGACCGGCAAGGCGAGGAAGTGATGCGCGGCGAACAGACGGCTCACCGCCTCCTGGTCGAGGTCCTCCTGCACGGCGACCGGGTCGCCGCGCATCACGTCGGCGATCCGGTCCTCGGGATTCGCGGCAAAGAGCTCTCGGAAGGACACCGTGCCGAGGAGGTGCTGCGCGTCGTCGAGGACGTACGCGTAATAGGTCGCGTCGCGATGCTGGTTCGCGTAGCGGCGGAGGTAGCTGATCGCCTCGGAGACGGTCATCTCCGGGCGTAGGCGCGCGTAGCGCGGCGTCATCAGGCCGCCCGCCTCGTCCTCGGCGTAGGTGAGAAGGCCGGTCACCTCGTGCATCGTCGCCGAGTCGAGGAGAGCGAGAAGGCCGGCGCGGTCCTCGTGCGGCGCGTGCTGGATCAGGTCGGCCGCGTCGTCGGGTGCGAGGAGCCGCGCGAACGAACGACGCTCCGATGCGGGCAGCGTCAGCAACAGCTCGGCCTGCCCGCGCGTCGGAAGGCGAAGGAAGAAGTCTTCGGCCTCGCTCCGCGGCAGCGTTGCGAACCCCTGCGCGCGCTCCGCCGCGTCGAGGACCGACCAGGCATCGGCGAGGTCGATCGCCATCAGCACGTCGCCCCCGGCCGCGGTCGAGGCTCGAGTGGAGTCTGTGGCCTCCGCGCGCTCGCGGTCGCTCCGGTCGAAACCCGGGCGTTCGGTCTGCGTCATGGCTCGAACCTCCTCCGCTACGCGGAGGGAGAGCCCGACGCGTAGCGGCCTTAGCTTCGGTCGCGGCTCTCGCGAGAGCCGCGGCGACGACTAGGGCCGTCGGTCATGACGCCCACCTAGCGCCCTCTTCCGAGCCTCGCAAGGAAGGGAGGCTGCGACGTTCCGTCGCTCGAGATCATGGTGGATGACTACAGCCGCAGCCGCCGATCGGAAGGGTGACGCACGTCTCCCAGACCCCGCCGCAATGCCCCTCGGAGCACGTCAGCGACGAGGCGCACATCGAGCTCTCGGGCAGGCAGGAGCACTCCTCTCCCGACAGCGCGAGGCACCTCTCGCCCGGTCCGCAGGTCCCGCCGCATTGCCCGTTGCCCGCCATCTCGCACGGGTCGGTCGACGGGTTCTGCCGCACGACCGGCGTGCAGAGGTATTCCGTCCGACCGCGCAGCTCGATCGTGCGCGCCCCGAACTGGTCGATGACGTCGAGCGACTTCGGCAGGACCGGCGGGCAGAGCAGCTTGTAGCAGAGCCGCTCGCCCGACTCGGCGCCGGGGACCATCCAGGAGGACGGGTCGTACGGCGGCTTGACGTCGTGCGCGTTCTCCGTCCGGGTGTCGATGCAGAAGAACTTCGCCGGCATCTTGATCCGGCAGCCCGGCACGAGGAACCCGCCGACGATCCGGTCGCCGAGCTCGGTGACGAAGTCGTGCGTGATCTCGGGAACGAGGTCCGTGGTGTACTGCTTCCCGCCCTCCGGATCTTTGATCTTGTAGCACTTCATGTGATCGAAGGCCGGCTGCGCAGCCGTCTCGCGCGCCGCGAACGCGGCGACGAGCACCGCGGCGAGAATCACGCCGCGGTGCCTTCCGGGGGTCGTCCTCATGGCTCTGACCTCAGTCTTCGATGCGGCGTATGTTGCCCGCATCCGTGCTGCCGCTCGCGTTGAGCGCCGTGTCCGCGCTCAGGATCGCGCCGGGGCCGTCCGTGGTGGTCCAGGCGGCACAGTCGAAGGGCTGTCCCGTCCGGGCGAACTCGAGAACCGCCCCGCCCTGCCCCGGGCGCAGGACCCGGGCCGTCGCGGTCCCGGTGGTCCAGAACCGGGTCGACGGACCTCCGTACGTCGCCGTGGTGCAATCCGTTCCGAGCGCGCCGCCCGACTCGCGGACCCTGAAGGACATCAGCATGTCGCCGATGCCGCCCATCCCGATGCCGCCGAGCTGGATCGCCGGACCGTTCGCTTGACCGCCCGTCGTCGGCACGCCGCCGGTGTTGCTGTCGCGCGTGAAGCTCATGTCGACCGCTTTCCCGCCGCAGCAGTTCAACGTCCCGGACGAGCCGGCCGCCTCGAACTTGAGGCACTGCGTCTGGTTCCCGAGGCCGATGTCGATCGTCACGATCACGTCGTCGTCGAGCGTGATCATCGCGCTGCCGCTCGCGTCCGTCCCGCTCGCGGAGAACGAGAACGGAACGTCGGAGTAGACGGTGCCGAGCTTCAGGCCCGGCACGATCGAGTTGCGGAGCTCGCTCGCGACCTCGTCGATCGTGAAGACCCGGGTCCCGAGCGCCGGCTGGCTCTGGAACGAGCAAGCCTCGATCTCGCAGGTCGAGTCGCAGCCGTCTCCGTTCAAGATGTCGCCGTCGTCGCACGCCTCGCCGGTCACGGCGTCGATCACGCCGTTCCCGCAGGTCTCGTTCGACCGGCAATCGGCGCTGCAACCGTCGCCCGAAGCGGTCGGCGCGAAGCCGATCTGTCCGCGGATCTCGCCGCTCACGTTCGCCGCGGTGTGCACGTTGAAGTACATCAGGCCGGCGCGGAACTGCGCCTTCTGCTCCGCCGTGAGTGGTGCGGTCGTGCCCGCCCAGGACGTCGGCCCGCCGGCCAGGTTGATCGCGATCGGACCCGGGACGCCGGCGGCACCCAGATGGATGTGCGCCATGGTGGCCGTCAGGCCGGTCGTCGTCAGGCTGTAGGTGAGCGTGTCGTCCGGGTTGAGCGTCGCGCTGCCCGTGCCGGTCGCCGCCGTCACGACGGGCGGAGTCTCCTGCGAGCCGTTGAGCGAGGCGACGAAGCTCGAGCCGCCGTCGTCGCAGGTCTCGCCGCGGATCGTGTCGACGAAGCCGTTGCCGCAGGTCTCGTTCGACTGGCAGTTCGAGTTGCAGCCGTCCCCCGCCGCGGAGTCGCTGTCGTCGCAGACCTCGCCGGCAAAGAACTCGACGACTCCGTTTCCGCAAGCGAACGGCTCGTCTTCACAGGTCGACGAGCAGCCGTCGTTGTCCTCCACGTTGCCGTCGTCGCATTCCTCGGTGCCCTGCTGGAGGCCGTCGCCGCACTCGACGAGAGTGCAGTCGGCGTTGCAGAGCTGATCCGGGTCGAAGAGCTCGTCGCACTCCTCACCCACGTCGAGTAGCCCGTCGCCGCACTCGGGGTGCACGCACGGATTCGCGTCGACGACATCCTCCGAGCCGTGGTGATGGAGGACCTCGTGGCCGCGCGGCACCATGCTGCGCGCGATCCCTTCGAGCGAGCAGTCGAGGCTACGCGAGAGGCAGTCGATCAGCCCGTCGACGCTGGACAGATCTCCCGCCGGCGTGAGCGACGAGCAGAGGTCCTCGATGCCGGCGAAGCCGAGCCCCTCCTGGAGGGCCGGAATGTCGGCCGCGTCGAGCGACGTGCAGGCCCGCTGGATCGCCATCAATTTCTTCGTGTCGGCGGAAGCGATCTTCGTGAGCGCCTTGTCGCAGCGCTCCGTCGCCTCATCGACGCATTCCGGATCCAGATTGCCCGGGTCGTCGAGCTCGAACGGCAGGTGGCACTCGAGGTTCGCGAGCAAGCACGCCTGCAGCTCGCCCTGCTTGATCTTCCCATACTTGGCACCCTGCTTCTCGATCGCCGTCTGGCAGCGCAGCAGGTCCGCGGCGGAGTGACCGCTCGCGTCGCCCGCGCCCAGGTCGGGCACGCAGCCGTCCGGCGCGACGAATGCGTCGTATCCGGCGCTCGCGAGCACCTCGTACGCCCGCGGCTTCAAGCGGCCCACCATTTCCTCCGTCGAGCACGCGAGCGCGCGGCCGATGCAGAGCGCGATGTCCTCGCGCGTCCCGGTGGAGATGCCGAGCTCGTCGCACTGCGGCTTGAAGAGGCTCAGGCCGAGGCCGCCCTCGATCGCGACCATGTTCGCGGGACCGACCTTGCCGCACCCGCGGACGATCTTCCGCGAGAGCGCCTGCTCGGCGCGGATGATGCGGACCTCCGCGTCGTCGCAGATGCCCTGCGCCTGCGCGGCGCAGCCCGCGGTCGGGCCGCCCGTCTCCGCGGCGACCTCGCACGCGAGGAGCGCGTCGACGCACTTCGAAAGCGAGGTCTGCTCCACGCCGACGAAGGTCGTCGCGGCTTTCTGGATCGCCGTCTGGCAGGTGAGCAGGTCCTTCGTCGCGACCGGCGGGATCGGAACCGGATCGAGAATGCCGCGGATGCGGTTCAGCTGCAGCGTCGTCCCGACGATGGGCGCCGGGATGAAGTCGATTCCCTCGAGGTGCAGCTCGCCGGTCGCGAAGTCGAGCGGCGTTCCCTTCGCGACGACGCCCGGATCGGCCGGGTCCGTGGTCGGTCCCGTGGACATCGGAGCGCGGAACTGGGAGATCGGCAGCACGCCGAAGAGCTGGAAGTTCATTCCGAGGCTGGGAAAGAACACGTTTCCGCCCTGGTCGATCGTGCCGATGTAGAGAGCTTCGCCGCCGACGCAGCCGTCGGGGTTCTCGCAGGGAGGCGCGAACGACATCTCCGCCGGCCCCGCCTGGGTGTTGAAGAGGATCGCGCCGGGCGCGCCGGGAAGGACCGGGTTTCCGTTCTCGTCCTCCGGCGCGCGACCGTCGATCGCGATGCGTCCTTCCTCGAAGTTGACGCTGACGCCGATCCGGATCTCGTCGTGCAGGCAGACGTTCCCGTTCGTGCAGATCGAAGGCTGGGTGATCTGCTGCGCCACGGTGAGCGTGTTCGCGAGCGAGATGTGCAGCTCGTGGAACGTGCCCTCGGGCAGATCCGGCGCGGGCACGAGAGCGCGCGCCGAAGCGGGAGCCAGGAAGGCAAGAGCGGCCACGGCGAGCGCGACCAGGTGGAGACCGGTGCTCTTGGACGTTCTCATCGCAATCCTCCCTCGCACCCGGCTACTCGGCGACCTTGAGCGTGCGCCGCGCTCCGCTCGAAGGGGTGAAGGCGCGCGTCTTGACGAACGCATGGTTGCCCGTCTCGAGAGCGATACTGATGTGGTCCTTGTCGAGGAGCGCCAGATCGAGCCTCCGGCCCTTCACCGTCAGCTCGTACTCGCGCGTGATCGGATTGCGCAGCCGGATCAGGACCGAGCCGAAGGCCGGGTCCTTGAAGCGTGCCCGCGTCGCCGAAGCGTTCACGTCGAAGCTGCCCGCGGGGATCGTCTTCTCGAACATCTCCTCGTCGACGTCGGCGACCGTGATCGTCAGCGGCTGGCCGTCGAGCGAACCGAGGTTGAATCCCGACGGAGCCGGCGCGACGAAGGAGACCTTCACGTCGAGACCGTCGTCGTCCACCGCCGGGTTCTCGCCGAACCGCACCTTCGCGTTCAGACGACCGAAGGGGATCGCCTGCCGGACCGTCCCGCCCGGCGCGACGTTGTGCGGCGCCTCGAGGAACTTCGCGAGGAGCCGGAGCTGGCGCGGCGTCAGGGTCGACGTCGTGCCGTGCTGGTCGTTCAGGTTCTTGCCGGCGTCCGGGCTGTCGCAGTCGTCGAGGAACGTGTTGCACGGGACGATCCCGTGTAGGAGCGTCGCGAAGGCGCCGTCGTGGTTGTAGGGCGCCGTGTTCCACACGTCGACGAGCGTCGGCGTCACGTAGTCGAGCAGCTCGCCGCGGCTTCCGGGAATCGGCAGGACGCCGTTCTGGAACTGCCCGATGTCGGTCGCGACCTCGAGCGGATCGACGAGGTCGAACGCATTGAAGGTCGCGACGTTGTGACGAATGTACGGGTTCGGGCTCTCCGGCCGGCCCTGGAGCCCGAGCGGATAGTTCGGGTCCGTCCGCTTGTCGCTGAAGTGCTGGTTCGTCGGCGACGGGCCGTTGTGGCACTCGGCGCAGCGCGCGATCGAGGAGAAGAAGATGTCGCCGCCGTCCTGCGCCTCGGCGGAAGGTCCGCCGTCGAGGTTCGGGTTCCGGACGAAGGACGTCAGGCTGTAGACGTAGTCCGCCATGTGATCGAGGCGCGGGGAGAGGCCGCGGTTCGAGGCGCCCAGATCCGGTGAGACCTCCTGCCCCTTCGCGACGTTCGAGCGCATCACGAGAGCGCCGATACACTTGTCCGGAAGGTCCTCGACGCCGTCGCAGTCACCCGCCCCCATCAAGGAGCGATAGGTGAACTCGAAGTCCTCCACCTCGTCGCGATCGCCGTTCCAGTGCACGGTGACCATCGGATTCAGGAACTTCGAATCGGCGCCGACGTTGCGCGGCACCTGTGCGGACGAGGCAGGGACGCACTTCGCGACGTCACAGGTCTCCGTGTCGCAGCTGAAGAACGTGCAGGTGTTCGTGATCTGGCAGCCGAAGTCGCAGTCGCCGTCGCTCGTGCAGGGCGTCGTGCCGTCCTCGCGGCAGACGCCGCCGCAGTCGCCGTCCGTCTCGCAGGTGATCTGCGAGTCGTTCGAGCAGACGCCCCCGCACTGCTTGTCGGCCATGCACGTCATCCCCGGCGTCGGGCTGTCGGCCGAGCAGCTTCCGCACTGGATGTCGAGCTCGCAGAGGACGGAGGCATCGTTGCTACAGGTCCCGACCGCATTGTTCGCGCATTCCGAGTCCGTCGTGCACGACTGACCCGGAGGATCCGTGCACACGCCGGGAGCCATGCTCGCGCGCCCGCGGAGGTCCATCGTGTTTCGGATCGAGGCGCCGAACTGCGAGAAATCCCAGCTCCGGCCGTCGAGGCCGCCCTCGGGATGGCAGCTGATGCAGGCGACGTACGAGGCGTCGTGCGACGTGCTGACGACCGCACCGACCGGCTCGAGCACGTTCGGATCGTCGAAGTTGAAGCGCGGCGCCGGGGAGCCGAGGCCGATGCCGTTCGGCACGCTCGCGTCGCGCGCGGCGGTGTGGAAGAGGATCTTGCCGTCGAGAAGCTGCGGCGGCAGCGGATCCGGATTCGAGATCGACGGGATCACAGAGATCACGCGCGGCGCGCAGCCGTTGCAGTCGAGACGGCTCTGGCACGCGTTCCCGTTCGGACAGAAGTACTGATCCGTCTTCACGACGACGACGTTGCGCGACAGGAAGTTCGCGACGTAGACGCGGGAGTCGTCCGGATGGATCGCGATCCCGTGCGGCGTCGTGCCGACCGAGTCGGGAACGGCCCGCATCGCACCGGTCGTCACGTCGTACTCGTTGCCGGTGAGAGCGAGACCGCCGCCCACGAGCAGCGGATCGGCCGCGATCGGCACGAACTGCACCTGCGGCGGGAGGATGAAGGGGAGCTCCGAGGACGTGAGGAACGAGCCGCCGTTGCAGTCGGTCGCCGGATCGACGCCGCCTTCGCCGAAGCGGGACGGGCTCGCGAACACGGTCGTCGGATCGCCGTCCTGCCCGCGCGCCGTATTGAAGATGTGGAGGCTGTTGAAGAACTCGTCGACGACGAAGGCCGCCTGGCCGCCGCTATCGAAGACGATGTCCGTACCGTGGTTCGCCTCGTCGACGTCGATCTTGCCGACGACGTCCCCGGTCGCGAGGTCGATCTTGCTGATCGCGAAGCGCGTCACGTCGTGGAAGCTCACCTTGTAGAGATTGCGCGAGATCGCCGTGAAGCTCGCTTCGCAGAGGCCGCCCGGCTTGCAATCGGCGTCCGTCTTGCAGCGGCGAGCGTCGTTCGGGCCGCCGACGCAGAGGAGCGGATCGGCATGCCCGCCGAAGCGCTCGTCGTTCTTGAACATGCCCTTGCTCAGGTTGTTCTGCAGGACGCCGCCGACCCAGAGCTGGCCCGCGACGTTCGACGGAGCGCCGTCCGGGATGAGATGGATGCCCGTCAGGAGGTTCAGCACGCCCTTGCCGGAGTTGATCGTCTCGCAGGTGGTCTCGTCCGGCGGCACGTTCAGGACTCGGGTGATCGCGGGCGGGCTCGCCACCGTGTCGATCTCGCTCACGTGTGCGTCGTTGTTCGGAGAGCGCGTCAGGAAATGGGCGACGTAGAGACGCGAGCCGTCGGAGGTAAGCGCCATGCTGCGCGGATCGGGCCAGCCGAGCGGGATGCTCGCGACCACGCCCGACAAGGCGGGATCGAGGACGACGACCTCGCTGCGCCGCTCGCAGGTCACGTAAACGACGTCGAGCGTGTCGTTGTAGAGCACGCCGTACGGCGCGCAGCCGAAGCCGAGCGGAAACGTCGCGTCGACGACGCCGGTCGACGCGTCGAGACGCATCACGGTGTCGGGATTCGGCTTCGGCGTGAGGTCCTGCGAGCCTTGGTTCACGACGTAGACCGCGCCGCCGCCGAGCGCGACCGTGCGCGGATTGTCGCCGACGGAGAACTCCCCGAGGAGCGTATCGCTCGTCGCGTCGATCTTCGCGACGGAGTCGGAATCTGGATTGACAACCCACACCGTCGCGCCGTCGTCCGTGATCTGGATCGGCGACGTGTGCCGCGGGCCGGCGGCCAGCGCGGAGGTCGCGGCGACGAGGAGCAGGATGGCCCAGGCGGAGACCGCCGCGCGGCGCGATTGGACGAACATGCTCGAACCCTCCCGGGACCGATCGGCGGATCGGACACCCGACTCAGGACCGCGAACCGCCAAGAAGAGGTTTTAGGCCAGCCTCGCCATTGACCTGGCGTGTCGCTCTTTACGGACGCCGCTTCTCATGGCGATGGTCATGCTGTCAATCGCATTTCGCATGAACACTCGTTCAACTCCCGTGGGGCGACACGCTTGATCGCTTCGCCGATCCTCTCGGCGCTCCTCCTTCTGTCCGGCGCTGCAGCGCTCGGTCTGCAGGTGCTCTGGGCGCGCGACTTCTCGCTCCTCCTCGGCGCGACCGCGGAGGGGACCGCCGTCGTCCTCGCCGCGTACTTCACGGGCTTGATGGGCGGCTCGGAAGCGGGCGGACGGCTCGCGCGGCGCGCCCCCGGCGCGCGGCTCTATGCGCTCGTGGAGCTGGGCGCGGGCTTCGCGACGCTCGCATACGTCGTGCTGCTGCGACCGGCTCTGCCCGACGTCACGGCCTGGATGACGCGCGAGCTGCCTGGGGCGTTTCTCCCCACCGCACGCGCAGCCTTCGCATTCGCCGTGCTGTTGCCGCCGACGTTTCTGATCGGTGCGAGCCTTCCCGCCGCCGTTTCGATTCTTCCCTTCGACGCGGTGCAGGCGAGCCGTCTCTACGCAGTCAATACGCTGGGCGGCGCCGCGGGCACCCTTCTTCTGGGGCTCGGCGCGGTCCGCGTTCTCGGCGTGCGCGGCGCGTTTCTCTTCTCGAGCGCGCTGCAGATCGGCGTCGCCGTGCTCGCGCTCGCGCTCGCTCGCGCTCGTCCGGCCACGCTGCTGCGTAGCGTCGAAGCGAGCTCTTACGGGGAGAGCTCTTCGGCGCGGGCGCGTCCGCTCACCGCTCTCGTGATCACGTTTCTCGTCGGAGGCGCCGGGCTCGCGAGCGAGGTGCTGTGGACGCGCGGTCTCTCGAGCGTGCTCAGCAGCAGCGTGTACTCGGTTGCGATCGTGCTCGCCGCGGTGCTCCTCGGCCTCGTCCTCGGTGCGCTCGTCGCGGCGCGCCTCCTACGCTCGCGCTTCTCCGTCGCCCGCTCGCTCGCGGTCGCATGCGTGCTGCTCGCGGCGACGACGCTGACCTCTCGGTTTGCGATTCGCCGCCTTCCGGACGTCGCGCTTCGCATCGCCGATCCGGGACACGGGAGCGCCGCGACGACGGGCGTCGCGAGCGAGGTCGTGCTCGGTCTCCTCGTCGTGCTCGTGCCCGCGCTGTGCCTCGGAGCGATCTTCCCGCTCTGTCTCTCGCTCGCGGGACGGAACCCGGGGGAGACGATCGGTCGCCTCCTCGCGGCGAACACCCTCGGCGGAGCGGTGGGCGCTCTCGGTGCGGCGTTCGTGCTGCTTCCCGCGCTCGGCCTGGGCGGCGGCCTCGCGGTCACGGCGGGGCTCGCGGCTGTTGCCGCCGTCGTCTCGGCCGAGGAGAAGCGCGCGCGTCTCGCGCTCGTCGCCTTGGTCACGGTCGGGGGCTTCCTCGCGGCACGCGCGCCCGCGCTCGAGGTGCCCTGGAGCGGCCGCTTCGGCGCGGAGGAGCTCCGCTTCTATCGCGACGGGGCCGCCGCGACCGTGCTCGTCACCGCGGACGCGCGCGGTCAGAAGCGCCTCCGCGTGAATGGGCAATACTCGCTCGGCGGGACCGACGGCGTCCTTCTCGAGCGCCGGCAGGCGCACCTCCCTCTCCTCCTCCACGCCGATCCGGAGCGCGCCCTGCTCCTCGGCGTCGGGACGGGCGCGACGCTCGGCGCGGCGCTCGCGCATCCCGGGCTCGCGGTCGACGGGGTCGAGCTGATCCCCGAGGTGCTCGAGGCTTCCGCGCTCTTCGCGGACGAAAACGAGGGGATGAGCGAGCACCCGCGCGCGCGCCTTCTCGTCGACGACGCGCGGCGCTTCCTGCGCGAGAGCCCGGAGCGCTGGGACGTGATCGTCTCCGATCTCTTCCTTCCCTGGACGGCGGGCACGGCGCACCTCTACTCGACGGACTTCTATCGGATCGGGCGCGAGCATCTCCTTCCGCACGGCCTCTACGCGCAGTGGCTGCCGCTGCATCAGATGTCCGTCGAGGATCTCCGCGCGGTGATCGCGAGCTTCGCCACGGTCTTCCCCGAGGTGGAGCTGTGGATTGCCTACCACCGCACGACCGCACCGCTCGCCGTGCTGATCGGCGCGACGGACCGGATCGCCCCCGACGCCCGGGAGCTGCACGCGCGCCTCACGGACGACTCTCTCGGCCCAGCGGCTTCGGCGAACGGGCTCGGCGAAGCGGACGCGGTCGCCCTCCTCTATCTCGCGGACGGCGCTTCGCTGCGCGCCGCGACGACCGGAGTCCCGCCGATCACGGACGACGACCCCTACCTCGAGTTCACGGCGCCGGCCGCGTACTTCGATCAGGTCGGGCTCGGCCGCGAGGCGCTCGAGTGGATCTCCGGGCTCGTCGATCCCGGTCCGGGCGCCGTGCGCGGAGCGGAGGCCGGCGGCGCGCTCCGCCGTCATCTCCTCGAAGCGCAGCTCGCGCTCCTGCGCGGCGAAGGCCCTGCGGAGCTGCGCGCGTATCTCGCGGCGCTCGAGATCGCTCCGCGCTCGCCGACCGTGCGCCGCGCGCTCCTTTCGATCGCGGCCTCGCGTCGATCCGCGGGGGACGCGAGCACCGCGGCATACATCGCGAACGCCCTGGCGCAGCGCTGACACGGTCCCAGCCATCGCGTCCCGCTGCTGTCAGGAGCAGTTAGTCAAGTCCGGGTCATAAGCAGTTTAAGATGTCCGCTCGTTCAAGCTGCTTTTTTCTTGGTCTTGGATTCGGTGAGGATATCTCCTTGCTGGCTGTAGGCCGCGAGGAGG